>CBIMJC010000009.1:0-30932 GCA_966244125.1 uncultured Rheinheimera sp.
CTATTACAGAATAAAGGCCCTTTGTTGATGGGCCTCTGACTGACGAAGAGCAAAAGATTCTGCTCTGTATAACTGAGAAGAGGTTAAGGCAGGCTTTTGATAAATTCAGGTAACCAGACCAAAGCCTGATCTTCAGGCAGTTCAGCGGTCAAAACATCTATATTTAGTCCTGGTAGCAATAATCTACCGCCTAAAGAGCCAAAAAGGTCAGAGATTTTTTTACCGGCCAGACAAAAAGTATCGTAACTGGAATCACCTAAAGTGATCACTGCGTAGGAAACTGTGGTAAGATCTGTTTGATCTTGTGCTAATTGATCCACAAAAGGTTGGATATTATCGGGCAGATCCCCTGCGCCATACGTCGAAGTGACGACTAACCAGATACTGTTTTTGGTTAACTGTGTTAAATCAGGGGTGAGATGAAGTTTTACTTCGTAACCCGCTTTTTCCAAAGTTTCAGCTACTTGCTCTGCTGCATATTCCGCAGCGCCCATTTGGCTGCCCACAAGGATCTCAATCATACTGCAACCCATTGTCAGTTAAATGATTGGCTATACTACTGGAATTAAAACGTGCAAAGCCAATGCTTCTTGCACCTTTTGGGTATTTTTACTGCAAAGCAGGCTCAGTAAATCTACAATAGCACAACCCGTTCGCCTGCGTGTTATTGAGGTTTATACAATATATGTCTGAGTCCATGTCTTTTTCCCAGCTAGCGCTGCCGGAACCTATTCTGCGTGCAGTTACAGAACTTGGTTATGAACATCCGTCTCCAATTCAGGAAGCGGCCATCCCTAAGTTACTGGCTGGTGAAGACTTGCTGGGCCAAGCTCAAACAGGTACTGGTAAAACAGCTGCTTTTGCACTGCCTTTATTAGCCCGTTTAGATCCTGCCCAAAATGATCCACAAATTTTAGTGCTGGCGCCAACCCGTGAATTAGCTATTCAGGTCGCTGAAGCGTTTCAGGCTTATGCCCGTTATATGCCGGCTTTCCATGTTCTGCCTTTATATGGCGGTCAGAATTACACCACTCAGTTAAAAGCGCTGAAACGTGGTTCTCAGGTGATTGTAGGTACGCCAGGCCGTATCATGGACCATCTGGATCGTGGCACTTTAGTGCTGGATAAACTGCGTGCCATAGTGCTGGACGAAGCCGACGAAATGTTGCGTATGGGTTTTATCGATGATGTGCAAACTATCATGGATGCTACTCCACCAGGCCGTCAGGTGGCGATGTTCTCTGCCACTATGCCAAATCAGATCCGCGCTATTGCTCAAAAGCATTTAAAAAATGCCCACGAAGTGAAAATCGAATCTAAGACCTCAACTGTTGAACGTATTCAACAGCGCTACGTGATGCTGGACAGCAACCAGAAGCTGGATGCCTTAACCCGTATTCTGGAAGGCGAAGAATATGATGCCAGCATCATTTTCGTGCGCACTAAAAGCGCGACTGAAGAAATTGCAGAAAAACTGGGTGCCCGTGGTTATGCCGTGGCTTGCTTAAATGGTGATATGAACCAGGCGCACCGCGAGCAAACTATCCGTCGCTTAAAAGCGGATCAGCTGGACGTGATAGTGGCCACAGATGTGGCTGCCCGTGGTCTGGACGTAGAACGTATCAGCCTGGTGATCAACTATGACATCCCATACGACAGCGAAGCTTATGTACACCGTATAGGTCGTACTGGTCGTGCTGGCCGTGAAGGTAAAGCGATCCTTTTTGTGTCACCACGCGAGCGTCGTTTATTGCGTACTATCGAACACGCAACCCGTCAGCCTATTGAAAAAATGTCACTGCCAACAGGTCAGGTGATTGAACAGCGTCGTATCGAGTCTTTCCGTGCTCAGTTAGCTCAGACCATTGAAGCGAGAAATTTAAGCTTCTTCCAGGATCTGGTGAACGATTGGCGTGAAAAGTTAGAAACGACAGATATCGACATGGCAGCAGCTCTGTTGTATCTGGCGCAAAAAGATCAGCCGTTAAACGTCGCGTCTCAGTTCCCGGAAATCCGTGAACCACATAGCCGTGACCGCGATGATCGTGCTGGTGGCCGTGATAAATTTGCCCGTGGTGACAGACCAGAACGTTCAGGTGATCGTGCTGAACGCGGCGATCGTCCGCCACGTCCACGTCGTGAGTTAAAAGGTGACTACACCAACTACCGTATTGAAGTGGGTAAAGAGCATGGCGTTCGTGCCGGTGACATAGTTGGTGCTATCGCCAATGAAGCCAATATCGACAGCCAGTTTATCGGTAACATCAAATTGTTTGATCATTTCAGTACTGTAGAATTACCAGCCAATATTCCGGCTGAAGTGATGCAGCATCTGAAAAAGGTTTATGTACGTAAACAAAAACTGAATATCACTGTAGATACTGGTTCGCCGGCTGCTGGTTCAGCACCACGTCGTGAACGCACTGAAGCTGGTCCTGGCCCACGCCCTGGTGCTGCTCCACGTGCACCACGTAAACCAAGAGATTAATCTCAGAAGTAAGGATTCGTCGCAACAAGGTTCCAGACAGTTGCGACGTACCGTCCATCCTTAGACATAAGACCGGCGAAAGCCGGTTTTTTTATAGTGACCAGGCTATAAAAACTTATAGCGCGCCCATACTTAGCTCAGATAGCCAAATCTGGAGTCAGTTATGATTATTGCCTGTCCTCATTGTTCAACCTTAAACCGGATTCAGCCGGAAAAGTTTGCCGATCAGCCTAAATGTGGTCAGTGCAAAGACGCACTTTTTGCCGGAAAACCTATAGAGTTAACCCAACAGAATTTTGTCAATCAGATCCAAAAATCAGAATTACCTGTGGTGGTGGATTTTTGGGCCAGCTGGTGTGGGCCTTGTCTGAATTTTGCGCCTGTCTTTAATCAGGCGGCAGCAGAGTTAGAACCTAAGTTCAGGTTCGCCAAAGTTAATACTGAGCAGCAACAACAGCTGGCAGCACAGTTTCAAATTCGCTCTATTCCGACCTTGATGTTGTTTAAAGCAGGTAAGCTGGTTGCTCAGCAATCCGGCTCTATGCCAAAACAAATGTTTTATCAGTGGTTACAGCAACATAGTTAAAGTTCAAGCCAAAGCCTGAAGTGCAGAGTTGGTCGCAAAAGGCTGGATTTGCCAGGCCGCAAAGTACAGACTGCAGCTCTGCTTCCTTTTTGTTTTGAGCCATAGTTAAGGAAAAAACATGACATCCAAGCTATTTCAACTGACCAGTCCGGATATCCGTGAAGGCCATTTTATGGCAAAAACCTTTGAATTTAATGGTTTTGGTTGCGACGGCCCAAATCTGTCACCTGCGCTCGACTGGCAAAATGCACCTGCCGGTACTCAGAGTTATGCTATTACAGTCTTTGATCCGGACGCGCCTACAGGTTCAGGCTTTTGGCATTGGCTGGTTTTGGATATTCCAGCTACTGTCACTTCGTTAGCTCAGGGAGCTGGCAATGGTCAGTTACCAGCAGGCTGCCGCAGTTTTAACAATGACTATGGTAGTAAAGAATTTGGTGGCGCTTGTCCGCCAGAGGGCCATGGTATGCACCGTTATCAGTTTACCGTCTGGGCTTTGCCCGAAGCCACTTTAGGGGTACCTGATGGCGCCAGCGCTGCTGTGGTTGGTTTTATGCTGAATGCAACGGCTTTGGGTAAAGCCACATTAACTGCGACTTACGCCCGGTAAGTCATAGGTTTAAATAAGGCCAGCACCAGCTGGCCTTTTTAGTTCAGGCAGGAAGTTATGGATCTGTGGGTACTGACGTTATTTATTCTGGCGGGTCTTGCCGGTGGTTTGTTGCTGGGTCTGATAGGAGTCGGCATGGCCCTGGTCACAGTGCCTTTTTTAACTTTTATGCTGCCGTATTTAGGTTTTAGTGCGGACGTTTCGCCTGTGATCGCTCTTGCCAGTTCGATGGTGATCGCTGCTATAGGTTCTGTGTCTTCACTTCGGGTGCATCATCAAAAAGGAACTATCAACTGGGGCTTGATCCGGTTGATGTTACCGGCCAGTTTAATAGGAGTAGTGTTAGGTTCCTTGCTGGTCACCCGTTTACCGGCTTTGTGGTTGCAGTGCATTTTCGCGGCTTTTTTGCTTTATGTGGCTTTTTCTATGTTAAAGCCATCAGCAAAAACTACTCAGCTGCAAAAAACACCCTCCACTCAACTTTTACGCTGGTTTCCTGCTTTAGTCGGCGCTACCGGTAGTTTTATCGGTGCAGGTGGTGGTGTGTTGATGGTGCCTTTTTTAAGCCGGTTTATGGCTATGCCCAAAGCTGTAGCCAGTTCAGTGGCCGTGGGTTTTCCTGTGACTGTGTTTGGCGCTATGTCCTATATGCTGCAAACAGCCCCCGTTGCTCATCCGGATCTGATAGGGGCAGTGTATTGGCCCGCTGTGCTTGGCATGAGTATAGGCTCAGTAGTCTCAGCTCCTTTTGGGGTGCGGCTGTCCACTAAAGTGCCGGCGGCTTTATTAAAAAAGTTATTTGCCTGCGTCTTACTTTTGATAGCGCTTAAGATGCTGCTGTCGTTTTAACACTTCTGGCTAAGGAAGCCTCTGTATGTCTGATCCAGTGGCCCGCCGCATCCTGTTGGCTGGTTTTTTTAGTCAGTTATTGTGTTTGGGCATAGCGCGTTTTGCCTACACGCCGCTTATTCCTTTGATGTCCTCTGCTGGTCTTACCGAAGCTCTGGCTGGGTATTTAGCTGCAGTGAATTATCTGGGGTATTTTGCCGGTGCTTTGCTGGCTGTGCGGCTAAAAAACTGGCAATGGAAGTTTTATGCCTATCGCACAGGTTTGGTTTTTGCTGTCATCAGCACTTTAGCCACAGCTTATTGCTCAGACCCACTGTTTTGGGGCTTGTGGCGTTTCCTGGCAGGTTTAAGTTCAGCCGCTTCGATGTTATTAGCCTCAGGGCTTATTTTGCAGCAGCTGGCCGCACGTGGCGCTAAAGCCGAACTGGGTTTGCATTTTGCGGGTCTCGGCCTGGGCATAGCTTTAGTGGCTTTATTAGTCGAGCTGTTTAGCGCTGCAGCTTTCAGTTGGGATCAGCAATGGTTGGCGCTTAGTCTGCTTGGATTGGTGCTGATAGTGCCGGCATGGCGCTGGTTACCTGCACCACAGCTAGCGTTATCCGGCCACAGCACAGATGCAACAGCTTTGGCCTTGCCCCGTAGTTTTCTCTGGCCTTTGTTTTTGATGTATTTCTGCGCCGGTTATGGCTATGTGGTTACTATCACTTTTATTGTTGCTATGGCGAGTCAAAATGCAGAACTATCTGGCTTTGGTAACTGGGCATTTTTTGCTTTAGGTCTGGGGGCGGCCCCTGCAGCTCTGTTCTGGGATAGGGTTGCGCGACGTTCTGGTTATTTAGTCAGTTTGCGTTGGGCTTTACTGTTGAACGCTTTGGCTATTGTGTTGCCTGTGCTCTGGACCCAGGCGCCGGCCTTAGTCTTCAGTGCCTTTTTATTTGGCATCAGTTTTGTCGGTTGTGTCAGCTTAATGCTGACGATGGCAGGGCGCTTGTTACCGGAAAAACCTGCTCAGTTGATGGGCAAAATGACCTTATGTTATGGCACAGCTCAAATACTGGCTCCGGCCATCAGCGGTTATCTGGCCAAACAAAGTGGCAGTTTTGATTCAGGATTATTATTGGCAAGCGCCATTACGTTGTGTGGAGCTGTAGTTCTGACGCTGCTGATCCGCCGCACCGCCAGCGATCATCTGGCCATGCGGGGAGGGAGTTAGAATTTAGTTATTTGCCGATACAGAACGAGCTGAAAATCCTGCCCAATAAATCATCCGAACTAAATTCGCCGGTGATTTCATTCAGGTGTTGTTGAGTCAGGCGCAGTTCTTCTGCTAACAGCTCGCCTGCTAAATGGTTATGCAACTGAGCCTCGCCTATGGCCAAATGCTCTGCAGCGCGTTCCAGCGCGTCTAAATGACGGCGGCGGGCGATAAAGCTGCCTTCGGTATTGGCGTCAAAGCCCATACAGGCTTTGAGGTGATCCCGTAACTCTTCGATACCCGAATTGGTTTTGGCTGAGATATGAAACACCGGATAGTCACCGTCCTGACTGGCGCCCGTCGTCTCGCCCGTTAAGTCAGCTTTATTGCGTATCACTGTTAAGCCTAAATCTTTAGGTAAACGTGACATAAAATCTGGCCAGATTTCGGCCGGGCTGGTGGCGTTGGTGGTGGTGCCGTCGACCATAAAGAGGACGCGGTCGGCCTGCTCTATTTCCTGCCAGGCGCGTTCTATGCCTATTTGTTCCACTTTGTCTGTGGCTTCACGTAAACCTGCAGTATCAATAATATGCAAAGGCATACCGTCGATATGAATATGCTCACGCAACACATCACGGGTGGTGCCTGCGATTTCTGTCACTATGGCGGCTTCACGGCCGGCCAAAGCGTTTAATAAGCTGGATTTGCCCGCATTAGGCCGGCCAGCTATTACCACACGCATGCCCTCGCGTAATATGCTGCCTTGAGTGGCTTGCTTCTGGATGCCGGCTAAATCAGCAATAATTTCTGCTAAGTCACCAGCCACTTTGCCGTCGGATAAAAAGTCGATTTCTTCATCAGGAAAGTCGATAGCGGCTTCAACGTAAATCCGCAGGTAAATTACTTTTTCGACCAGGTCGTGTATTTTGCGCGAAAACTCACCCTGCAACGAATGCATAGCGGAACGGGCGGCCTGCTCTGAGCTTGCGTCAATTAAGTCGGCTATGGCTTCGGCCTGAGTTAAATCTAATTTGTCGTTTAAAAAAGCCCGTTCAGAGAACTCGCCGGGGCGCGCTATCCGTACGTCTTTTATATCCAGCACACGGCGCAGCAGCATATCTAAAAGTACAGGGCCGCCGTGGCCTTGTAATTCCAGTACATCTTCGCCGGTAAAAGAATTGGGGCCGGGGAAATACAAGGCGATGCCCTGATCCAAAGTTTGTTGTTGTGCGTCTAAAAACGGCAGGTATTCAGCGGTACGGGGTTTAGGTAGTTTGCCCAGAATGGCCGAAGCCACTGCGGACACGGCAGGACCTGATACCCTTATTATGCCTACACCGGCACGACCTGTGGCTGTGGCCTGAGCGGCAATGGTGTCTGTGCTGTACATAGATCAAACCTCAAACGTTTTTAAACTCAACAAAACAAAAAGGCCTGAAAACAGGCCTTCGAAGTGTAGCTCAGGAGCATCAGGCCTTAGTGTATAAGCCTTTTTTCTCCATGCCACGGTAGATATACAGCATCTGGGCCAACGAAATCAGGTTGCTGACTAACCAGTACAGCACCAGACCACTTGGGAACCACAGGAAGAACACGGAGAACACCACTGGCATCCACAGCATAATTTTTTGCTGCATTGGATCCGTCACTGTCATAGGTGTCAGTTTTTGCATCACAAACATACTGATACCAAACAGCACTGGTAACACATAGTACGGGTCTTGGGTGGATAAATCCTGGATCCACAACATAAACGGAGCCTGACGTAATTCCACACTCTCTACAAACACCCAGTACAAAGCCAGGAAGATTGGCATTTGCACCAGCATAGGTAAGCAACCCCCCATAGGGTTTACTTTTTCTTTGCGGTACAGTTCCATCATAGCCGGGCCCATCTTCTGACGGTCGTCTTTATAGCGGGCTTGCACTTCGTCAATTTTTGGCTTCAGATTACGCATCTTGGCCATAGACTCGTACTGCACTTTGGTTAAAGGGTAGAGTACACCTTTAACAATCAGGGTAATGATAATAATAGCCACACCCCAGTTGCTGACAAAACCCTGGATCAAAGTCAGTAACCAGAATAAAGGCTGGGAAATAAACCATAAGAAACCGTAGTCGACGGTCAGATCCAGACCGTCCGCAATAGCGGCTAAGTTATCCTGATCCTTTGGACCTGCATAAAAAGTAGAAGCGATCGTCAGGCTTTCACCTGCAGGAATTGTCAGCTCAGGACCTTTCACGCCCACAATACCGTTGCCGTTATTGACCAAGCTATACAGCTGATTGTCTGCAGTTTTTTCTGGAACCCAGGCTGCTACAAAGTAGTGCTCCAGCATAGCCACCCAACCCCCTTTAGTGGATTGTGCCAGGTTGGTTTCCTGCATATCTTCAAAATCGTATTTTTCATAACGTTTTTCAGAGGTAGAGAAAGCTGCACCACGATAAATCGGCATCATCATGCTGCTGCTTTCGCCATTATTAATGGTTTGCACCAGATGCTGGTAAGGCTGAACTAACTTGGTTTGAGCGCTGGTATTTTTCAGTAAATATTCTACCCGGACATCATATTTTCCAGCGGTAAAGGTGTAGCGTTTTTCAATCTCTAAACCGTTATGGTTAAAGGTTAAAGGCACTACCACCTGCTGTTCGCCATTAGCCAACTGGTAACTGCTTTGGGCGGCTGAATACACTGGACGACCGCTGTTACGTTTGTCATCCGGACCGTCTGCCAATAAACCAGACTGGGCTACATATTCAAAGCCATTGAGTTTGCGCATCAGCTGATAAGGCTGATCGCTGTCTTTGGTCAGGGTAAAAGCAGGTAAAGTTAAATCAACAATATCGCCACCTTTAGTGTCGATCTGTACTTTTAAAACATCAGTACTGACGGTGATCAGCTGTTGAGTAGCGACTGGTGCAGCAGGTTGAGCTGAAGTGCCTGAACTGCTTAATTGTAAGTCGGCTGAGCCAGCTGAAGTGGTTGTGCTTGATTCAGTGACCGGAGTTACTGGTTTAGGCGCGTGATCCGTTTGCCATGCCTGCCATAACAATAAGCTAACGAAGGCGAGGGCTATCACTAATAAACTGCGTTGAGAATCCATCTGTTAGTTAGTCTCTTTCTGCTTTTGTGGAACCGGGTCTTCACCACCGGGATGTAAGGGGTGACATTTTAATAAACGTTTTGTAGTTAACCAACCACCTTTTACAGCACCAAAGCGTTCTATGGCTTCAATGGCGTAATGAGAACAGGTGGGATAAAACCGGCAACTGGGTCCAAATAACGGACTGATCAACTTTTGATAACCACGTACAGTGGAAATCAGCAGTCTTGCGCCAGTGTTTTGTATTGGCGAGCTATTTTGCCCCATAACTTATCCAGTTGCTTGTGCAATTCTTCATTGGGCGTATTGCTGATATCACCTTTTACCATCAAAACTAAATCAACAGGCGGAAGTTCATGTTGGTGTAGCCGAAAGCTATCCCGTGAACATCTTTTGATGCGGTTTCGATTGACGGCTAATTTAACACGTTTTTTGGCAATAGTCAGACCAAGTCTTGGATGAACAGACTGATTAGGCTTACACAAGATAGTAAAGAGAGGAGAAGAAACCCGGAAAGGATTTTGGAAGACATTGTCGAATTCGCGGGGAGTTAACAGACGTAACTCCCTGCTGAATGTATAGCTGACCACGCAGCGCTTAAAAAATTAAGCGACAGTTAAGCGTTTACGGCCTTTAGCACGACGACGCGCTAATACTTGACGACCATTTTTGGTAGCCATGCGAGCACGAAAGCCGTGGACGCGAGCACGTTTTAAAACGCTAGGTTGAAATGTTCTTTTCATAACTTCGTCCGTCCGGTCGATATTTACTAAGGGTCTGTGTTTTAGTAAAAACCAAAACGCAGCGATTAAAAAAGAGCGCGAATTCTAAGCGGGTCAGCTGCTGTTGTCAATGCAGATCCTTCTGTTTCTGCTGATCTGATCATTATTTTTTATCGATCCTTAAAAGTTGTCCACAAGGTAGGTCTCTCTACTGGGATAAAATGTGAGTTGTTTTAAAAAACGGCGGTTATTGGACCACTTTGGTCTGATCTTTTACTTGCATATCAGCAAATGGAATAAGAGGTTTATTCTTATGTAAAACAGTGTGTTATATATTGTTTGTGCCGCTCATCGCATTTTTACAAAAGTCAATATTGAACTTGTGGATAAGATCGTACGATAATGCTGCTCTTTTCACTTACGCCTGCCTAACTAAATAATAATTATTAGGGGCTTTTGGAGATATGGTGTATCAGTCCGTTTGGAAAAATTGCCTCGAAGCGCTCCAGGCCGAGCTACCGGCTCGTGATTTTGGAACCTGGATCCGTCCATTACAAGCTGACAGCTCGCATGACGCACTGACTTTGTATGCGCCAAACCGCTTTGTGCTGGATTGGGTGCGTGACAAATACCTGAACCGGATCAATGAGCTGATCCAGGGCTACTGTGGCGATCATGCACCACGGTTACGCTTTGATGTTGGTTCAACCCAAAAGCCTTTGGCTGCCCCTGTGAATCAATTGCCACGGATTGCACCAGCTGCAGCTCCGGTAGCGGCAATGCCTGAGCCCGCACCAAAAACTATAGTGAACAGCAATGTTAATGCGAAGCACAACTTCGATAACTTTGTAGAAGGTAAGTCGAACCAGTTAGCGCGTGCTGCCGCCAAACAAGTGGCCGATAATCCGGGCACTGCGTATAACCCGCTGTTTTTGTACGGCGGCACAGGTTTAGGTAAAACGCACTTATTGCATGCGGTAGGTAACGGCATTCTGGCGAAAAAGCCGGATGCCAAAGTGATTTATATGCACTCAGAACGTTTTGTACAGGATATGGTAAAAGCCTTACAAAACAATGCGATAGAAGAGTTTAAGCGCTATTACCGCTCAGTGGATGCGCTGCTTATCGATGACATTCAATTCTTCGCAAAAAAAGACCGGTCCCAGGAAGAGTTTTTCCATACCTTTAACGCCTTGCTTGAAGGGAACCAGCAGATCATTTTAACCAGCGATCGGTATCCAAAAGAAATAGACGGCGTGGAAGAACGCTTAAAAAGCCGGTTTGGCTGGGGTTTAACTATAGCGATCGAACCCCCTGAGCTGGAAACCCGGGTGGCGATCCTGATGCGCAAGGCTCAGGAGATCAATATTCGACTGCCGGAAGAAGTGGCGTTTTTTGTCGCTAAACGCCTTCGCTCTAATGTGCGTGAATTAGAAGGGGCGTTAAACCGTATTTCTGCCAACGCTAACTTTACTGGCCGTCCTATTACCATCGACTTTGTCCGCGAAGCATTACGCGATATGCTGGCGTTACAGGACAAGTTGGTGACTATCGAAAATATTCAGAAAACTGTGGCCGAGTATTACAAAATACGGGTGGCGGATTTATTGTCGAAACGTCGCAGTCGTTCTGTAGCCCGTCCCCGTCAAATGGCGATGGCTTTGGCGAAAGAACTGACGAACCACAGCTTGCAGGAAATTGGTGATGCTTTTGGTGGCCGTGACCACACCACTGTTTTGCATGCGTGTCGTAAAATCGAATCGTTAAAAGAAGAGACGCATGAAATTAAAGAAGATTTCCAAAATTTAATTCGAACATTGTCTTCATAATAGGGAATGGTGATGCAATTTACTATTGAACGCGACGCTCTGCTCAAACCCTTACAAATGGTGTCAGGTGCTATTGAACGGCGCCATACTTTACCTATTTTGTCGAATGTGTTGATTGAAGCGCGCGAAGACTGCCAGCTGATCCTGACCGGTACAGACTTAGAAATTGAACTGGTGGCCATGTCACCTATCCAGCAGTTAATCAGCCCTGGTCGTATTACTGTGCCGGCGAAAAAAATCCTGGATATTTGTCGCAGCTTACCTGACTCTTCTTTATTACATGTCACAGTACAAGGTGAGAACTGTGTGGTCAGCACAGGCAAAAGTAAATTCACCTTGTCGACCTTAAGTGCCAACGATTATCCAAACTTAGAAAGCTGGCAAGGTGAGGTCGACTTGCAGTTGCCACGCAATCAGTTGCGTCATTTATTAGATGACACCGCATTTTCGATGGCGAATCAGGATGTGCGTTATTACCTGAACGGTTTGTTATTTGAAGTGGATAACGGCACTTTACGTTCTGTCGCAACTGACGGTCACCGTCTGGCCATGAGTTCTATTGAATTAGCTGCTACAGCCGGTCATCAAAAACAAATCATTATTCCGCGTAAAGGTGTGCTGGAGGTGATGCGTTTACTGATAGCCGATGAGCAGCTGGTGACTTTAAGTTTAGGCCAAAACCATATTCGTTTAACCGACACTCAGTTCAGCTTCAGCTGTAAATTGATTGACGGTCGTTTCCCAGATTATCGCAGGGTTCTGCCACGCAACAGCACTAAGCTGGTGACTGCGCATCGTGATGTCCTAAAAGATTCCTGTGTTCGCGCTTCTATTTTGTCGAACGAAAAATACCGTGGTGTGCGTTTTACTTTGAGTTCAGGCGAGCTGCAGATAGTGGCGAATAACCCTGAACATGAGCAAGCGGAAGAAACCATCGAAGTGGAATACCAGGGCGATACGCTGGAAATTGGTTTTAATGTGGGCTACTTGCTCGACGTGCTCAATACCTTATCAACAGACCTGGTGGTGCTGCATTTAAGTGACGGCAACTCCAGTGCGCTGATTGAAGGTGTAGCGGCTAAATCAGGCGCCATGTACGTTGTGATGCCAATGCGTTTATAGTGAATGGCATTAAATACGCTTAGAATTCAGCAGTTTCGCAACATTGCCGAAGCTCAGTTAGAGTTTCGTTCCGGGATAAACCTGATTTATGGCGAAAATGGCAGCGGCAAAACCAGTTTGCTCGAGGCCATTTATTATTTGGCGCATGGTCGTTCTTTTCGCAGCAGCAAGCCAGAAAAGCTGATCCGCTATGAGCAACCGGCATTTTTACTCAATGCCAAAGTGGAAATGGCGGGGCAGTTATTAAATCTGGGTTTGCAGCGCGAACGTGAAGGCGAGTTACGGATGCGGTTAAATGGCGAAGACCTGAACCGTGTCTCTGAACTGGCGCAATTGCTGCCGGTTCAATTGATTACCCCGGAAAGCTTTAAGTTATTACTGGGGGGCCCAAAAGAAAGGCGGCAGTTTTTCGATATGGGATTGTTTCACGTGGAACAGAGTTTTTATTCCTTGTGGAGCAAATTACAGCGAGTGTTGAAACATCGGAACGCCTTGTTAAAAACACAAAAGCGTTATAACGATGAGTATGCTTACTGGGACCAGAATCTGGCCAGTTTAGCCTTTGAGTTACAGGCGTTGCGTCAGCGTTATATTTTGGCTTTGGATGCGGCTGTGCAGCCTTTGCTGACAGATGCACCCTGGGCTTCGGGTTTAACCCTGCAACTTTATTCAGGTTGGCCCGAACGCATCGATACACCGGAACAATTACAGCAATTATTGCAGCAGAATTTTCTGCAGGACTTGCGTTTAGGACATTGTCAGTTTGGCCCACAAAAGGCGGATCTAAAGCTGAAAGTGGCAGGCCAGGCGGTCGAAGAAGTGTTGTCGCGTGGACAACTGAAAGTATTACTCTTTGCGCTGAAAGTGGCGCAAAGCAACGTGATTTATAACTATGGCCATAAAAAGCCAGTGTTATTAATTGATGATTTGGCCTCGGAATTAGACGATAATTCCAAGCGTCATATATTTAGTTTTTTAAACACCATTAATTCGCAGGTATTTATTTCAGCGATTAATACTGACCAGGTTTTACCAGCAATACCGGAT
The DNA here is from genome assembly GCA_966244125.1 of uncultured Rheinheimera sp. Lineage (GTDB taxonomy): Bacteria > Pseudomonadota > Gammaproteobacteria > Enterobacterales > Alteromonadaceae > Pararheinheimera. Next base: position 13,553 of record CBIMJC010000009.1, read on the forward strand.
CTGAATCCGGCATTGTTTCACGTGGAACACGGACAGATAACAATACGGACAGAATGAAGATGGCCGAAGAACATATTTACGACTCGTCGAGTATCAAAGTATTAAAAGGCCTGGATGCCGTACGTAAAAGACCCGGTATGTATATCGGTGATACGGACGACGGTTCAGGTTTACACCACATGGTATTCGAAGTCGTCGACAACTCCATCGATGAAGCCTTAGCGGGCCACTGTACTGATGTGTGGGTGACTATCCATACCGATAACTCAGTGTCAGTTCGCGATAACGGTCGTGGTATTCCTACAGATATGCACGAAGAAGGTGTATCTGCAGCAGAAGTCATCATGACGGTATTACACGCCGGTGGTAAGTTTGATGATAACTCCTACAAAGTTTCAGGTGGTTTGCACGGGGTAGGTGTTTCAGTAGTAAACGCTTTATCGGACAAATTAGAATTAACCATTCGCCGTAAACAGCAAGTGCATTCGCAAATCTACCGTTTAGGTGTGCCAGAGGCGCCATTAGCTGTAGTAGGTGAAACTGAAGGCACTGGTACTGCTATTCGTTTCTGGCCAAGCCCAACCATTTTCAGCGATATCAATTTCCACTACGATATTCTGGCCAAACGTTTGCGTGAATTGTCGTTCCTGAACTCCGGTGTCAGCATTATTCTGACCGACGAACGCGACGACAAAACCGACCATTTCAAATACGAAGGTGGTATCGAAGCTTTTGTGCAGTACTTAAACCGCACTAAAACCCCGGTTCACCAAAAGGCTTTTTACTTTACTTCACACCGTGAAGAAGATGGTATTTCTGTTGAAGTGGCGATGCAGTGGAACGATTCCTTCCAGGAAGGTATTTATTGTTTCACCAACAACATCCCACAACGGGACGGTGGTACTCACTTAGCTGGTTTCCGTTCTGCTTTAACCCGGGTGTTAAACACCTATATGGAGCACGAAGGTTACGCTAAAAAGATGAAAATCTCCGCCACAGGCGACGACGCCCGTGAAGGTTTAACGGCTGTAATCAGCGTAAAAGTACCGGACCCTAAATTCAGTTCTCAGACCAAAGACAAGCTGGTCTCCAGCGAAGTGAAGTCTGCTGTTGAAAGTGCGATGCACGAAAAACTGAATGAATACCTGTTAGAAAACCCGGGCGAAGCCAAAATTATCGTTGGCAAAATTGTTGACGCTGCCCGTGCCCGTGAAGCGGCCCGTAAAGCCCGTGAAATGACACGCCGTAAAGGTGCGTTAGATATCGCAGGTTTACCTGGTAAACTGGCCGACTGTCAGGAAAAAGATCCAGCTTTATCAGAACTTTACCTGGTAGAGGGTGACTCTGCGGGTGGTTCTGCCAAACAGGGCCGTAACCGCAAAAACCAGGCTATTCTACCGCTCAAAGGTAAAATCCTGAACGTAGAAAAAGCTCGCTTTGACAAGATGATTTCCTCTCAGGAAGTCGGCACCCTGATCACAGCTTTAGGTTGTGGTATAGGCCGTGACGAATACAATCCGGACAAAACCCGTTATCACAGCATCATCCTGATGACGGACGCCGACGTCGACGGTTCTCACATTCGCACTCTGTTATTGACCTTTTTCTATCGTCAAACTCCAGAGCTGATTGAACGTGGTTACATCTATATTGCTCAGCCGCCTTTATACAAAGTGAAAAAAGGTAAGCAAGAACAATATATTAAAGATGACCCGGCTTTAACTGAGTACTTAACGACGCTAGCGCTGGATGAAGCGACCTTGCATGTCAATGCAGACGCACCAGGCATAGGCGGGGCTCAGTTAGAAACTTTGGTGCAGCTGTATCATAAAGTGTCAGCCACTATCACTCGTTTAAGCCGTAAGATCCCGTCAAACTTACTGAACGAGCTGGTGTATGTGCCTGCCATTACGCCTGAGCTGTGCAAAGACGCCGCTGCGGCAGAAAGCTGGGCCAAACATCTGGTAACCCGCTTACAAGAGCGTGAAGGTGATGGTTCAAGCTATGCGTACAGCATAGTGGAAGACCGTGAGCGTCATCTGTTTGTGCCAAAAGTGATCATCCGCCAGCATGGTATCGACAACGAATACCTGCTGCATTACGACTTTATCACTTCAGTGGATTATGGCCGCATTGTTGAATTAGGCACTGCAATCCGTGACTTAATTGAAGAAGGTGGTTATGTCCGCCGTGGCGAAAAAACTAAACCAGTGACCAGCTTTGTGGAAGCACTGGAATGGTTAATGGCCGAGTCAAAACGTGGTTTATATATCCAGCGTTATAAAGGTTTGGGTGAGATGAACCCAGAGCAGTTATGGGAAACCACCATGGATCCAAATACCCGCCGCATGCTGCGTGTGACTATTGAAGACGCCATTGGTGCCGACCAGCTGTTTAATACCCTGATGGGGGACGACGTAGAACCACGCCGTAACTTTATCGAAGAAAACGCGCTGCGGGTGGCAAACCTGGACGTGTAAGTTTGTTCCACTATATTCGAGACACTGATCTAAAAAGCCGCTAATTGCGGCTTTTTTTTATCATCATGTGTTATAAATTGAGAGCGAATTTGAGGCCTTCTGCCACGGACATCAGGGAATATGATTTATGCTACGCAACAACAATATTGAAGGAATAATTAATAGCCTGTTAGAACAACCTTCAGAAGGGCTCAATAGAGAATATAAGCAATGGTTTGATCCACAATCGAATGAAGGTAAATCAAAAATTGCGAAGACATTGATGGCTTTGAGGAACTTCAATGGTGGGTATATGGTTATTGGTTTTAGCGACGATATGAAACCAGTAAAGTATGATTTTGCAAATAGCATTTTCGATACATTCAGCAAAGATAGTATTCAAGGTGTTGTTTCTAACTATTCTTCTGAACCATTTGAAATTGATGTATATGTTCGAAATTGGCTCAACAATGATTTTGTCATTATTGTTGTTCCGTCGGGTGTAAGAGTCCCTGTCGTATGTAAACGAGATTTAAAGACCGATAAAGGTATGCTCCTTAAAGAAAATCAAGTTTATGTTCGGACGCTCAGATCAAACGACACGCCTAGTTCTAGCACAATGACTTGGAAAGATCTGCCAGATTTACTTGAAGTGTGTTTTGAAAATAGAGAAGCTGATGTTGGCCGGTTTATACGAAGGCAGTTAGGTGGGGTTAATTTGAAGGACTTTGCTTCCATCCTTGCTTCAAACCACTTAGAAGGCTTCGAAAATGTCGATGAAGCAAAAAAGTATATCGATTCTTACGAGGAGCACAAAACACAAAAAATTATAGACAGTGGGTCTGATATCGATGGCATAGGTTTTTGGGGCTGCTTATTGACAAGTGATCATAAATTAACCCATGAATCCCCGACTGAATTCCTAAGTATATTAAAATATGCGAACCCTTCTTTATCAGGTTGGCCGATATGGCTGGTCTCTAGTGCATTCTCGGAAGACATAGATAGGCCGAAAATTATTGATGGTGAATGGTATCAATTTATTAACTACCTAGAAAAATCTGAAGAGTTTTATAGGGGGTTAGACTACATGCGTTATTCAACGCAAGGACGTTTCTATTTCTCAAGAACATATCAGGATGATTTTGCGAATGAAAGATACAAAGTTCAAAGAGGAACCTGTTTAGATTTATCTTTGATGATATACCGAGTATCAGAGACCTTAATTGTAGGGCTTAACTTTGCCAAGGCGTTGGATAAAGAATTAGATAGCAATAATCTATATTTTAATTTTCATTGGAATGGACTTAAAGGCAGAAAGGCGGTGTCTTGGACTTCTATAGGATTCTTGTTTGGCAGGCAGGCATGTGAAGTAAATGAAGTAAAAGCATTTGTATCCATACCAGCGAATACAGCTGTATCAGCTATAGCGGGTTATGTCTTAGATGCAATGAAAGACTTAGCATTAAGCTTTGCTATCGAATTAGAACTAAGTATCGTTGAGCCTTTAGTGTCCAAACTACTAAAACATTAGCACCAGCGTCCAATTGCCTTAGAAAAATATGAATCAGCGCTACAGTTCGACGCCGCAAATAGGTATACTTTTCAGTCATTTTTACCAGCAGGTCAGGCTAATGCAAAAGTACGATATGAAGACCTTCCAGGGGTTGATCCTGGCATTACAAGATTATTGGGCACGCCAGGGCTGCGTTATTGTTCAGCCGCTGGATATGGAAGTAGGGGCCGGTACTTTCCATCCTATGACTTTTTTACGTTCTTTAGGCCCGGAGCCGACCAACGTGGCTTATGTGCAGCCTTGCCGCCGTCCTACCGATGGCCGTTACGGTGAAAACCCAAACCGTCTGCAGCACTACTATCAGTTTCAGGTGATTTTAAAGCCGTCACCAGCCAATATTCAGGAGCTGTATTTAGGTTCCTTACGTGAACTGGGTATTGATACCCTGGTGCACGACATCCGTTTTGTTGAAGACAACTGGGAGTCGCCAACGCTGGGCGCCTGGGGCCTGGGTTGGGAAGTGTGGCTAAACGGCATGGAAGTGACTCAGTTCACTTATTTCCAGCAAGTAGGTGGCTTAGAGTGCCGTCCTGTTACAGGCGAAATTACCTATGGTTTAGAGCGTCTGGCGATGTATATCCAGGGCGTAGACAGTATTTATGATCTGGTATGGGCTGATGGTCCTTTAGGCCGTGTCACTTATGGTGATGTCTTCCACCAGAACGAAGTAGAGCAATCCACTTACAACTTTGAATATGCTGACGTACCAGCGTTGTTCGCTTACTTCGATCAGTGTGAAGCTGAAAGCCAGAAGCTGATTGAAGCAGGTTTAGCTTTACCGGCTTATGAAAAAGTAATGAAAGCCTCTCACGCTTTTAACTTACTGGATGCCCGTCACGCCATTTCTGTGACCGAGCGTCAGCGTTATATTCTGCGGGTGCGCACCCTGGCTAAAGCTTGTGCTGAAGCTTATTTTGCTGCGCGGGAAAAGTTAGGTTTTCCCCTATGTAGTGATAGCAAGAGCCGTAACCAGTCTAAGCAGGAGGCATAATGTCTGTGCAAGATTTTTTCGTAGAAATTGGTACCGAAGAGTTACCACCAAAAGCTTTAAAAACCTTAGCTACTGCTTTTAGCGACAACATAGTTGAAGAGCTGTCGAAACAAAATTTAAGCCATGGCGAAGTCAGCTGGTATGCAGCGCCACGCCGTTTGGCGGTTCGTGTCAACCAACTGGCCTTGCAACAACAAGACAAAGTGGTAGAAAAACGTGGCCCGGCTTTGGCTGCGGCTTTTGATGCCGATGGCAAGCCAACTAAAGCTGCTGTAGCCTGGGCTGCCTCCAATGGTATTACTGCGGAGCAGGCTGAACGTTTAGAAACGGACAAAGGCGCCTGGCTTATTCACAAAGCGCTGGTGAAAGGCGAAAGCACAGTTGCATTGTTACCAGCGGTGATCAGCACTGCTTTAGCTAAGTTGCCAATTGCCAAGCCAATGCGCTGGGGCAATTCAACGGCCGAATTTATCCGCCCTGTGCATACTGTTACCTTGTTATTAGGTGACGACGTCGTGCCAGCCACTATTCTGGGCAAAGAAGCAGGTCGTGTCAGCTATGGCCACCGTTTCCATGCGCCTGGTTTAGTCGAAATCAAAAATGCAGATAGCTATTTAAGCACGCTGGAACTGTCTTATGTCATTGCTGACTTTGCCAAACGTAAAGCCATTATTGCTGAAAATGTCGCGGCTAAGGCCAAAGCATTAAATGGCGTGGCGCTGATGGACGATGCTCTGCTGGAAGAAGTCACGTCATTAGTGGAATGGCCTGTGGTGCTGGTAGGTTCTTTTGAAGAACGTTTCCTGCAGGTACCTGCTGAGCCGTTAATTTCGACCATGAAAGACAACCAGAAGTATTTCCCGCTGGTGGACAATAATGGCAAGTTATTGAATAAATTCATTTTTGTTGCAAATATCGACAGTAAAGACCCAAGCCAGATTATCTCTGGTAACGAAAAAGTTGTGCGCCCACGTTTATCTGACGCTCAGTTCTTTTTTGTGACAGACGCTAAAACCAAACTGGTCGATCGCCTGCCAGCTTTAAGTACCGTCTTATTCCAGCAAAAGCTGGGTACTTTATTAGAGAAATCCGAGCGTATCGCCAAAGTAGCAGCTTTTATAGCTGGCAAAATTGGTGCTGATGTACAGCATGCAGAACGCGCTGGTTTGTTATCAAAAACCGACTTAATGACCAATATGGTCGGCGAATTCCCGGAAGTGCAGGGCGTGATGGGGATGCACTATGCCCGTTTGGACGGTGAGCCAGAAGCTGTGGCTGTAGCGCTGAACGAGCAATACAAACCACGTTTTGCCGGTGACAGCCTGCCAAGTCAGCTGGAGGCTTGTGCTGTGGCTATCGCCGATAAAATGGATTCGCTGGTGGGTATCTTTGGTATAGGTCAGGCGCCAAAAGGCGACAAAGACCCGTTCGCCTTACGCCGTGCTGCCATTGGTGCACTGCGTATTATGGTGGAAAAACAGTTACCACTGGATCTGCTTGAACTGATTGAATTCAGCAAAACCACCTTCGGCGACAAGCTGACTCAAGATAGCGTTTCCGACGAAGTGCTGGACTTTATGTTAGGCCGCTTCCGCGCCTGGTACGAAGGCGAAGGTTTTGGTGTTGACGTGATCCAGGCTGTATTAGCCCGCCGTCCAACCAATCCGGCCGACTTCGACCGTCGTGTCAAAGCCGTCGCTGAATTCCGTAAACTGGATGCCGCTTTAGCGTTAGCGGCCGCCAATAAGCGGGTAGCGAATATTCTGGCGAAAGTGACAGAAGCTATTCCAGAGAGCATCAACAGCGCTCTGCTAAGTGAAGAAGCCGAACAGGCTCTGTATAAAGCTATAGTGGCCGAACAGGCCTATCAGGCCACTGTAAGCAGCTATGCTGAAGGCTTAAGCCATCTGGCCGCCATGCGCGATGTAGTAGACCAGTTCTTCGACAAAGTGATGGTTAACGCTGATGACGCCGCAGTTCGTTTAAACCGTCAGGCCTTGTTACAGCAACTCCGTGAGTTATTCCTGCGTGTAGCGGATATTTCTGTATTGCAGTGATATGTAACTGATTGATAGTAATTAAAAAAAGGAGCTGCGGCTCCTTTTTTTGAGTTCTTATAGCTGCTGAACTTCTGTTTAGCCGGACTTTTTCACTAAATAACGATAAGGTTCGCTACTTGTATCGCTGGCGACCAGTTCATGTTCCATAAAACGGCAAAAAGCAGGTATATCGCGGGTAGTAGCCGGGTCGTCTGCGGTAATTAATAGCGTCTGGCCAGCTGTCATCTTCCGAATAGCCAGGCGGGTTAACATCACAGGCTCTGGACAACGTAAACCTAAAGTATCCAGCTGCTGATCGGCCGCTAAAAATAATTGTTCAGGGTTCGACATGGCTTTTGCTCCACAGCTTTCAGACTAAAAGGGCGCTTATGCTAACTTAGCTTATTCGTGCTGAAAAGCCGGATTTAAGCGAAAAGGCTGGCTTCAGGCTAAGATTGGGCAAAAGGACGCAAATTACGATAGCATATCGATAATTTCGCTTATACCTGCTGCTGTGACAGGGCTTGATACAGGACTCATCTGATGAATGATTTTGTGCTCGATCTCACCCCTTTACATAATGCCACCAACAGGCTGCATGAAGGCTGGTTAAGGTATCAGCAAGATATCAGTGACACTCAAATTCGTGATGGTTTGGTGCAGCGTTTTGAATTTACTTATGAAATCAGCCATAAAATGCTGAAGCGTTATCTGGAAATGGCATCAGCCACCCCTGAGCTATTTGATCAGATGCCATTTCAGGATTTGATCCGCACTGGTAACGAGCAGGGGTTATTACTGGGAAGCTGGCCGGACTGGCGTTTGTATCGTGAAATGCGTGGCAAAACCAGTCATAGCTACGATGAAGCTGTGGCTTTAGAAGTGGTGGCAGGTATCCCGAAGTTTTTAGCTGAAGCTAGTCATTTATCTGAGCAGTTAGAAAAGAGGGTGGCATGAGCATTAGCCAGTTAGATATCAGTTCTGAACATTTAGCCATAGTGAAGCAGATAGTGCGACAACTGGTGCCTTCCTGTGAAGTCTGGGCTTTTGGTTCACGTGTCAAAGGGACTGCTAAGCCTTTTTCTGATTTAGATTTGGTGATTATGTCACAGCAACCTTTGTCTTTAGCTTTACTGGCCAGTTTACATGAAGCCTTCTCCGAGTCTGATTTACCCTGGAAAGTCGATGTTGTGGATTGGTCGACAACAAGCCCGGAATTCAGAGCTGCGATTGAACAGCAGAAGGTCAAAGTTCAGGCTCTGGTGTTTTAAATTCTCCACAGCGGTATCTCAAAGTACAAATAAAAAGGGCTGGCCAAAGCCAACCCTGTTATCCAACAGCTAACTGCTGGTATTTATTCGACTCTTTCAAACACTGTCGCTATGCCCTGGCCTAAGCCGATACACATAGTAGCTAAACCGTATTTGCCGCCTTTGTCTTCCAGTACGTTAATCAGTGTGGTGCTGATGCGTGAACCTGAGCAGCCCAGCGGGTGACCGAGAGCTATGGCACCACCATTCAGGTTTACTTTGCTGTCCATCACTTCCAGTAAACCTAAGTCTTTCATCACGGGCAGAGCCTGAGCAGCGAAGGCTTCGTTTAACTCGGCATAATCTATATCAGCTACTGTTAAACCTGCAGCTTTTAATGCCTTTTTACTGGCTGGCACAGGGCCGTAACCCATAATTGATGGGTCGCAACCCGCTACACCCATACCTATGACTTTGGCGCGGATTTTTAAACCCAAAGCTTTGGCTTTTTCTTCGCTCATCACCAGCATGCCGGAAGCACCGTCTGATAAAGCAGAAGAAGTACCAGCTGTTACAGTACCGTTGGCCGGGTCAAACACAGGGCGTAAAGCCGCTAAAGCTTCTACTGTGGTTTCCGGACGTATTACTTCGTCTGTATCAAAGACTTTCAGTACGCCGTCAGCGTCATGGCCTTGTACCGGGATAATTTCGTTTTTAAAACGACCCTGCAAGGTAGCTTCATACGCCAAACGGTGAGATCGGGCGCCAAACTCGTCTTGTTGCTGACGGCTGATGCCGTGTAGTTTGCCTAAGAGTTCAGCAGTTAAACCCATCATGCCTGCAGCTTTGGCGATGTTTTTGCCTAAACCCGGGTGGAAATCCACACCATGAGTCATAGGCACATGACCCATATGTTCCACACCACCAATTAAATACACCTCGCCCATGCCGGTTTGAATGGCTCGTACTGCGTCGTGTAAGGCCTGCATGGATGAACCACAAAGGCGGTTGACCGTCACAGCCGGCACTGAATGCGGAATGCCAGCTAATAAGGCGGCATTACGGGCCACGTTAAAACCCTGTTCCAGAGTTTGTTGCACGCAACCCCAGATCACGTCGTCGATTTCGGCCGGATCTAAAGCCGGATTGCGTTCAACCAGAGCTGACATCACATAAGCGGATAACTCTTCGGCACGCACGTTGCGGAAGATACCTGCTTTAGAACGACCCATAGGGGTACGGATACAATCAACTATCACTGCTTGTTTCATTTGTTTCTCTCCGCCTTAAACCGGGTAGAACACGGCACCAGAAGCTGCCATGGCGCGGGTTTTGTCTGTGACCTGATAGATTTCACCTAAATGAGCGTATTTGTCGGCTAAAGCAACAAAGTTCGCCAGACCAATGGTGTCGACATAACGCAACGGACCACCACGGAACGGAGGGAAACCTAAACCATAAATTAAGCCCATATCTGCTTCGGCTGCAGTAGCGACAATGCCTTCTTCTAAACAGCGGATCACTTCGTTAATCATCGGCACCATACAACGGGCAATGACATCGTCCGCGCTGAATTCCACGCCTGAAGCGCCAGCTTTAGCCAGTAATTCATAGGCCGCTGCATCTGAGTCTTTTTTCGGCTTGCCTTTGGCATCTTTGCTGTATGCATAGAAACCTACACCGTTTTTCTGACCAAAACGTTGGGCCTGATACATCAGGGCGACAGGGTCGTTTTCTACTTTACCCATACGGCTTGGGAAACCTGCGGCCATAACGTCTGTGCAGTGGAAGGCGGTATCTAAACCCACCACGTCCAGCAGGTACGCCGGGCCCATAGGCCAGCCGAAGGTTTTTTCCATCACTTTGTCGACTTTGGCAAAGTCAGCACCGTCTAATACCAATTTGCTGAAACCTGCAAAGTACGGAAACAAGACGCGGTTGACATAAAAACCAGGGCAGTCGTTGACTACTATAGGGGATTTGCCCATACGAGCTGCATAAGCCACTACCGCAGCTACAGTTTCTTCGCTGGTGTCTTTACCACGAATGACTTCCACCAATGGCATCTGGTGCACAGGGTTAAAGAAGTGCATACCACAGAAGCGGCTTGGGTCTTTTAAGTTGGCGGCTAATGAATCAATGGAGATAGTCGAGGTATTGGAGGTAATAATAGCGTCGGCCGCTACTAAGTCTTCCACTTCTTTGAGTACAGCACCTTTGATTTTTGGGTTTTCTACTACGGCTTCTACCACTATATCAACGGCTTTTACCGGTTCCATGCTCAAAGTCGGCTGGATGCTGGCCACTACTTTTGCCATACCCACTGCATCTAACTTTTTGCGTTCAACCTGTTTGTTCAACAGCTTAGTGGCTTCGCCCATACCCAGCTCTAAAGCTTTGTCGGCTATGTCTTTCATCACCACAGGCACACCTTTGAGCGCAGACTGGTAAGCTATACCGCCACCCATAATGCCTGCACCTAAGACGGCTGCTTTTTTGATGTCTTTGGTGGCTGTTTTGGCGGCTTTTTTCGCTTTGCCTTTAATCAGCTGGTCGTTCAGGAATAAACCAATCTGGGCAGAAGCGGCAGAGGTTTTTGCCAGTTTGGCAAAAGCAGCGTTTTCTAAAGCCACAGCACCAGCGCGGTCTAAACGGGCTGCTGCTTCGATTGTTTCTACTGCCACCATAGGAGCCGGGTAGTGTTTGCCTGCATTGGCAAATACCATACCTTTGGCGGTGTTGAAGCTCATGGTGGCTTCAATTTTGTTCAGCTTCAGTGGTTGTAATTTGGCGGCGCGTTTTTTCTGCCAGTTTAATTTGCCGGCTATTGCATCCTTGATCATGGAAAGCGCAGCGTCTTTTAATTTCTCCGGCGCCACCACAGCGTCAATAGCACCTTCTTTTAATGCCGCATCTGCACCACGTTCTTTACCTGTGGTGATCCATTCCATAGCACCATCAGCGCCAATCACACGAGGTAAACGCACTGAACCACCAAAACCCGGCATTAAGCCCAGTTTTACTTCAGGTAAACCTACTTTGGCTGTGGTGTCTGCAACACGGTAGTCTGCAGTTAAAGTCCACTCAAAACCACCACCTAAGGCAAAACCACGAATAGCGGCTATGGTAGGAACTGGTAAATCTTCAGCCAGGTCAAATACGTCAGAGGCAGATTTGATCCAGGGAATAAGCTGCGCTTCAGGCTGCTGGAATGTACCTAAAAACTCAGTAATGTCGGCACCAACGATGAATGCGTCTTTTCCTGAGGTGTAAATCACACCTTTCAGGTTTTTATCTGCATGCAGCAGATTCAAAGCGGCACGACAATCTGCTAAGGTTTGTTGGTCAAATTTATTAACTGAACCGGCAGCATTAAAGGTAAACTCGGCAATACCATCCGCCAGATAGGCGACGGTGATGCTGTTACTCTGGTAGATCATGAATGTTCTCCTTCGTCCGACATGCTGGACTATTGCTTTTATTCGCAACTGGTAAGATGAGTCTATTGCAGAGTCAGTGTGTCGCGGTTCAGTAAAAATTTCAACCGTTATTTAAACACTTGTTTGAATTTGCGATAGATGTCCAAGTAACTATAGGTGGTAAATATTTGTATGTGGCGTTTCTCCTCTGTTTTCCGTCCATCGCTTTGGTTGCTGGCAACCGCCGCCTTGTCCGTGGTTTTTCCTGCCCAGGCTATTAATGAGGGCATGCGTAAACGTTTTGAACTGGCCGAAAAAAATATTCATAAACTGACCGAAACTCAGGCTAAAAAAGTATTAAAAGAAATGCAGGCTTATCCGCTGCAGCCTTATCTGGAGCTGGAATGGCTCAGTAAATCCCTGGACGACACTAATGCGGTAGTGCGTTTTATGCAGGAACATTCAGGTACACCACTGGAACGTACCTTACGCAAACGTTGGCTGATCTATCTGGCGGATCGCAAACAAGCTCAGTTATTCCTGAAAAACCACCAGTATGGCTCTGATGTGGTATTGGACTGTCAGGCGCTGGAAATGCGGCTGGTGCTGGAAAAACCTGCGGCAGTATGGCCTGCAGTGCGGGATTTATGGGCCGTAGGTAAAACCCGGCCCGATGAATGTGATCCACTGTTTGAGCGTTGGCGAAAAGCTGGGCAGCGCACTCCGGACGCGGTCTGGCAGCGGGTCTTGGCTGCTGTGAAGGCCGACAACCAGCGTATGTTGCCTTATTTACGTAGCTTGCTGCCGCAAAACCAAAAGTACCTGGCCGAAAAGTGGGTGCAGGTGATGGATAACCCTTCACTGGTCTATCGAAAAAGTTTCCTGCCGTTGCGTAGCCCGCTGGAGCGTGATTTAGCTGCCTATGGTATGCAGAAGCTGGTCTGGAAAAAACCGGATCAGGCCATTGAAGTCTGGAATCGTTTTGCCAAAGATCCGGCCTTCAGCAACGAAAATCGTGCTGTCACAGCCCGCCAAATCGCTATAGCTTTGGCCAGTAAAAACGACCCGCGCGCCGACAAATTTATCGCCTTAGTGCCAAATGAATACAAAGACACTTTGTTTGTGCAGTGGCAATTGGCCAGTCTGTTACGCAAAAAAGACTGGTATGCAGTGATTGAAGCGGTAAAAGCCCTGCCTGCCAAACTGGCCGAAGAAGATTCCAGTCAATACTGGTTAGCCCGTGCTTATCAGCAGGTGAACTTAAAAGAATCTTCAGTGCATATTTATCAGCAACTGGCCAAACTGCGCAGTTACTACGGTTATATGGCTGCAGCTCACTTAGGACAAGCTCCCAGTCTGGCACATAAACCAGTGCCGGTGTCTGAGACCGACTTTCTGGCTTTTAAAAGCAGTGCTCCAGTGCGCCGGATGAAAGAATGGCAAGCGATCAAAAGACCGAATGCCGCCAAACGTGAGCTGACGCATTTGCAGCAATATGGCAGTGATTTGCAAAAATACAGTGCGGCAAAACTGGCCTATGAACTGGGCTGGTACGACAACGCTATAGTAGCGCTGGCGAAAGCGGGCTATTGGGACGACGTCGACTTACGTTTCCCTATGGCCTTTAACAAAGAAATTCAGACCTACTCGAAAAAGGCTAAGGTCGACCCGGCCTGGGCTATGGCGATAGCACGACGTGAAAGTACTTTTATCCCTACAGCTAAATCACCCGTTGGAGCTCATGGCCTGATGCAAATTATGCCGGCAACAGCCAAACATATTACCGGCCGCCGTGTCCCTGTGGAGCAGTTATACAATCCGGTCACCAATATTAATTACGGTACTTATTATCTGAATTACCTGATGAAAAATACCGGCAATAATGTGGTTTTTGCGACTGCGTCCTACAACGCTGGTTTTAGCAGGGTCAAATCCTGGATCCCTAAAGAGGGCTCAGTGCCTCTGGATATCTGGGTAGAAACTATTCCTTTTAAAGAAACCCGTGACTACGTCAAAAACGTCATGATGTATTACCAGATCTACAGTTTAAAAATGCAAAGAAATCAGCATATTTTTGAGCCTCTGGCCCAGATGCGGGTGGGTATAGAGGGCTAAAGCTCTCATGGTACAATTGGTTTTTTATTAACAGCTATTTATTGGGATCCGAATTTATGCGACCAGCTTATCAAGAACTTTACGCCGCTCATTTATTTGCGTTGCAGCAACGCACTAAAGCAGTGTTAGCCCGTGAGAATCTGGACGCTTTAGTGATCCATTCGGGTCAGGCTAAACGCCAGTTTCTCGACGATATGGATTACCCTTTTAAAGTCAATCCGCTGTTTAAAGCCTGGATCCCAGTGGTGGATAACCCGAACTGCTGGCTGATAGTGGATGGGGTGAATAAACCTAAACTGGCCTTTTATCTGCCGAAAGACTTTTGGCATAAAGTGCCAGACGCTCCGGATTCGTTTTGGTCTGGCTTTTTTGATATTCAGATTCTGGAAAAGGCCAATCAGGTTGAACGTATTTTGCCTTATGACAAAGGCCGTATGGCGTATCTGGGTGAACACATTGAAGTCGCAACAGCTTTAGGTTTTAGCGAAATTAACCCTGAAGGCGTGATCAGCTATCTGCATTACCACAGGGCTTATAAAACCGACTATGAGCTGGCCTGTATGCGTCAGGCGAATCGTATCGCGGTGGCAGGGCATAATGCTGCCAAAGCCACTTTTATGGCTGGCGGCTCAGAATTTGATATTCAACTGGCCTATTTAGCCGCTGTAGGACAAAGCGAAAACGAAGTGCCGTACGGCAATATCATAGCGCTGAACCAAAACGCTGCTATTTTGCATTACACAGCCTTGGAGCGGAAAAAGCCGGCAAATTTCCATTCATTTTTAATAGACGCTGGTGCCAGTTTTCATGGCTATGCCGCTGATATCACCCGCACGTACAGCTTTTTAGACGATGAATTTGCGGCTTTGATCAATGCCATGACGGAGATTGAACTGAAATTGGTGGATGGCTTAAAGCCTGGCATCAAATACCCGGATTTACATCTGGAAGCGCATCAGCATATCGCGAAAATTCTGGCCGACTTTAACTTTGTACAGATGTCTGCTGAAGGTATCCTGCAATCCGGTATCAGTCGTACCTTCTTCCCACATGGGCTGGGCCATCACTTAGGCTTACAGGTGCATGATGTCGGAGGTTTTATGGCAGATGAGCGGGGTACTCATGTGGCTGCACCTGCCGATCATCCGTTCCTGCGTACCACTCGTCTGGTCGAAGCCAATATGGTCTTTACCATAGAACCTGGTTTGTATTTTATTGACTCTTTATTGGCTGATTTAAAAGATACAGCCCATGGCAAAGCGGTGAACTGGAATAAAGTGGCAGAATTCCGCAAATACGGTGGTATCCGTATTGAAGATAACGTCATAGTGCACAAAGACCGCAACGAAAATATGACCCGCGATTTAAAACTTGCTTAGGTATTTTGATGTCCGGTAGCTGGGTATTGGCTAACCAGGTTGCGGCTGAGCTTGAAATCAAGCGCAGCCGTTTTTTATGTACTTTATGGCCAATCCAAAGTCTGGCTGAAGGCCAGCAGATCATTCGCCAGCAAAAACAGCAACATCCGCAGGCGGCTCACGTCTGTAGTGCTATGCTGTTGCCAGCAGAGCCTACTGGACAGCCACAAGCCTTCAGTGATGACGGCGAACCTTCAGGGACGGCAGGCAAACCTATGCTGGCTGTGTTGCAAGGCTCTGCTATGGTGGGGCTTTGCGCTACTGTAGTACGTTATTATGGTGGCATTCAGCTGGGGACAGGTGGACTAGTTCGTGCTTATAGCGATGCGGTACGGCAAGCGCTGACGCTGGCACAACGTAAATTTATACCGGTAAGGCATCGGGCCAGTCTGACGTTACCTTATGCTGTGTTTGAGGCCATGCAGCGTGTCTGGCAACACCGCTGGTTGATAGACCAGCAAGAATTTGAGCAGCAAGTGCGCTTAACAGTGCAAATTGCCGAAAGTGACCAACAGGAATTTGAACAGCAGTTTATGCAGACTATAGTCAGACTTAAAGAACCACAAGCCACCTTAGAGTGGTTTAACCCTTCAAAGCAGGATAGCTGATGCAATACCGTTCCATCATCCGGATCCTGGGATTGCTGATTGCTATCTTCAGTATCACCATGTTACCTCCGGCTTTTGTCGCTTATTGGTATCAGGACGGTGCAGGCGTCCCCTTTATTCTGTCTTTTTTTCTGTCGTTACTGATTGGTTTTACTGTCTGGTACCCAAACCGCAAAGAAAAGTCTGAACTGAAAGTTCGGGAAGGTTTTTTAATAGTGGTGCTGTTCTGGACCGTATTAGGTGCAGTCGGGGCTTTGCCTTTTTGGTTGACAGAAAATCCTGATATGAACCTGGCGGCCAGTATGTTTGAGTCCTTTTCCGGCTTAACCACCACAGGTGCCACTGTGCTGACAGGATTAGAAAGCCTGCCCAAAGCTATTTTGTATTACCGCCAGCAAATGCAGTGGTTTGGTGGTATGGGGATCATCGTATTGGCCGTGGCCATTCTGCCTATGTTAGGCGTAGGGGGTATGCAGTTGTACAGGGCTGAAACGCCTGGCCCGGTCAAAGACAACAAAATGACGCCCCGTATAGCCGACACGGCCAAACATCTGTGGTTTATTTATCTCGGCATCACTATCGCCTGTGCTCTGGCCTTTTATGTGGCAGGTATGAATGCTTTTGATGCCATTTGCCATGCTTTTTCCACTGTGGCTATAGGTGGTTTTTCTACCTATGATGCCAGTATTGGTTATTTTAACAGCGTCAGTATCAATATGATTTGTGCGCTGTTTTTGCTGATCAGCTCAGTCAACTTTCCCCTGCATTTTGCCGCTATCCGGGGCAAAAACATTAAAACTTACTGGCGGGATCCTGAGTTAAAAGCCTTTATCGCTATTCAGCTGGCATTGATGCTGCTGTGTTTTTTGGTGCTTTTAGAAGAGCGGATTTATCCGGACTGGCAAAGTGCGCTGAACCACGGTCTGTTTCAGGCTGTGTCTATGTCCACTACTGCAGGGTTCTCCACCGCAAGTTTCTCCAGTTGGCCGCTGTTTTTGCCTATTTTGCTGATTTTCGCCAGCTTTATTGGGGGTTGTGCCGGTTCTACGGCTGGTGGTTTAAAAGTAGTGCGGGTACTGCTGTTATTTTTGCAGGGCAAAAGGGAGTTAAACCGCTTAGTACATCCACGGGCTGTGTATTCGATTAAGCTGGGTCGTCGGCCAGTACCGGATCGGATAGTCGAAGCGGTATGGGGTTTTTTTGCTGCTTACGCTTTTGTATTTGTTGTCATTATGTTGTTACTGCTGTTGGTCGGTATGGACAATATCAGCGCCTTTACCGCTACAGCCGCCTGTTTAAATAACTTAGGCCCGGGTTTGGGTGAAGTGGCTGCCAACTTTGCTTCAGTGCCAGATGCTGGTAAGTGGATTTTGGTTGTGGCGATGATCTTTGGTCGTCTGGAAGTGTTTACGTTGTTGGTACTCTTTACTGCAGCGTTTTGGAAAGATTAATTCTGCCGTCGTCCTTGCGGCCACAGCGGCGTTGACTGCACTCAATAGCTCCAG
>CBIMJC010000010.1:0-30506 GCA_966244125.1 uncultured Rheinheimera sp.
GCCTGGTGGAACGTGCCGGTGGTGGTGAGTAGTTTTTTACTATCCTGACTCAAAAAAAATCCGCAGTCAGGCGGATTTTTTTTGATTAGCGATCAGATCAAACTTTGAACTGATCAACAGATTGGCGTAACTCTTCAGCTAAACGGGCAACTTCATGGCTGGACTGAGATGTCTGTTCAGCGCCAGAAGCGGTTTGCTCAGCAATAGTTACAATAGATTCTAACAAATGACTAATTTCGTTAGATACCTGATTCTGCTCTTTAGCTGCATGAGAGATCTGCTCACTCATATCATGGGCTAAGTGAACCGCATTCGTGATAGATTCCAGAGCCTGAGCTGCAACTTCAGTCTGAGTCACACAATTCTCAGCCTGCTTTTTACCTTTGTTCATCGCTTCTACAGCTGCATGAGCACCGGTTTGCAGAACCTGAATCATCGCCTGAATTTCCTGAGTCGAAGCCTGAGTTTTACTGGCCAGTGAACGAACTTCATCTGCTACCACTGCAAAACCACGACCTTGTTCACCAGCACGGGCTGCTTCAATAGCAGCGTTTAAAGCTAGTAAGTTGGTTTGTTCTGCAATACCACGGATCACATCAAGGATACTGCCGATAGAAGCACTGTCTTTATGCAGTTTATTAATAACGGCTGATGCCTGATCAACTTCTTTAGACAGCTGCAGAATGGTTTGTTTGTTATTTTCTGAAATAACTTTCACACGTTCTGCTTCGCCGTCTGCATTTTTAATTTCGGCTAAGGCGTCGTTTGAGCTCTGCATTACGCCTTGAGAGGTGCTGCTCATTTCTGTCGTAGCTGTAGCGGCCTGAGTCACCTGAGACTTCTGCTCACGGATTGCAGTGGTAGTTTCTACAGTGATAGCTGAAGTTTGTTCTGAGGCTGCAGCAAGCTGAGTAGAGCGGGAGATAATACCCTGGATCAACTGGCGTAAGTTGGTAATAACCTGATTACAGTTGCGGGCTAAATCACCAAATTCATCCTGCGCCTTATCATCAAGGCGCTTAGTTAAATCACCTGATGCAACCACACCCAGAATTTCATTTACCTTAGATAAAGGTATTGTGATGCTGCGCACTGTGACCATAGCAATACCCACGGCCAGGCCGATAGAAATCAGCACGACCAGGAATATAGTGGTAATAGCGCCGGTAACGTCTGACTGAGCTTCTTCCTGAATTTCACCTGCAACTGTGCGGGCACGGGATAACAGTTGATTTAAACTGTCCAACGCTGTTTTGTTGTGTGCCTCGGCCTGAGTTAACAATTTCTGTGCTTCAGCTGAAGCCGCCAGCATTTGGGCTTTTAAATTTAAAATACCCTCGTCACCTACTAATAAATCATTGATAGCAGTAATTTTCTCATCCAAATCTGCCACCATATCTACGCTGGAACCCGCTTCAGTTTTGATGGTGGCCATTTGTTGATTTACGCCGTCTAAGCGGGATTTTACTTCGTTAGATATGGTATCGGCAGTGGTTGCCGAGGTAGTGCGGGTTAAATCAACCACAACGCTGACTAAAGTATTTAATCCTGTTTCCAGTTCAGTCGCCGCTTTGCTTGCCTGTGGGAAACGACGGGTCACGTCTCTGACATCGCTGAAATCCAGCAACAAAGAAGCTGAATCGTCTGAATTGAGTTCTACATCAGATAATTGTGAGGCAATTTGGTCACGTAAAGACAGGCTTTTGCTCAGTTCCGCAAATAACTTTTTGCTGATAGGAGTGAACTCTGTATAAGCAGCTGAGACATCCTTAAAAGAATTGGCCAGAGTCTCTTCTTCCGCGACCACAGTTTGTAATGCTTTAGCTGCTGTATCGTACAGCTCTTGCTCAGCACTGAATTGAGTTTCTAACTCTTTCACCTGCTTTACTTCAGTGGCATAAAACGCCTGCAAACTGACTTTGCTCATTTTGACAAATTCACTTTGCAACACTGCACTGTTCTCTAAAGCAGGGATCGAAATCTCATTTACTTGCGTGGTTGAGGCATTGATACTATTCAAGCTCATGTACGAGGTAATACCGATCACCAGAAGTAGTAGTGAAATTACACCAAAACCGCCAATAATCCGAAGTGCTACCGTTAACTTCATAACCTTACTCCCAGTATCCAGGCTAAAAGGGCAATATTCCCCCTGTCACCACACAATAAACAATTCAAAATACGTTATTTTGAAACAGCGCCGCATTATAGCGTTATTTTTATTCAGAAACACTATAACGCTGCGCTGTCTCAATACAATAGGCTGTTAAATAATTTCCCCAAACACATCCGGTATCCAGCGCATGGATCCCTGCGACAGGGCTGTGTCCCATCAACGCTGCCCAGTGACCAAAAAAAATCTGGGGATGAGTTTTTTGTTGCCAAAACTGATACCAGGGGATCAGATTACTGACTTTCTCTGGATGGCGCTTTTCTTTGAGTTCAAGCGCACCATTTGCCAGACAAAATCGCATTCTGGTGCAACTGTTAATAGTAAAGCGCCAACGTTCTTCGTCAGTATGGGCTTGCGACCATAAAACCGGCTCATTACCGTACATCACAGCAAAGAGCTTTTCCGGGTTAGCCTTGAGTAAAGAGCTCACTTCAGCTGCTGAGTTTAACGCAGTTTCAAGGGGCCAGTCCGGAGCCAAACCAGCATGGACCAATAGCAGCTGCCGCTCTGGCTCATAGTACATTAAGGGCTGTTGTTGTAGCCAATGCACCAGGTCCGCTAAATCCGGAGCCTCCAGCAGTTCCTGCAGCTTGTCTTCCGGATCTGCTTTGGCAAAACCAAAAGCACAGGCCAGAAAATGCAGATCGTGGTTGCCCAGTACTACTCTGGCTCTGTTGCCCAAAGAGCGGACAAATCGCAGGGTCGCTAATGATTCCGGACCTCTTGCAACCAGATCACCACAAAACCAGAGTTGATCCTTGCCAGGGTCAAAATGTATTTTTGCTAACAATGCCTGCAGTTGTTTAAAACAACCCTGAACGTCACCTATCACATAACCTGGCATGGGATCAGTTCAGAATGTTTGGCAATGCTAAACGAAACAACGGAATAGCCGCTTTGAAGCTCAGTTGGCTCTTGCTGGTCATTTCGTAATGACCTTGCATAGTACCGACCGGGGTCTCCAGTACTGCACCACTGGTATAACTGTAGCTGGACCCTGGTGCAAGCTGAGGTTGCTCACCTACCACACCATCACCATGCACTTCAGTTTCTTTGCCGTTGGCATCTGTGATCAACCAATAACGCCTTAACAGTTGCACTGTTTCAGCACTGTGATTTCTGATGGTGATGGTATAAGCAAAAACATAGCGGTTATTCGCCGGATCTGACTGGGCTGCTACATAAAATGTCTCGACCGAGACCGGGATTTCAAAACTTAGACTCATAACTGATGTTGCTCTTGTTGATGCAGCCAGCGGGCAATACCGATGAATTGCTCCACGCTTAACTGCTCAGGACGTAATGTTGGGTCTATACCCATTTCAGTAATCTGTTCTGCTGTTGCAAAGTTACTGAAGCAATTACGTAGAGTTTTACGGCGCTGGTTAAAGGCTTCAAGACAGACCCTGTTTAACACTGCGACGGGCACATCCTGCCGCTCTGAACTGGGCTTAGGGAGCAGACGTACAACAGCAGAATGAACTTTAGGTGCAGGCTTAAAGGCTCCCGGACCAACTTCGACCACAGGCATCGCATGGCAAAAAAACTGAGTCATGACAGATAACCGGCCATAGGCTTTGGAGCCATGAGCTGCCGTCATACGTTCCACCACTTCTTTTTGCAGCATAAAGTGCATGTTTTCAATGTCATCTGCGTAATCAAACAGATGAAACAGCAGTGGGGTAGAGATGTTGTAAGGCAAATTACCAAAAACTTTTAGTTTTTTACCAGGTTGCAACAACTGACGAAAGTCGAACTTCATCGCATCAGCCTGATGGATGGTCAGCTGCTGAGCCAGTACCGGATGCTCGCGCAGACGCTGTGCCAGATCTCTGTCTAGTTCAACAACAGTTAAATGTCCAGACTTTTCGGCTACAGGTTCAGTGATAGCGCCTAAACCAGGGCCTATTTCGACCAATAAGTCTGTTGGTTTTGGGTTGATGGCTTTAACAATACGTTCAATCACGACAGGATCGTGTAAGAAGTTCTGGCCAAAACGTTTTCGGGCAGTGTGTCCCAGGTGTACTTTATCTGTCATCTGATAACTTGGCTCTTTGCGCTAAATAAATGGCTTGTTCCAGTGCGTGGAATAAACTGCCTGGGTCTGCTTTGCCTGTACCTGCTAAATCCAGTGCGGTCCCATGGTCGACTGATGTTCTGATTAAAGGTAAACCAAGGCTGATATTGACCGAACGCCCAAAACCTTTGTATTTCAGTACAGGCAGTCCCTGGTCGTGGTACATGGCTAAAACTGCATCGGCATGGTCCAGGTATTTCGCCTGGAATAAGGTGTCGGCCGGCAAGGGGCCAACCAAATCCATACCTTGTGAACGCAACTCTGCTAACACAGGACTGATCACATCTATCTCTTCACGGCCTAAATGGCCATCCTCCCCAGCGTGTGGATTTAGTCCACAGACATAAATAACAGGCGAAGGTATAGCGAATTTGTGCTGTAAATCGTGATGCAATACAGAAATAACTTTATGCAGACGCTCTTTGGTAATGGCTTTTGCCACATAAGCCAGTGGAATATGAGTGGTCGCCAGCGCCACCCTTAAACCTTCAGTCGCCAACATCATTACTACATAAGGAGTATTGGACAACTGGGCAAAAAACTCGGTGTGACCGCTAAAAGGAACGCCTGCTTTGTTGATGATACCTTTATGCACAGGCCCTGTGACTATGGCATCAAATTCACCGGATATTGATTTTTCGCCGACGTAACGCAAAGTGTCAACCACATAACGGCCATTGGCTTCGTTGAGCTCTCCTGTGACAACATCCGCTTCCAGCGCAAAATCAACACAAGTTAAAGTACCAGCCTGTTGCGGTACTGCTGGTTGATCTGGCTGATAAGGTAAAAGCTGAAGCGGCAGGTTTAACGCTGCCGCTCTTTGTTGTAATAATTCTGCGTTGGCGCAAACAATCAACTGGGCAGGCCAGCTTTTTTGCGCCAACATCACCACCAGGTCGGGGCCAATACCAGCCGGCTCGCCTGGGGTGATTGCTATCCTTAATGTCATTCAGTTTCCGCCAGAACTTCGATAAAGGCCTGATCACGCAACTCTCGCAGGAAATTGGCTTGCTCTTCGTTATAGCGACGGTTAAACAGCATCCGGTAGACCTGATCCTGCTTCTTCTCTGCGGTCATGTCGACTACACGTTTATCCAGTAATTGCACGACATGCCAGCCGTGCTCAGTGCGGAAAGGTTCGCTGATCTCCTGCAATTGCATCCTGTTGAGCGTATCACGGAAAGCCGGAACATACATGGATGGATCGGCCCAGCCTAAATCACCGCCTTTGAGTTTTGAACCCGGATCTTCCGAGTTTGCTGAAGCGAATTCGGCGAAATCAGCTTTGCCTGCTTTAAAATCAGTGACAAATTGCTTTAAGGTATCCCGTGCCTTTTCTTCACTCATGATAATAGATGGCTTGATCAGTACATGGCGGGCTTTCACTTCGTTCAGTTCTGCCACGTTAGCACCACGAATATCAAAAATCGTCAGAATGTGAAAGCCTGCGCCAGAGCGCAAAGGGCCAATCAAATCGGTTTTTTTCTTACCACGAATAGCATCTGCGAACAAAGTGGGCATTTCATTGATGTTCATCCAGCCCATTTCACCACCATCCAAAGCTGTGCTGTCCGACGAAGAGGCGATAGCAATTTTTTTGAAGTCGCTGCCATCACGTAACAATTTCATCACTTTGTCTGCGCGTTCTTTGGCCTCATTGATTTCTTCAGTGCTGCCCTGATTTGGAATGGAAATCAGAATATGACCTATATTGTACTGTTCGTTGGCTGCACCTTGTTCTTCCATCACTTTCATCAGGTTTTCGATTTCCTGTGGACTGATGTAGATACGGCGCTGTACGTTGGCACGTAACACTTCACCTGTGGTGATTTCTTCACGGAAACGTTCACGGAATTGCTGATAATCACCTTCTTCGGCAATGATTCGCTGACGGAATTGTTCCATGGTCAGATTCTCACCACGGGCAACGTTTTCCAGCGCCTGATCCAGTTGTGGATCGGTGATCTGTAAGCCCATACGTTTGGCCATTTGCATTTGTAAGCTGTTACTGATTAGTCGTTCCAAAGCCTGAGTACGTAATGCCCGATCGGAAGGTAAAGTTTGTCCCTGGCTTTGCGCATTACGCTTTACCTTGTTGACCATGTCTGTCACTTCACTATCCAGTACAACACCGTTATTCACGATAGCTGCAACACCGTCGATCTTTTGTTCCGCCGCCTGGCCAGAAAAGGCCAGAAACGCGGCCACAGAGCTGGCAATCAAAAGTTGTAACTTCATAGGTTCCTACATTAATTATTTAGTAAATATGGGCGTCTATAACCAAAAATACCGTTTGATAACATGTCGCTGACCGAGAAGCCTGCGCCTTCACCAAAACCTTTTAAGACAAATTGTACGGCAATACCGTTATCAAAAGTTGGAGGTTGTGATAAATCATTCAAGGCCAATTCAAGGTTGGTATTGATTTGGCGCTTGGCAACCATACGTATTGCCCAGCAACAGGATTCATATTGCAAACCAAAGTTAGCTTCTATCATATGATGCTTGTTGATGTCACGATAATAACTGGCTATCAGTTTCCATTTGTCATCAATAGGCGTTGTTCCTAAAAAACCAACCTGAGCAATTTCGTAGTCTGAGACCTCACGACTATAGCGGTGGTTAAACTGGATCAGGCTTTTATCATCGGCTATGTAATCTAAAGTCACGTTGCTTTTGACCATTCGCTCATTGCTGGAGTCGTATTGCAATGCGGTATTTAAGTACCAGCCCTTGCTCCAGTTCCACAATAACTCAGACGCCAGCACTGAGTCTGCTGGCTGTTCTGCGTCCAGTAATGAATGATCTATAGGTTGCGGATCATCTAAAAATACAATCTGACCCAAACTGAAACGGAATAATTCAGTGTCCTGAGAATCATAAAGCCGGGTTGTCCAGCCCACTGTCAATTGATTGGTGTCCGCTATCCGATCCAGACCTGAATATCTGTTTTCACGGAACAAACCATAATAGTCATCCTGCAATCTTGCCGTGTCGTACAAACCAATCATAGATTGGTCACGGTAGGGAATATAAAGATACTGCAGTTGCGGCTCAAAAGTTTGTAATGAGCCGGAATCTTGCCATTCCAGCTCTCTTTCCATATTCAGTCTGGCGTTCACCTGTACTTTGGGGACAGTTCTGTTTGTTTCCTCCTGCACCACCAGTTGGTCCTGATCCGTGTTTTGTTGGTATCTGGTGTGCAGCAGGCTGGTTTCTGCAACCAGTTCAAAGGCTGGTGTGATCAAAGGCCAGCGGATGCTGGGTTCAAGGTGCAAACGATCCGCATTCGAAATTAAAGCTGTGTCGTTACGGAAATGGGCATATTGGCTGTGCCAGTTAAATTCAAATCCTGCGGCTAAATCCAGCGGTGCAGCTGAGCTCAGATCAACCTGAGGTAAAGCGGCGTAAGAGGGGGAGTAATTCCCAAGAATTTCAAAGCCTTGTAAACGGATCTCTGAGTTCAGATAATCACCGAAATAATTCAGACTGGCCTGACGATAAAGTTGAGTGTCGCTTTGGTTGCTGTAGTCTGAGCCCAGTTCAGATAAATAGGCGTCATCACTGACGTCTGTGAAATCGACACTGGCTCGCCAACGGTCTGACAGATCGCCGCTATGGTTAAAATGCGTTAAATATCTGCTGCCAAAACCTGCAGGTTTGTCATTGTCATCAGGTAAAATTTCCAGTTGAAGCAGCCCGTTGTGTTCTTCAGTTAAATAGCGGAATTCGGTATTAAGCTGTGCCCCTCTTTTACTCATAAAACGAGGGCTGATGGTGGCATCGTAGTTATCTGCCAGATTCAGGTAATAAGGTGTTTCGAGATCCAAACCTAACTTTTGTGAGCTGCCAATTTTCGGAAACAACACACCACTTTTACGTTTATCGCTGACCGGAAATGTCATATAAGGCAAATAAAAAACAGGTACATCCTGAATTTTGATCACTGAGTGCCAGGCTTCGCCCCAGCCATCATCAGAGTTGATATTAATTTTGTCAGCATGCAAAGCCCAGCTGCTGTCATTTTCCGGACAGGTGGTAAAACTTGCTTCAGATAAGTTAATTTGCTTGTTTAATGCACTCATCTCTTTTGCATAACCGCGACCAGACTGGCTGACTAATTGATAGTCAGCTTCGCTTAAGATGGCTTTATCCTGTTTTAACTCTGCACTAAAACGACTGCTGCTGACTTTTAACTCAGGGCTGTAGTATTGGATACCGCCACTGGCAAGCAAGGTTTGCTCTTTCTGGCTGACCTGGGCATTGGCGGCGTTTAACATGGTATTGCGGTAAAGTATTTCTATATTGCCGCCAAACAATGCGGTTTGGTCCTGCATCATTTGAATACGGTCAGACAAAATCTGTAGTCTGTTATCTTCCACCGACAGCGTGCTCAGCTTGGCTGGCATTTCAACCCTGCTATAACATTGCTCAATAGGTTGAGGTATTTGCTCTTCGGCCTGGGCGAGATAAGGCATACCAAGTGCCATCAGAATAAGGCGATACATCAGAGAATGAGTCATGCAACCTACTTAGTACAATACCTGAAACAGCTGAAAACGACCGGAACACCGAGCGAGCTATAATAAATCAATTTTCCCGATCCTGCTAATCCGTTATAGTGCTGCTTTGACCCGGTGGAGTGGATGAAGTGCCAGAGCGAATGCAGTTAATTCAAAGTTTTTTAGCGGCTTGTTTTCCCGGAGAAATGATCCGGCTGGAGCCAATCACCGGAGACGCCAGTTTCAGACGTTACTTTCGCTTTACCAGAGCCTCATGCAGTTACATCCTGATGGATGCACCCACTCCGGCGGAGGACTGTGGTCGTTTTGTTGCAACTCAGCAGGCCTTTGCACAAGCCGGTTTGCTGGTTCCACAGATTATTGCACAGGATCTGCAGCATGGCCTATTGCTGCTTAGTGATTTAGGCGACACCCTGTTGTTCTCCAGATTAACGAACGACAGCGTCACAACTTTTTACCGCCAGGCCTTAACACAACTCACTCAGATCAGAAGTATCAAAAGCACAAGTGCCGGGCCTTTGCCTGTATTTGATCAAGCGTTTTTACTGCGCGAAATGCAGATTTTTATTGACTGGTTTGTACTGCAACACCTCAAGCTGACGCTGGATGCAAAAGAGTTGGCTATGCTACAGCATAATTTCCTGCTGTTGGCGGATACGGCACTGCAACAACCCCAGGCCGGTATGCACAGAGATTACCATTGCCGGAATCTGATGCTGCAACCAGACGGTAAACTTGCAGTGATCGACTTTCAGGATGTCGTTACAGGGCCTGTGACTTATGATGCAGTGTCCTTGCTGAAAGATTGTTATATCAAATGGCCTGCCGGACTGGTCAGGGCTCTGAGTGACGAGTTTTACCACCATCTGACAGCGCAAGCCGAATTGCCGGCAGAAGTAAGTGCGGAACAGTTCAGGTTGTGGTTCGACTGGATGGGGTTACAGCGGCATATTAAAGTCTGTGGCATTTTTTGCCGCTTGTATCACCGGGATGGTAAATCAGGCTATCTTCCTGATTTACCCCGGGTCTTTGAATACATCCTTGAGGTGACCTCGGATTATCCACAACTGCAGGAACTGGATCTGTGGCTGAGGAAAAAAATACAACCCGCATTGGAGGCAGCCGTCTGATATGAAAGCCATGATACTGGCCGCTGGTCGTGGTGAACGTATGCGTCCTTTGACGGATCTGTTACCTAAACCTTTATTACCCGTTGCTGGCAAGCCGTTGATCCAGTACCACCTTGAAGCGCTGCAACGGGCTGGTGTGCAGGATATTGTGATTAATCATGCATGGCTTGGGCATTTGTTGCCTCAGCACCTGGGCTCTGGTCAGCAATTTGGCGTACACATCTGTTACTCGGATGAAGGAACTGAGGGTCTTGAAACGGCCGGAGGCATAAAAAAGGCGCTGCCATTGTTAGGCGATGCGCCTTTTATTGTGGTCAATGGTGATGTCTTCAGTGATTACCCCTACCAAAAGCTGTCCGGATTGTTAGCGGCGGATTGTCTGGCTCATCTGGTGTTAGTGCCTAATCCGCTGCAGCACCCCAAAGGCGATTTTGGTATCAATGCGCAAGGTTATGCGCAGGCAGAAGCAAGTCAAAGTTTTACTTTTAGTGGCATTGCTATATACCGGCCTGAGTTTTTCAGTGAAGTGGCCGAAGGCAAACAAAAGTTAGCACCTTATCTGAGGCAAGCGATGCAGCAGAACAAAGTCACAGCCGAGCTTTATCAGGGGATCTGGCACGACATAGGCACAGTGCAGCGGCTGACGGAATTGTCTGCACAGTTGGAGTCTGAACATGTGGGGTAAAATTCTCGGCGCCTTGTTTGGTATGGCGTTGCTAAAGATCCCGGGTTTACTGATTGGTGTCCTGATAGGGCATTGGTTTGATAAATCTTATGGCGGTACTTTCGCCAGTCGGGGTGGTTTTAATGGTTTTTCCCGGGACAAGTCCGAAGCTCAGGGGATTTTCCGTTACAACACTTTTGCAGTCATGGGCCATATTGCTAAATCTAATGGAGTAGTCACCCGTTCCCATATTCAGCAAGCTACAGTTTTTATGGAGCAGTTAGGCTTAACTGCGACACAAAAACAAGAAGCTCAGGCTGCTTTTCGTCATGGCAAGCAAGCTGATTTTCCTCTGTCGGAGCAATTGGCTGAATTTAAGACGGCGTACAGGTCCAGACCTGATTTGTTACTGATGTTTCTTGAGATCCAAATCAGCACTGCTTATGTGGATCTGAACCTGAGCAGTGCTGAACAGAAGATCCTGACTCAGGTGGCCTCAGCCCTTGGGATCAGTCAGTCCCAACTGGACCAGATGTTAAGTCGTTATGAAGCCGAAGCCCGTTTTGCCAAAAGCGCGAATAACAACACTGTCGATAGCGGAGTCCGCCTGACCGATGCTTATAAAATTTTAGGTGTCAATGCGGACTGCTCTGAAGCTGCGCTTAAAAAGGCTTATAAAAAACTGATGGCACAGCACCATCCTGACAAGCTGATGTCCCAAGGTTTACCCCCTGAACTGATGGATCTGGCTAAACAGAAAACTCAGGACATTCAGGCGGCTTATGAATTGATCCGTAAACAAAGGGATTAATCGCGGAAAAACATAAAATATACCGCTCCCATCAGGCATAAACCAGCGTAGACATAATTCCATTTAAAGGGCTCTTTCATATACAGCACGGCAAATGGAATGAATACGCTTAAGGTGATGACCTCCTGCAGTATCTTCAGCTGAGCCAGACTCAGCACCTGATGGCCTATCCGGTTGGCAGGGACCATCAACATATATTCGAACAAAGCAATGCCCCAGGACACTGCAATAGCAATATAGAGTGCAGAGCTTTTAAAATGCTTCAGGTGCCCATACCAGGCAAAGGTCATAAAGATATTACTGGCGGTGAGTAGCAATACAGTTTGGAGCAAAGGCGACATCGTCAGACCTCTAAGGTGACAGAACAGTGGATGCTGCACAGTGTAATAGCTTTCTGTCACCGGAAAAGCGATTTTTTAATAACCCTGGTAACTTAACCAGCCGTAGATCTCTTTAAACACCTGCTGTTGTGTTTCAGCCTGCGCCATAAGCCCGCTGATCTCACGTTGACGGTATAATAATTTTTGTTGCTGTTTTGCCAACTGTTTCCTCAGTTGCCACTGTGCTGCTATTTGCTGATTCCCTTGTCGTTGCATCAGATCTAAAGTGGGGATCTGTTGTTTGGCTATGGCAAGAGGCAGGCTCTGTTGTTGATTCGCCTGAGGCAAATAAGCCTCCAGCAAAATGAGCGACTGAGGTTCCTGTAATTTTTTGTCCGCATAAAGCTGACTAATCAAAGCTGCACTGCTGCCCTGAGCCACAACAATCACAGTACTGTTTTCTGTTTTTGCGTTAGTCATGGCCACTTCAACCCGCTGTAACAGCTGTTCTTTGTATTGGGTCATGTTGGGGGTGTCGTCAGGAAAGGGGGCTTCAGGCACTGCGATAGCCAAAGTGTCCCAGCCATAGTCGTTAAATTCTTTCCGAAGCAGATTCAGATATTTGGGGCTGGATGCGTGCTGCGACCAGTCAGGGATAAATAAAATAGTGCCTTTGACCTTTGCCGTAAATGCAGCCCTTTTTAATGCCAAAAAGCTTTTGTCTCCAGCCAGTAACTCTGTAATTTCGTCCGCGGGTAATTGCCAGCTTAAATCCGCCTTATGCCATTCTTCCATCGACACAGGCTCTGCGGCATAAGTGCAGAAACTCAGCAGTAATATAAAGGCGAAAATTTTTGATGGCATCTGAACTGTCCGGAAAAAGAGGCATATACAGCATATCGGCAACAGGGGGAAATACTTTATCTGAGAGTGGGAACTAGGGCTGATACCAATAAAAAAACCGCCTTGCGGCGGTTTTTTCAACAGCAGAGATTAACGTTCTACTTTTTCTTTCACTGTTGCAGTGACAACAGCTTCAATGCGGCGGTTGGCAGCATGAGCAGCCGGAGTATTACCCGGAACTTTTGGACGAGTCACGCCGTAACCTGTAGCAGTAATGCGGCTTGAACTGATACCGTGTTCGTTCGACAGAACCTGAGCAACAGCTTCAGCACGACGTTGTGACAGTTTCAGGTTGTATGCCGCACCACCTACGTTAGAGGCGTGGCCACCGATTTCTACGTCAGTACCTGGGAAACGTTTCAGGAAAGCCGCTAAGTCAGCGATTTCTGCATTGTATTCAGGTTTGATCACGGCTGAGTCATTATCAAACTGAGCTTTTAAAGTGAAATTCACTTCTTTCTCAGTAAAGATTGAACAACCAGTTGCATCCACTTTGTCCGTTGTTGGAGTGCCAGGGCACAGATCATTTGAATCAGGCACACCGTCGTTATCACTGTCAGCTACTACAACAGGAGCTTGTACTGGTTCAGGAGCTGGTGTTGGTTCGGCAACAACAGGAGCATCACCAAACAATACTGACATACCAAACTTGATATTGGCATCAGCAAAGCTCTCGCCGATACCCTGGAAGCGGTTGGCTTCACCAAACAGCGCTACGCGATCGTTCAGGTAATGACGGTAACCAACGCCCACATTCAAGGCTGTTGCGTCGTCAGTGTTATCTACATCCAGGTGCTTTAAACCACCTAAAACATAAAGACCAGTGTTACTCAGGCTGTATAACACATCAAGACCAACGCGCTCGCCATCGAGTTTGTCATCGGTAGTTAGTTGCTCTAAACGTTGTTTAGCGTATTCCAGACGTAATGCCCAGGTTTCGTTCAGGTTATAGCCTAATTCAACGCCATATCCCCAGCCTTCGTCCATGTATGCCCATTCCGCAGATTCGGTTTTGTCACCGTCTGGCAGATAGTATTCAGCAAACACAGAGCCAAAAGCACGGTCACTGACCAGAGGTTTTGAACTATCTGCTAATGTTGCAGTCGAAAGTAAAGTTGCCATAATGGCGATTGCGCTAGTACTTAGTTTCATCCATATCTCCTAAGAGGTAAATTGCGGCTGCCATTCTATTTGAGTAAAAAATTTAGTCAAATCTGGCTGCTCGTTATTACGAATTGAAGTCAGAGTGTCCACCTGACTTTTTACCCTGATGCCAAGTTTACCTTAAATAACTGAACCTTAGGTTAACAAAGCCATCAATTACAGCTGTCCCTTAAATTAAAACGGGCACTCTACTTCAAAATATAGCTCAGTTCCTGAGGTTGGGTGTCTGAATTTCAAAGAGCCAGCATGTAACTGAAGTCTGGGCACCGAGCTTTTTCCATGCCCGGTACCATAAAACTTATCACCTAATATAGGATGCCCAAGCCATAACATATGCACTCTGAGCTGATGTGAACGTCCGGTAACAGGCGTTAACTCAACTTTCGTCTGTTGCTCAGCCCGCTCCAGTACTTTGAAATACGTTAACGAGGGCTTACCAGATCCAAAATGCACCATTTGTTTTGGCCTGTTTGGCCAATCGCACAACAAAGGTAAATCAACGGCACCTGAATCAGCAGAGACCAGACCTTCCAGCAACGCAAAATAGCGCTTTTGGGTTTGGCGTAATTCAAACTGTTTGTTTAAATCACGCTGGCTTTGGGCATGCATAGCCATGACCACCAAACCTGAAGTGGCCATGTCCAGTCTGTGGACTATGCGAGCCTGAGGCCAGACCAGACGTACTCTGTAATCCAGACTATCTTTGTGTTCCGGTGCTTTGCCCGGCACAGTCAATAAGCCGCTGGGTTTATTCAGAACCAGAATGTCGTCATCCTGATAAACCACATCCAGATAAGGCTGTGTTGGCGGCTTGTATTCAAGTAACATTGTATTCACTTTTAGTCATGACTGACAACCACAACCCTCAGCGCATCAAATTTTAACCTTGCTTTGCTGATGTAATCTGTCAGGGCCTGCTGCTGTTGCTGCAAATGAACAATTTCTTCAGTCCGCACCGACGGATTGAGTTTTTGCAGCGCCTGTAAGCGTTCAATTTGCGCATCCAGGCTTTGTTGCATGCTCTGCTGGGCTTGCAGTTGAACTTCAGTTAAACGTTCAGTAGCCAGTTCCTGTGCTTTACCTATCAGTGGATGAATAAAACTTTGCAGAGCTTTCACCATTTTTGCGGCGGGTTGGCGGCCTACTGGTTTTAATTGCTTATTAAACTGCTCAAAGCCTACATTGGCAGCCAGATTTTTCCCATTTTTCTCCAGTAGCAAACGCACTGGAGTGACAGGCAAATAGCGACCCAATTGCAGCTCTTTTGGTGCGCTGGCTTCGATAATAAACACAAATTCTACAAAGTAGGTGCCAGCGGGCAGGGCTTTATTCGGCAGCAGAGCCACAGAGCTATTGCCCATTTGTTCGTTGGTCAGAATATCCAGTGTGCCCTGCACCATAGGATGATCCCAGCTTAAAAACTGAATATCTTCCTGAGCTAAAGCTGTTGCTCTGTCAAAAGTCACACTGATGCCATCGTCGTCCAGCATAGGGTAGTGGCTGTGCAGATGTTCCGACATGGTCAGCACCATACTGTTTTCGCCACGGTCGTCCTGGTTAACGCCCAGCACATCCCAGGCGCGTAGCATAAACATGGGCAATTTGGTTTCATCATCCAAAGCCGAAATCGCCTGAGCCAGTGCACTGGCTTGACCCCGGCCTGAACTGTTAATTTCCAGCAGTTTGTCCCGGCCTTGTTCCAGCTTTTGTTTCAGTTGCTGATTCAGCTCTGCGCTTTTTGCAATCAGAGACTGAACCGCGTCTTGATCCACAGCGTTGGCGGCCAGCAATTCAAACAGCTCTGTTGAGACTTGCTCGAAGACAGCGCGGCCGGTTTGACAGGTTTGGCTAAGTGCCTGCAACCCCTGTTGGTACCAGTCCAGCAACACCTGCTGTGGATGATCAGCAAAATAGGGGATATGAATTTGAATATCTTCGGTCTGACCTATACGGTCTAAGCGGCCAATACGTTGTTCCAGCAAGTCCGGGTTCAGCGGCAAATCAAACAACACCAGATGATGAGCAAACTGGAAATTGCGACCTTCACTGCCGATCTCTGAACAAATCAGCATCTGAGCGCTGTTATCTTCCTGAGCAAAATAAGCTGCCGCCATATCACGTTCGACAATAGTCATGCCTTCATGGAAAACTGAAGCCCGAATACCTTCACGTACCCGCACTGCTTCTTCCAGCGCTATCGCTGTATCGGCATGAGCACAGATCAGTAAAAATTTGCTGCGTTTATGCTTTTTCAGCAAGTTAATCAGATGATCAACCCGGGGATCAAACTGCCACCAACTGCTGGCTTTGCCTTCAAACTCCTGAAACACCCGTTCCGGAAACAAACTGGCTTTGGCCTTTTGCTCCAGACTTTGTTGTTTATTAAAAGCTTGCTGCACTTTAAGTGCATTTTTATATTGTTCAGGCAGCTCCAGAGCCACAGCATAAGGTTGACGCTGTGGAAAACCCGAGATAGCACTGCGGCTGTTGCGGAATAAGATCCGACCCGTGCCGTGACGATCTAACAATTGATTTAATAACTGTTGTCTGGCAGCTTCCACTGCATCTGCAGTACTCTCCTGCTGCTGTAAAGTCGCCAGAGCTGCTTTGATGTCGCTTTCGGCTAACAAGGCGCTTAATGCTTGTGCAGAGTCTGTACTTAGTGGATGTTGTTCCAGCACAGCTGCCGCTAAATCGGCAATCTGTTTATAGCTTTGCTCTTCGGCAATAAAAGCCTGATAGTCGTGAAAGCGGTTGGGGTCTAATAAACGCAGGCGGGCAAAATGGCTTTGATGACCCAGTTGGTCTGGTGTTGCTGTCAGCAATATTAAACCTGCAGTGCCTTCGGAGAGCTCTTCAATGCGCTGGTATTCAGTACTGGCTGCTTCTTCGCTCCAGTGCAGATGGTGCGCTTCATCCACTACTAATAAATCCCAGTCGGCGTCCACAGCCTTTTGATGATGGCTGCGTTTTTTCACCAGAAACTCCAGACTGGTTAATACCAGTTGTTCGGTTTCAAAGGGATTACCGCCATCCAATGAGGACTCAACACAACGTTCATCATCAAAAATAGAAAACTTCAGGTTAAAGCGACGTAACATTTCCACCAGCCACTGATGCTGCAGTGACTCAGGCACCACTACCAGTACCCTTTTGGCTAAACCAGCCAGTACCTGCTGGTGAATAATCAAACCAGCCTCAATGGTTTTACCCAGACCTACTTCGTCGGCCAGCAGTACCCGTGGCGCATGGCGTTTTGCCACTTCTTCAGCAATATAGAGCTGATGAGGGATCAGACTCATGCGGCCGCCCACCAGACCTTGTAATGGGCTTTGTTGCTGACGGTGTAAATGTTGCCAGCTTTGGTAACGTAAAGGGAAAGTTTCAAAACGATCCACCTGACCTGCAAATAAGCGGTCCTGCGGTTGACTGAAACTAATAAAATGATCGAGGAATAATTCACGCAAAGCGACAGTTTCGTTGGTGTCTGTGCGGGTGCCGTGATAAACAAAACAGTCGTTTTTGCTTTCAACTTCGCTGACTAAAACCGAAAAACCTTCTGCACTTTTCACTGTATCGCCAGGGTTAAACTGAACTCGGGTCAGCGGCGCTTCCTGTATGGAGTACAGACGGTTTTCACCACTGGCGGGGAACAATAAAGTCAGCATCCTGCCTTCTTGTCCTATCACAGTACCTAAACCTAAATCCGACTCACTGTCGCTGATCCAACGTTGACCCAAAGCAAATTTAATCATCTTGTCCTCACTGCAGAAAATGGCGCGACATGGTACAGCGAAATGTCTGTTACCGCATCAGCTGATATGACGTATTTTTTGCCATAGTTTAAAAATCGTCATCTATTGGTCATACAGGCCGTGCATTTTTGCTCTAAGCTTAGAACAAATGAATAAAAGCACTGACGGTTCTGCTCTCACTGAACCATAACATGACGAAACAAGTCAGATGCTGTGTAAGGATTGTTGTATTTTGCCATGAATCGTCATGGTTTTTATTGTCGCTAAGGAGCTGCTTATGGCGCGAAGAAGAGCTAAAGATAAAAAAATATACGTTCTGGACACCAATATTCTGCTACACGAACCTTTCGCCTTCTTAAACTTTCAGGAACACGACGTTGTCATCCCGATGACAGTGCTCGAAGAATTGGACCATATCAAAGACAAACACAAAGATGTCAGCCGCGAAGCCCGTATTGCGATTCGGGCGCTGGAAGATGTACTCAAAGACGCAACACCTGAACAAATGCTGCTGGGGGTGGCATTACCCAGCCATGCCGAAGAAAAAAATGCCGGTC
Organism: uncultured Rheinheimera sp.; assembly: GCA_966244125.1. Classification (GTDB taxonomy): domain Bacteria; phylum Pseudomonadota; class Gammaproteobacteria; order Enterobacterales; family Alteromonadaceae; genus Pararheinheimera. The sequence continues at coordinate 18,078 of CBIMJC010000010.1, forward strand.
ATTTATTTATTGTCAACGACCATCATATCAGCGACCAGATCCCGGGACTGCCTGGCGGAGAAAACGATCATTTAATTATTAATACCGCGTTGTTTTTACAAAGGGAAAAAGCGCCGACCAAAGTGATACTGGTCACCAAAGATATCAATATGCGGCTCAAGGCCAAAGGGGCCGGGCTGAAGCTGGTGGAAGATTACCGCACCGACCAGCTGATTGACGATGTGCGGTTTTTATACAAAGGCTATTACAAGTTTTCCGGAGATTTCTGGTCTGTGGTCAAAGACTGCCGCACTCATAATGAAGGCCGTGAAACTTATCATTTTGTGCCCCGTTCTGTGTTACCCAATGCTTATATCAATGAATACCTGATTGATGAAGCTGAAACTTTTGCTGGCCGTGTACTGGAAATCAATGAGCAGGAAATCAAAATTCTCGATTTAGGTTTTGAGCGTCTGATGCACAAACATGCCTGGGGTATTCATCCAAAAAATATTTACCAGGCGATGGCGCTCAATGCCTTATTGGACCCCGATATGGATTTAGTCATTCTGACCGGTCCTGCCGGCTGCGGTAAAACTCTGATCGCTTTGGCTGCGGCGCTGGAGCTGGTGATTGAAAAAGGCATGTACGACAAAGTGATAGTCACCCGCAATACGCCGGAAATTGCCGAATCTATTGGCTTTTTACCCGGCACTGAAGAAGAGAAAATGGCGCCATGGCTGGCGGCTATTACCGATTCGCTGGAAGTGCTGCATAAAACCGATGAACACCCTCATGCCAGCGTGCAATACATTATGGACAAGGCCAATATTCAGTTTAAGTCGGTCAACTTTATGCGCGGCCGCAGCATTCAGAATGCGATAGTGCTGCTGGATGAATGTCAGAACTTAAGTGCGGCTCAGTTAAAAACTATCATCACCCGTTGTGGTGAAGGCACCAAGCTGATTTGTTCTGGTAACCTGTCCCAAATCGACAGTAACTACCTGACGGCTGTCACTTCGGGTTTAACTTACATAGTGGAGCGTTTTAAAAACTTTGAAGGTAGCACCACTATTAATCTGAATGGGGTAGTGCGTAGCAGATTGGCATCTTTTGCTGAGGCTAATTTATAAAGGCAAAAAAAGCCCCGCAGCAGTGCGGGGCTTTTGGTCTGTTAAGCTGTTTTAACTTTGCGTCTGTTCCAGGCCATTGCCAGCAGTCCTAACAGGCTACACCAGCCCAGACTGCCGCTGTCTTCTTCCACTATCACAACTTGTGGCTTGTCATAGGAATAGTCTTCCAGCGGCAACTCAGCCAATGCAGGTTCGTCGAAACCGGAGATCTCTGCCAGCAAATCATTGTAATCGGCATCATAAATACGGATCACCAGATCATAATAAGCAGGTGGCAAGCTGTGCAGCAGCTCGCTTTCTATCGCAAACCAATCGTCGCCGCTGGTGCCCCGTAACGTAAAGACTGAGCTGGTATGAATAATCACTTCCGGCGCTCCGGCACGTTTAAGGGCAAAGTGCGCATATACGGGCACAGCTGTGTAGTTGGTGTCGGCGTCAAAACGGACATAGAGACCGTGGTAAAAACCGTTGTTGTTTAAATCGGATTCAAAGGAGATATCAATAGTGTCGAACCAGACATTGTTTTCGACACTCTGAATTAAAGCACCGCTGGCTCGCAACGCTGTTTTAGGTTTTGCAGTGCTGGCTACTTCCGAAGGCAGTTTAAAAGACTCTTTGGTGGAGGCTACTTCAGCAGGCGCAGCCCCGGCAAAATACGGGACCAGACCAGATACAACGGCAAATAAAGTACCGAACAAAAATTTACGCATACACAGAGCCTCCTTAGCTTTGGTATCATTACAGGCCAATGGCTATGAATACTGGCTGAACTTCTTTTTAAGTGAAAAAATATTTTGAAACTAACTAAAAAACTCCAGATCACAGAAGCACAGCAGGCTATTGACGCTTTAGTCGCCGCCGCTCCTCAACTCAGTAAGGGGCGACTGAAAGATGCGATGAATAAAGGTGCTGTATTGTGGCGGCGGGGTAAACAAAATAAAAGATTACGCCGTGCTCAGGCCGATTTGTTACCGGGAGATAGCCTGGAGCTGCATTACGATGAACAACTGTTACAGCGCAGCTGTGAACCAGCGGTGCTGATCCATGAATTACCTGGCTACAGTGTCTGGTTTAAACCAGCCGGTATGTTGTCTCAGGGCAATGAATGGGGAGATCATCTCTCTTTACTGCGATTTGCCGAGCTGCACTGGCAGGGCAAACGTCAGGTGTTTTTATTGCACCGGCTGGATCGTGAAGCCAGTGGTCTGGTGCTGATCGCTCATACCAAACAAGCGGCAGCGGCTTTTAGTCTGATGTTGCAACAACATAAAATTGAGAAAGAATACCGTATTGAAGTCAAAGGTCAGTTATCTGATGAGCTGATCGCAAAAGCTGTCCTGAATTACCCTTTGGACGATAAAGCCTGCAGCACTGAATTTGAGCTGGAGTCATATTCAGAGCAAAGCCGCAGCAGTATAGTCCGGGTTAAGTTAATCACTGGTCGTAAACATCAAATCCGTCGTCACTTTGCCCAGGCAGGTCACCCTGTGATGGGCGATCCGGCTTATGGGTCAGGCAATAAAAACGAACAGGGGCTGATGTTGCAGGCCGTCAAACTGAAGTTTATATGCCCTTTCCGCAAAACCACCATGGAATTTGAACTGCCAGCAAATTTGTTACAGCTTCACAGATGAGCCAACTGGTGTTGTAATTTTGCGCTCAGCGAAACGCCGTTAGCCTGGATCTCTAACAAACCCAGACTAATGGCGTTAAATAAATCCTGACGCAGTTGCTCCGCCTGCCAGGCGCAAGGCCTGTTCTGATGGCACTGAAAATCCAGCTGCAATGCTCCCTGCAAACCCTGTTGCTCCGCCAGATACAAGCTGTACCAAACCAGCTCGCGCAGTGCATCTAAATCCTGTTCACAAATACGCTCTGATAATAATGCGTGCAGAGGCAGGATAGCGGAATGAACCTGATAGTCAGCAGGCAAGCTTTGCACGAGCTGATGTTGCAGTTGAGCAGCCTGTTGCTCTGAAGCACAGTACAACCAGAACTCCTGATCCTGCTCAACCCAGAACAAAGCCTGATCCAACAGTGCTCTGAACGCCTTTAAATCGCCCCTGACCTGTTGTACGCCTTTCTCCAATAACGCTGGTGTTTGTGCTGGCATCAGCATCAGAAGATGCCCTTGAGTTTTTGCTCTGTGATGATGCAACAATAACTCGGTAAAACTACGCCATTGCGGCATTTGTATAAAAGCGCCAGAACGGGCTTTTTTCTGTTTGTTCAGCAGCAGAAGCAGTGCAAAGACGGCAAAAGCCAGTAACACCAGGCTCATCAACAACCATTGTTTCAGTTGAGTTTGCTGACTGAAATGCAACTCTTGCTGTTTTTCTTGTTGCAGCTGTAATTCAAGGCTGCTTTGCAGATTGTCCAGTTGTATTTTGCTGGTGTCGTTCAGCTGTGCAACCTCCATTTGGTTGGCTGTTTTTTCCAGCTGATAGGCTTGTTGCCATTGTTGTTCAAACGCCGCTAATTCTGCACTTAATGCTAAATGTTTACGTTTCAGATAGGCCGCCAGCTTGTCTGGTTCTGGTGCTGCCTCGTCCAGCATATTTTTGGCCGCACTATAGTTTTGTTTTTTGATAAATATGTTAGCCAGAAACAAAGCGGTTTCCGCTTTGATCGATTGTGCTGAAAGCTGGCTGGCCAACTGATGAGCTTTGGTCAGCAACTGCTCGGATTGATCAAGATCGCCTTGCTCCAGAGCCAGCTCAGATAAGCTGACATGGGCAGAGATCAGCATATAAGGATCTTCACTCTCCACCGCTAGTTTCATTGCTTTATTGTAGGTTGCTTTGGCGTTGTCCAATTGCTTTAAAACCAACTGACTGTCACCACTGTTGATCAGTGCATTCACCCAGGCACTCAGGCTGTCTAATTGCTGGTACAGCCCGGCTGCCTGATTAAAATGTTGTAGTGCCAGTTCGTGTTGTTCCAGCTTTTGATAGGCCATACCCAGACTCATACTGATGGACGCTATGTCTTGCTGATCCCCCATTTCGCTGGCAAGCGGTAAAGCAGATTTAAAATGTTGATAGGCTTTGGTCAGATTATTATTTTGTAAGTGCAAACGCCCCAGCATAATCATCGAATCCAACTGGCGTTGTTTGTCAGCGGCCATCGTGGCCAGATCCAGACTTTCAGTTGCAGCCTTCATCGCTAACCTGGGATTGCCTTGCTGGTTGTAGGCCTGAGCAAAGCTTTCCAGAATATCCATCCGCAGTGCCAGCAAGGTTGAATCCAGCTCTTGCGGTAAAATAGTTTCTGCCAGTTTGAGTTTTTCAATAGCCAGCGCTGTATCCCGATAATACACACCGTAAGTTAAGGCCTGCATCAACAAGACCCGTGCAGCAAGCTCAGGGTCAGGTTCTAAGGTCAGAGCCCTATTGCTGAATTCCAGCACTGCCTCTTTATTTTTCAACTGGTAATGGCTGTAAGCCAGCAGGAAATAATCCCGGGCTGTACGGGCAGGTTGTTTTAACTGAGCCGTTAACCTGGCTTGTGGATCGGCTTTGGTTTGCTCCATTAACTGGATCAAGTCTGCGGCCTGAACCATAGAAGTGAACAGCACTAAGACAATGCACAAAGCCCGATACATGCGGAAGTTCTCCAAAAGATAGACAACGCAGTGTAACTGAAAGAAAATCAGACAGCCAGATGAAAACGATGAGGTGTTTAGTGATTGATAATGAAGATAATTCATGGTTAAAACAATGGCTTTTTTACAGTCTGAACCTCCAGATCTCTGGACAGGATACAGGGCGCGAACACTTAAGCCTGTTAAGCGGCTCTCAGCCTTCAGCTGCCATGATCATTGGTGTCAGTGGATCTCAGGGCAGTGGAAAAAGTACGCTCTGCGCACGGCTTCAGCAGTTGTGGTCTGAATTCGGTGTGCACTCTGATGTGATTTCAATGGATGACTATTACCTTGAGCCTGAACTCAGAGCCGAACGTGCCGCTTTTTGGCATCCGCTTTTTGCTGAACGTGGGGTGCCCGGCACACACGACACTGAGCTGTTGTTATCGCAGCTACAGGCTTTTCGTCGTGGTGAAGCTCAGCACTGGCGTCGTTATGATAAGGGGCGGGATTGTGCAGTATTCAGTCCGGAGCGCTCTGAGGCACGTATCCTGCTCGTTGAAGGCTGGTGTGTTGGCTTAAAAGCACAGGCTGAAAGTGATCTGCTGCAACCGCTGAATCTGCTGGAACAGCAGCAAGAGCCAGAAGGGATATGGCGGCATAAGGTGAACCAGCAACTTGCCGCAGACTATCAGGAGATTTGGCAGCAGCTGGATACTCTGGTCTGGTTGCGTGCGCCGGATTGGGAGGCAGTCTGCCGCTGGAGGCAGTGGCAGGAGAAGCCTTTACAGCAACAGAAACTAGGCAAAAGTCCGGCTGAACTTGAGCACTTTATGCTGTATTTCGAACGCCTGACAGGCGAAAGCTGGCGACAATTGCCGCAGAGAGCAGATTTTATAGTGACTCTGGATCAGCAGCACAATTTTGTCAGTCTTACGCCAGACGCATAACAAGTTGCGCCAGACACAACTTTCTGTGTCTGGCGACTAGCACTGCTGCCTTTGAAAGCATCAGCGATACACTACGTCTTTATACATAGGAGCCAACATCGCCAGAAACTCGTTCTGCGCTTCTATCGGGACCTGTTGTTGCTGCATAGCACTGATTACATGATTCACCAGCGCATCAAAATGTGCCTGTGTGATTTGAAATCCTGTATGACTTTCCTGCATAGACACCCCAGTGTATTTGCATGGGCCACCAGAGAGTTCACAAAACTGTTCTATCAGCAGACGACGAAATCTGGGGATATCTGTATCCGCGAAATGATGCACAATACTCTGGTCATGTTCGATACCATACAAAACACCATCGACAATTTTTTCAACTCCGGCTTCGCCACCTAAACGTTGATACAAAGTCGTTTCCGGACTTTGCTGGCATGCGGCCAACAGTAAGGCCGCTATCAGCAACAGATGCTTTACCATGTCCCCTCCACTGATAAATAAAAGCCGGTTTGTTCTGTCAGGCCTGCAATATCGCCTAAGTCGACATAACCCAGCACCACAGAAGCATGTTTATTGATAAACCAGGCAGCGAACAAATCGCGCCAGTGTTGTTCGTCGGCAAAGCCCAGTTGATTAGGTTTTTGTTTAAATTCAGCACCAAGCGCCAGGTTGTAATTGAGTAATAAAACGGCCGAGCTTTCAAGCATCAGCTTGCGTTCAACCCCGTCTCCATCAAAACCTAACAAACCGGTTTGATGGGCGTCTGTGGAGCGGATAGTGGCATTGAGTAGCAGATTACGCCCTGCGACCGCATCAAAAAACACTTTGCTGGCGGCCAGGTACAGCTCATAGCCTGAATCGTCACCAGCTCCGACAGCGGCAGGCAAGGCAAAATCACGGTTTTTCTTAAACTGAGCGCCTATGCTGATTTGCGGCATGCTGGTGTATAAAAGTTCACCTGCGATTTTGTACTTGATCCCCAGAATGTCCTGACGCAACTCACCGCCTATGCTATCCAGATCAAATGTTTGCCGGGCAAAAGACAGCTCCCACTGGTTATTAAAACTGACGCCGACGCCCGCACTGTTGAGGGTAAAATCATCCACTCCAACTCTGGCGGCAAAGCTATTGACCGCCCATTCGTCGCTGCTGGCGTAGCCGTTGATGGTGGCCCAGGGCACTATACCGCCGCCTGAATTCCCTTCGATATTTGTTGCGCCGCCAGTGGCTATAACCTTTGAGTTTGCCAGCAGACTGCTGCTGACCAGCAATAAACACAAGCTACCCAGAATTCGTTTCATACGTCAGCCTCTTGTTCGAACCATTCCGGGCTCTTGTCAGCAAATTGCTGCAGCCATTCGGTGAAAAGCTCTGAGGTTAAAGGTTTAGAGAAAAAATAACCCTGCACTTTATCGCATTGATAATGCTGTAATTTTGCCAGGCCCGCCAGATTTTCCAGCCCTTCAGCTGTCACCTTTAAGCCTAAGCTATGAGCCAGCTGAGTGGTGGCACTGACAATCAGTGCGTCATCCTGATTGTGTTCAATGTCTTTGATAAAAGCACGGTCGATTTTCACTTCATGTACAGGCAACTGTTTTAAATAAGCTAACGAAGACTGGCCTGTACCAAAGTCATCAATGGCCAGTTCAATCCCCATATCACGCAGTTGGGTTAAAATCTGGATCACACGTTTGGGATCCTGCATCACAGCGCCTTCTGTCACCTCTAAAGCTAAGGCGGACGAGGGCAGATGATAGAGTTGCAACAAGGCCGCAATGTCAGCCGGTAGTTGTGGATTGGTCAGGTCATGGGCTGATAAGTTAACGGCCACAGTAATTTTTTTGCCTTGCTGATACCAAAGCGCCAACTGAGCGACCACTGTGTTCAGCATCCATTCGGTGACCAGTGCAATATTGCCTGAGTGCTCAGCTAATTTAATAAATTCATCCGGTGGCACAAAACCCAGTTCAGGGTGGACCCAACGAATCAAGGCTTCAGCAGAGTGGCAAGACTTCCGGCCCAGTTCCACTTTTGGCTGATACACCACAAACAACTGGTTTTGCTGTAAGGCGCCAGGCAAGTCACGCAAAATAGTCAGCTCACGCTGATGGCTTTCGTCCTGGCCCTGCTGATAAAACGCCACTAAACCGGGTTGTTGTCTGGCATGGTTCAGTGCTATATCCAGCCGCCGGATCGCATCATTCGCATGCACTGTACCTGGCGCAATATTATAGGCTCCGACGGACACCTTCAGACTCAGCGATGAATCCGCCAGCAAGTAGCCTGAATGCAGTTGCTGTTTTAGTTGCTCTAAGTGCACGGCAGAAAAATGCTGGTTGTACAAAAGTAAAAACTCATCACCACCCAGACGGGCGGCTAACAAAGGTTCAGGCTGCAGTTGAGCTAAACGTTGGGCCATTTGCTGCAATAACGCATCACCATTGGCAAAGCCCAGTGCATCATTGATATGACGGAAATTTTTGATATTCAGCAGCAACAAGCCAACATCTTCGGTTGGTAACAGCTCAGCCAGTTTACGCTCTGCGGCGCCACGGGTTTTTAATCCGGTCAGGGAATCATGTTCGGCCTGATACAAAAGTTCGGCCTCACGATTGCGTATATCCAGCTGCATTTTTTGCAGGGTGTTGCCCAATAAACCAATTTCCCCTTTGGCTGCAGGCAAAGCTGCTGTGGCAAGACCCTGACCTATCTGGCTGGCGAAGTTGGACAATAAACGCAAAGGCTGGGTAATACTGCGGGCTATCACAAAAGCCAGCAACAGGGCCAGGGTTAAACTTAAACCAAAAATAACCAACAATTGTTGCCGGATTTGCTGATAACTTTCCTGCCAGCGTGAACTGGGATAATGCAACACAGCCCAAAGCAATTGTTGCTGATCCAAAGCTAAAGCCAAAGATAAAAACTGGTCTTCGTTACTGCTGAATGGCTGCTGCTTTGTCTCCACCAGACTGGGTAATAAAGGTAATAAACTTTGTTGGGTCTGGCTGTCCAGGGTGGAATGCAGGGTTTGATTGCCTCTGTCACTGTTGGTGGTAAAACTGATATCCAGATCGGTGATGCCTTTAATTTGTTCAGCCAGTTGCTTATTTAAACTAAAACCCATGCCCACCCAGGCAATAGTTTGTGGTGCTTTCACCGGAACAAGAACCAGTTGATAAGAATTACCTGCCAACACCAGAATATCGTTTACTGTGGAGGATTGACTGCCTTTGCTTTGCAAAAATACAGGTTTAACATCCTTATTGGTTAAATCAGTACTGGTACTGGCGAGTAAATCTCCCGAGGGGGACAATAGCAACACCAGATCGGCATGCACTCTGCTGCCATGATTTTCCAGCACAGATAAAATTGTTTCCTGCTCTGCTGTGGCGACAGCCCGGCGAAAACCAAAATCACTGGCAAGGATGCTGACCGAATTGGTGAGCTGACCAGCCCTGTCTTCCAGAGCCTGCAGAAACACGTTAGCAGCAACCCGCAGCGCCTGTTGCGCCTGGTCTTCACTGTCTTTTTTCATGGTTCTTAAGGTTGCAAAACCACTGGCCAGAGCCAGAATAGTCAGCAAACTGACAAGAGATACCACCAATCGGCTACGTAGTGAATCGAACATTTGACCTCGTTGTGGCAGCAGCTGATGAATGCTGTCATAGTAGATAAGATAAGTCCGGGTGGCGCAGAGCCATCCACTCAGACAGCATAAGTGAAAATCAAAGGTCTGGATACGTCTGCTGAAACCTTAACAATAAGTAAAGGCAGGCTCAACTCTAAAGCGTTAAAACCAAACAAAAAACCTGATTATTCAACTTCGTATAGGTAGTGGTCCCGGACGGAACAGAGGCAGAGGGGTTGTGGATGAAGGCAAGCTGGGCGCTGTGTTTTTGTATAGGTATTTTTAGTGAGTTTATTCTGGCGGCCTCCTCGTTGGACAAGACGGAAACACCTTGTGCCGCAGTAAAAAACCGGCCCTGTATTGCGTTAGTGCTGGGTGGTGGTGGTGCCAGAGGCGGAGCTCATCTTGGTGTGATCCGTCAGTTAGAACAGCAGAATATTCCGGTTGATTTAATAGTAGGCACCAGTATTGGTGCTTTTATCGGTGGCTTGTATGCCACAGGCCATAGTCCGGATGACATTCTGCGTATTCTTGATCAACTGGAGTGGAGCACTGGTTTTCGTGACAAAGTGCACCGGGACGAAATGCCGGTGCGGCGTAAACAGCAGCAGGATGATTATCCGATCCGGCTGGGGTTAGGCTTAGACGGTTCTGGCATCAAAATTCCCAAAGGGGTGTTGTTAGGCCAGGCTATGGCGGAGCTGATTTTAGAGGCGTATGGCGCGCAGCTCAATCACAGCCATTTTGATCAGTTGCCTATTCCTTTTCGCGCAGTGGCCGCAGATTTAACCAACAGAGACACAGTAGTGATGAGTCAGGGCAGTCTGTTACAGGCTGTGCAGGCTTCTATGTCCATTCCTGGTGTAGTGCGGCCAATGGAATTAGATGGCCGCCTCTTAGTGGACGGTGGCGTAGCGAATAATTTACCTGTCAGTATCGCCAAAGACTTAGGCGCGGATCGGGTTATAGCAGTGGCTATCGACGCGCCTTTGCTGAATAAAGAGCAATTGGACTCTGCTTTTGCTGTGACAGACCAACTGACTAATTTCCTGGTGCGTCAGGTGGTTGAGCAGCAAATTGCTTTGTTAGGACCACAGGACTTATTGCTAAGCCCGGAGGTCGGGGCCATTGGTACGCTCGAATTTGACCAGTTAGCCACTGCGGTTGAGCAGGGCAAACGCAGTGCAGTCCAACAGCAGCAGGCTCTGGCCAGCTTTGCTTCCACTGAGCATTATCCGGCCTGGCTTGCCGCGCACAGAGCAAAACAACAGACCAGCATCAGAGTGGATCAGATAGAGTTGGATAACCAGAGTTTGTTGTCCGATGAAGTATTGTTGCATCGACTGGCGCTGAAAGAAGGCCAAAGTTACGACAGAAAAAAGCTAAAAGAGGGCCTGCGTCAGGTCTATGGAGTGGATACGCTGGAGCGTGTCTCGCTGCAACTTGAGCAAAATCAGCAAGGTGAAGAGACCCGTTTAAAAGTACGGGCGGTAGAAAAAGACTGGGGGCCGGGTTATCTGAATTTCCGTTTTACTATGGAAGATGACTTCCGCAACAACAGGTATTATCAACTGGCGGCTTCGTACACTTACACCAATATTTCGGATTTAGGTGCTGAGTTACACAATGAACTGGCGCTGGGGACAGACAAACTGATCAGCTCAGAGTTGTATTGGCCGGTGTTTACTCCTGCTACTTTTGTCAGTCTGCAGCTGCAGCGCGAAAACACCATACTGGCACTGGAAGACACTCAGGGTTTGTCGTTAGGCGACTTGTCGAATAAAGAAAGTGCACTGATCGCCAAAACAGGCTGGAATTTGTCTGATCACGCAAGGTTAAGCGGCGGCTGGGCGGATAAATATGGTTATTTCCGTATTCCGGGCTCTGGAGTTGAGGATCTTGGCTTTGACCGGTTGCAATACAAAAGGGAAGGGCCAGTGTTGGACTTTGTCTGGGACAGACTGGATAATCCGATGTTTCCGAGCCGGGGTTTTAGGTTGAGTGCCAACTGGCAATGGTTAGATGACAACGCCTTTGGCCAGACCCATCGCAGCCGCAGTTATGCCCTGGAGCTCCAGGCTGCCCGCAGTTTTTTCCAGCGTCATGTACTGCGCACCCGCTGGCGTTTTGAGGATTACAGACCCGGAGATCCGACAGTGGCCGTGGAGCAATTTTCACTCGGCGGCTTATTAAATTTATCGGGTTATCCAAAAAACTATCTGTTTGGCAGCGAAATTCAGTTTGGCAGTCTGGTGTATTTGTACAAAATGAGCGAAAACAGATTCAGCATTATCAATTCACCCTTTTATCTGGGAGCCTCATTGGAAAGGGGGCAGGTGCATGGCAATATGATTAAAGTGGAAAGTCTGGCGAATCAGACGGACTGGATCTGGGCCAGCAGTGTATTTGCTGGCTGGGACAGCCCTTTTGGGCCTGTGTATCTGGGTTACGGCTGGGCCGAAGATGACTTGAGTGGCAAGGCTGATCAGTACTACCTGTCGATAGGGCAAAACTTCTGAACCATGGGGCTATGATGAAAAGCATATACGGCTGCTTAGTGATGTTGTTCTGTACCTTGCCTTTGCTGGCTGAACAAGTTCGGACTGAACTGCGGGTTGGTCTGAGTCAGAATACAGCGCCGAAAAAATACGGCAATACCATACATTTTGAAGTTGAATTGTTTCGCCAACTGCTGACCGAGTTAGGCTACAAAGCTGAGTTTATTGCCGCACCCCATGCCAGACTTACCCGTATGCTGGAAAATAAACAGCTGGATATGGCCGCAAGGCAAGGTGGAGAGCCTGTTGCCGGACTGTTTTACAGCCAGCCTTACCTTGAGTTCCATAATCTGGTGTTTGCTTTATCTGACTTTAAGGAGCAATTGCACAGCGTACAGGACTTGAGCCGTTACTCTGTCACCAGTTTTCAGAATGCGACCAAAATTCTGGGACCGGAATTTGCGCTGGCAATGAAAAAGTCACCTTCATTCCGTGAAGTGGTGGATCACAATCAGGCGGTGGACATGTTGCAACAACAACGTACCCAATTGCTGGTGCTGGACAAAGTGACCTTTTACCGGCGCTGGAAAGAAAAAGCCCTACCTGCCGATAAAGTACGTTCTTTTGATTTGTTTCCAATAGCCCGGCACCGTATAGGTTT
>CBIMJC010000011.1:0-29882 GCA_966244125.1 uncultured Rheinheimera sp.
CAAATTCTTGATGCTATTGAGCAGTTGAAAGAGTTAAAAGAGGCGCAGGTAAGTACCAGGCTTGAAATTTCGGCAAAAATTCTGGAACGCTATTTTGACGCGCGGTTTAGCTTTGTTTCAGTGACAGATTATTTGCCAGTTCTTTTTACCTTATGCCGGTTAATGTCTGGCAGGCACCAGAAAGAGCTGGCGGAAGTTTTAATTAAATACAGCCAGTTACTCTTGAAATTCGTGCCGGACAATGACGAAGCTTTGACCCAGCAATTTTGGATTATTCGTCAGGCAGGTAGTTATGCCAGATCGTCGGGAGCCACAGTGAATGGATTAACCCTACTGAAGCAAGGCCTTACACATCTGAGATCACTGCGCAAAAGTTTAACTACGTCTGCCCGGGCCAGAGTGACAGCGGATCTTTACGACAGAGTTTGCCTGCATCAAAAATCATTGGGGCAGAAAAAAGATGCTGTCCGAAGTGGTAAAAAGGCAGTCAGAATTTGCCAGGCCTTTACTATTTTGGATGTGCAATGCCTGAGCCTGATTGATTTGGGCTACATCCATTACGGCGCCTATGAGGATAACCCGCAACTGCTTTTCTATTGGAAACAAGCGGTTGAGTTATTTGAAAAGCATTACACTGCGGTAACATCGCATAACAGCGGTATGATTTATGCCTGTAGCCTGATTCAGGCTACTGTGGTTTCTCTGGAAGGCGATAACAACAAAGCTCTCGGTCTTTTGGATGAAATGGTACAAAGAGCCCACCGGAATGGCGTTCCCTACTATGAAACTCAAGGTTTACTGGTAAAAGCTGTTGTGTTGTTGCGGCATACTTATTTGATGTCAAAAGGCTGTATAGACACAGCAACCGCTTCCCGCATTCATACGTTGGTCGCCACGGCTGAAGATATTTCACTCACCTACGGAATGGATAAATTTATACCAGATTGCCACTTTTTATTTGCTGTATGCGAAGCATCTCAGAATCGTGTCGATGAGGCTGTTAACCACTTCAAACATATGCTGAATTTAATGTTTAGGCCGGACAATCAGAGGAGCAAAGCTTTAAACCTTGTTGGTCTTGCTTTGGCTTCGAATGCTATATCCTTTTTAACCAAAGAAACTGGCAAGGTGTTTTCCCTTCCGTCTGCTCTCAAAGCCTCTGTTGAAGGCTTTGAGAGCAAGCAGATGCATAGCAATACACCTGCTACCACTTTAGGTATTAAAGGATTTGAGTTACCTTGCCCCTGAACATTTCCTCAACAGAGAGGATATTGGCGTTGCGATCTACTACAACGTCATTAGTGTTCAGACGCTTACTCCACCAAAGTACGTTTTCTTCCAGCGAGCAGAAGCGGTCAACAAAATAGACAATTGGGGTACGAAGACAAGCAATATCGTGCCCAAGTTGTTCGTAGAGAGCTTCTCTTCCGCTGTCACGGCGACCGCTGGCCCAGGTCACACCGTCATAATAACCAGCGCCTAAATTTTCGAGCAAGCTGGTATACCAATCCGGATTCGCAACGTTCATCAGGTTGCAATAAAAGTACTTGCTAAAGCTGCCGTGGTTGTTAAAAAAGTGCTGAGCACTTGCCTGATAATATTCAGCCAAATCGAAAGCCATAATCCCGGCATGTTTGTGAGTAAAATAGCCTTTGACATCAGCTTTCAAATTGCTTTGTTTATAAGAGCGATCAATGGGTGAAAAGCATCCGCCAAAATGATATGCCTGCGCTTTTGGGGTGCTGCCTACTTCATATCCACGGGCTTTTAATCGCAGACATAAATCGACATCGCTGTATAGAGTCATTAGTTTTTCATCAAACCCGCCAACTTCCAGAAAATCCTGTCTGGAAATAAGCATGCCACCAGTGCAGACAGCTTGAGCAATACGATCATTCTGAACCAGCGGGTGGGTCAGCGGCAGATCCTGGTGTGGATGCGCGCCATTAAACTCGTTATAAGCGATACCAAAATCCAGAATACGGTTGGTTTGAGGGTTGATGATGCAGCAACTTACGGCTCTGAGTTGCTGGCGACTGTCGTAGAAACTCCAAAGTGCATCCAGCCATCCATTTTTAAAGACCAGATCATGATCGCAAAAAACAAAATGGTCGTGTTTAGCAATCGAAGCCCCTTGATTCGCAGCTCCAGCGTGCCCCAGAGCCTTATCAAACATAACGACGCGAAATCTGGAGTCAATGAAATCAAGCTCTCTGTCAGCACTGTTAGGGGTATTCACTATGACTATCAGCTCGTCATCATCACGAGTTGTTAATTTGAGGCTTTCAAGGCAGGCTTTTAGCAGCCCTTTTCCGCTGTGAAACAGGACAATAAGTGAAACAGGAGGTCGCATAATTGTTAGTTATCCTTACTTTTTCATAATGCGGTTCCTTATGCCTGCCTGAGTTACTTTTTCCTTTAAAGAGCTGTCACTTACATGTGTATAAATTTCCGTGGTGGAAATACTGCTGTGCCCAAGCAGACGCTGGACAAAACGGATATCCAACCCTGATTCCAGAAGCTCACAGGCAGCGCTGTGTCTGAGCATGTGTGGGGTAACTTTGTTTTGTGTACTGGCTTTTTCTGCAATGTTTTTAATGAGCTTTCTTAAGAACTGAGTGGATGCGGGCTTGCCTCTGCTGTTTACCAGCAAATTGTTGTTCGCAGGTTTTACTAAAAGTCGTGCTTGCAGATAGGCGTTGGCCAATTCGCATAGCTCGTGATCCGGCAGATAGACAAAACGCTCTCTGGAACCTTTACCCAGAATTTTGATTTTTCGTTCTTCGATATTGATATTGCTCAGATAAATACCTGATAGCTCACCAACCCGCATTCCGGTTGATAACATCAGTTCTAATGCCACAAGGCTGGAGAGTTTGTTCAGCGAGCTTTTACCCTCTATGGCCCGCAGTAATTTATCCGCCTGATAAGTGCTGTTTGCGTCAATACCCAGTTCGGATTTTCCCTGTTGGATCATCTTGTACAGATCAGAAGTTGCGACATTTCTGGGCAGTTTTCGCGGCAGCTTTATGACGGTTTTGAACTGATGGAAGGGATTGGCAGGAATAATCTCCTCCAATTCCAGCCAGCGAAACATGGACCTGACACAGGCTACTTTTCTTTTAATGGATGCTGCTGATAATTCTTGCTCCACCAGCCGACGATGGAAAAGAACCAGCAGATCTTTAGTTATTGAATGGATATCTGTATCACTGCCGACAATCTGTTCGAATTGGCTTAGGTCTGAACTGTAAGCTTTGAGTGTGTGAGCGGAAAGATTCTTTCGTTGCTGGCAGAAATCGAGGTATTGATTACTAATGTTACTGACACTGAGCATGTTTGACACCTGTGTTCTGGGGTCAGGCCTTGGATCTTGAATTAGCAGGCCGATTCAAAATCCAAGGCCTGACCCCAATGTAAAGGAAATATTAAAAAAATATAACATTTATATAAAGATCAATTTTCGTACCTTGCTAAGGTTGGTGCCGCAGGATGCAACTTAACATCACGGACTTCTAAACTCTTACAAGGTACACATATGAAAAATAGAAACAAAGTACTGTTACTGGGAACTGCTGGTTGTTTTGCTTTATCCTTAACTTCAGTGGCTGTTGCTGCTGCGGTGGATGGGCCAAAGTTTGTCACAGCCGCTGATGTCGCTTCGATAGATCCGACAGATGACAGTACCACCCGCTACATCATTAAATATCAGAATGGCTCTGCCGCTGCGCTGGAAAATGGCACTCAGGCTGCTCCGGCCTTTTCGGTTCAGCAAGCAGACGACCTGATGCGTAAGCATAAAGTGAAGCCTTTAAAGCATCTGGAAAGTGTTCAGTCCAGTGTGGCTGAGCTAAATCCACGGCAGTTAAAGGCCATGTTGTCTGATCCCAACGTGAAGTACATTGAGGTTGATCCCAAACGTTATTTGTATGGGGTGGTCAGCCCTATGGCACAAAGCTCGCCTTATGGTATTGCGATGGTGCAGGCTAATCTGGTCAGCGATGCTAATGCCGCCAATACCGGGGTTTGTGTGATTGATACCGGCTATACCTTAAGCCATTCGGATTTACCCAGTTCCGGCGTGACGGGTTTTGCCTTTTCCGGCCACGGCAGCTGGTCGTCTGATGGCAATGGTCATGGTACTCATGTCGCCGGAACCATGGTGGCGCTGAACAATAACGACGGGGTAGTGGGGGTTTTACCTTCAGGCCAGGCCGATGTGCATATAGTCAAAATTTTTAATGACTCGGGCAACTGGACTTTTGCGTCTGATTTGATCGACGGCATCCAGTCTTGTCAGGACGCCGGCGCTAAAGTGGTGAATATGAGTTTAGGTGGCGGCAGCTCCAGTCAGACGGAGCAAACGGCCATGAATAACTTTTATGCCGACGGTATGTTGTTGATTGCAGCGGCCGGTAATGACGGCAATACCAGTTTGTCCTATCCGGCTTCTTATGATGCTGTGGTGTCGGTGGCGGCCGTAGACTCGAACCGCAATCTGGCCAGTTTTTCTCAGCGTAATGCGCAGGTGGAATTAGCGGGGCCCGGTGTTGCTGTGAATTCAACCTGGAATAATGGTGGTTACAACAGCATCAGCGGCACGTCTATGGCGTCGCCTCATGTGGCCGGGGTGGCGGCTTTGGTCTGGAGTAATCATCCACAATGTACTGCACCTCAAATTCGTAATGCGTTGCGCGCAACGGCACAAGACAGAGGCACGGCAGGGCGGGATAATTCTTATGGTTATGGCATAGTGCAGGCCAAGGCTGCGGTCGATTATCTGACGGCCAACGGTTGTAGTGGCGGCGGCGGTGGTAATCCTCCACCAACAGGAGGTGCTACTTTCCCTAATCTTTCAGCCAGTACGGGCAATTGGTTACGGGGGTCTTATGTGATACCGGCTGGCGTCAGCACTTTAACCTTTACCATCTCGGGTGGAACAGGGGATGCCGACTTGTATGTGCGATACAACAACCAGCCATCGCTCAGTCAGTACAATTGTCGCCCTTATCTGGATGGCAATAACGAGCAATGCACCATCACCAATCCTCAGGCCGGAACCTGGCATGTAGGCATTAACGCCTATACCACTTTCAGTGGCGTAACCATGACCTATTCCTACTAAAAAAGCCGGGGGTCAGGCCTTGTAAACCGCTGGGGTCAGGCCTTGGATCTTGAATTCGCTTGCCGATTCAACATTCAGGGCTTGGCTTTTAGGGAGCCCCGAAAACAAACCGGGGGTCAGGCCTTGGATCTTGAATTCGCTTACCGATTCAAAATTCAAGGCCTGACCCCGCTGGTTTTTAGCAGTTTGCTGATGGTTGAGATGTGCAGTTTAAAATGTTGTGCCAGTTGAGTGATGCTGTAAGCACCCGATTGATAAGCTGCAAATATTGCTTCGTTTCTGCTGGCGCTGTTTTGTTCGTACAGCTCCAATGAAGAAGCCGGTGGCCTGCGTTGTCGATTGGGGATGTTACGATCTGTATCAGGAACCGCAATTTTAGCCAGCTGTTGTTTGGTAAAGTGCTCGTCGCCAAGAAAGATCTGGTTGGTCAGTTTGTCCCAAATCCGTTCTTCGTCAGTGAGCTGACAGAATGCACTGAAGGCGGCTTTTGCCTTTGTTTTTTCGTGATGAAAATGCTCTAGCAGATAATCCACCGCCAGCCAGACCGGGACAGGCGACTTTCCTAAAGTTGCATGGTAACTCGACCATTTGTAATCTTCGACCCGCCGCACCATCTGGGCCCGCACCGGGTTTTGCACGACGTAGCGCACCAGCCTTGTGTAATAGCTGTCACTATCAACCAGAATGCTCTTAAACCTGCCCTGAAAAATGTGGCCACAGCGCTGATACACTTTGTTGACGTACTGGGTATAGATGCCGTTTAGCAGCTGCATCCCCGCAGACAGGTTGGCCTCCGGAGTTTCCAGCACCAGATGGTAGTGGTTGCCCATCAGGCAGTAGGCATGAATACGCCAGTAGTAGCGCTCGCAGACATGCTGCAAAATATCAAGAAATTTGAGGTAATCGGAGGGTTCAAAGTAAATAGCGTGTTTGCTGTTTCCTCTGCTGGTTACATGGTAAAAGGCACCTTCAAACTCCAGACGTAGTGGTCGGGCCATGATTTGCGTCCTGCCATTTTTATCCTGCAGTTGAACATAGCTATTTACGGGACTAAGTCAAGTAGCTCCAAACCGCCGGAAACCGCCGGGGTCAGGCCTTGGATCTTGAATTTGCCTGTCGATTCAAAATCCAAGGCCTGACCCCAATGAAACTGACCCCCGAGAAAAATTTTTACTTGCTGTGATCCAACAAAGCTGCTGATCTGTAAACATTTCCAGTCATCACTGTGATTTTTCTGTGAGTCCTTATTATGAATATCCAAATAGGTGTCAGTGCTTGTGTGCTTGGACAAAAAGTACGTTTTGACGCCGGGCATAAAGCTTCTGAGTTCTGCACCGCTACTCTGGCTCCTTTTGTGTCTTATGTGCCTGTTTGCCCTGAGCAGGCGATAGGTTTAGGTGTGCCACGTCCTGCTATTCGTTTGCAGTTGAATGACAAGCAGCAGATCCGGCTGGTTAACAGTAAGGACAGCAGCATTGATCACACCGACAGCATGTTGCAGTTTACTGAAAAGTTGCTGCCGGGTTTAAGCCAGCTGTCTGGTTATATTGTCTGTGCCAAGTCGCCCAGCTGCGGTATGGAGCGGGTACGGCTGAACGATCAACATGGTCATCAGCTGGGCAAGGTGAGTGTTGGGCTTTTTACTCAGCAGTTAATGCAGACTTATCCCTGGCTTCCGGTGGAGGAAGATGGCCGTTTGCTTGATTCGAATTTGCGCGAAAACTTTGTCACCCGGATTTTCGCCTGCCATGACTATCAGCAGTTGCTGCAGTCGGGTTTTACTGTGGGCAAACTGGTGGCTTTTCACAGCCGTTATAAGTTTCTGGTGATGGCGCATAGTCCAAAGGCGTATCGCGAATTGGGTCGTCTGGTGGCGCAGGCGAAACTCTTTGCCCCAGAGGAGTTAGCGCAGCGTTATTTACTGGATTTAATGCAGGCGTTAAAACAACAAGCCACCCGTAAACAGCAGGCGAATGTGCTGATGCATTTGCAGGGCTTCTTCAAGAAGATGTTAAGCAGCAGCGCTAAGCTGGAGCTGCTGAACCTGATTCACAAATACCGTCAGGGTCATTTGCCTTTGCTGGCACCTTTAACTTTGCTGCGGCACCATTTAGCTCAGCATCCGCATCAGTACGTGGCGGCTCAGCAGTATCTGCAGCCTTTTCCTGATGAACTGGGGTTACGCGCCTGATGAGTAAAACTGCATTTTCTTTAGTCTGGCTGCGCAATGACCTGCGAGTGTATGACAATCAGGCGCTGTATGAAGCTTGTCAGGCCGGGTTGCCTGTGCTGGCGCTTTTTGTTGCCACAGCACAAAGCTGGCAGCAGCATTTTATGGCACCCATCAAGCAGGATTTGATCCGGCGTCGGGTACTGCAATTACAGACTGAGCTGGCAGCGCTGAATATTCCTTTGCTGGCGATTGAAGGTGGCCACTATGCCGATATTCCGGCCTTGATGCAGCAGTTGATCGATAGGGGCGCTGCTGCTTTGTATGGTCACACTGAATACGAGCTGCGGGAGCAGGTGCGTGATCGCAAGGTGAGCGAAGTTTTTGCCAATGCCGGTAAAGCCTGTTTTTGGTTTGACCGCAAAGCTGTGATGGCGCCTGGGACTATCCTGAGTAAAACCGGTGGTATTTATCAGATTTTTACGCCTTTTAAGAAAACCTGGCTGGCGCGTTTGCGTGAAGTAGGTGTGCGCTGTTTCCCCCGCAGTCACCTCTCCCGGGGTCAGGCCTTGGATCTTGAATTTGTTGACCAATTCAAAATCCAAGGCCTGACCCCAATGCGGGAAGGGGATGGTAGTTCGGCGGCTTATGTGGTGGATGAGCTGCAGGTCTTGGACAAAATGCGGCAATTCTGCCGGGATAAAGTGACGTTTTATCATACTGAGCGTGATTTTCCGGCGCTGGACGGCACTTCGTCTTTGTCTGCTTATCTGGCGATTGGGGTTATTTCTGCGCAGCAGTGTGTCAGTCGTTTACAGCTGGAAGCGGAGCAAGACTGGGACAGGGAAAAATCCGGTGCTGCGGTCTGGTTATCTGAGCTGATATGGCGGGATTTTTATCATCATATTCTGGTGGCTTTCCCGGATTTAATTAAACATAAGGCTTTTCAACAGGATACAGATGGTATTGTTTGGCCGAACAATCCGGCGCTGTTTCAGGCCTGGTGTGATGGCAACACAGGTTACCCCATAGTGGACGCAGCGATGCGGCAGTTGAATCAAACCGGCTGGATGCACAACAGGCTGCGGATGATAGTGGCAAGTTTTCTGGTAAAAGACTTACATATCGACTGGCGTTGGGGTGAGCAGTATTTTATGTCAAAGCTGATTGATGGTGACTTTGCTGCCAATAACGGGGGCTGGCAATGGGCAGCTTCAACTGGAACTGACGCTGCACCTTATTTCCGGATTTTTAATCCAGTTACACAAAGCGAACGTTTTGACCCGGACGGCGTATTTATCAAACGTATGCTGCCTGAACTTGCAGAGGTACCAAAAAAACAAATTCACTGGCCTCATCCGTTGCCGATGTGGAGTGACTATGCCAAACCTCTGGTGGATCACAGCAAGGCGAGGCTAAAAACTTTAGAGTTGTTTCACACAGTCAAAAAACCAGAGCTGGGGTCAGGCCTTGAATTTTGAATTGAGCGGAAAATTCAAGATCCAAGGCCTGACCCCGATGTGACCCCGATGAGAGAGTGAGCATGAATGAGATAAACGCGACAGAACGGCTGGACGCTGTGCTGAATTTTTACAATAACCTGAGCCAGAACAACCTGAGCACTTTGCCCGAACTTTATGCCCGCAATGTAGAGTTTATCGACCCGGTGCACCATATGCTGGGGCTTGAGCAGTTGCAGCAGTATTTTTCTCATGCCTATGAGCGTTTAACCAGCTGTCAATTTGTCGCTACTGCCAAAATAGCCAATCAGGATCAGGGCTGTCTGAGCTGGGTGATGACGTTCAGCCATGAAGCCATAGGCAAGGGGAAGCCGGTTTCTGTGCATGGCTGTTCTGTGGTGCACTGGAACAGCGAAGGCAAAATTGCCTATCACAGGGACTATTACGACTTAAACGAGATGGTGCTGCAGCATATTCCTGTGCTTGGTTTTATCACGAAAAAAATCAGACAAAAAATGGCAAATCAACACGCTGCCCACACCAGCTGAAGGTGAAGGCAAGCAAATAACAACAGAGGCTCCGGCAGCACAAAGATGCGATGGACGGAGGCAGGTCACGCAGTGAACGCAGCTGTGGTTTTAACCAGGAAGGACTGAATGAAGATAGCAATTATAGGTGGCGGTATTTCCGGCATGATCAGTTGGTACTTATTACAGCGCCAGCATCAGGTCACTTTGTTTGAAGCAGGCTGTTATTTAGGTGGCCATACCGCTACAGTGGATGTGGAGTTCGGTGGCAAAGAGTACGCCATAGACACAGGCTTTATTGTGTTTAACAACTGGACTTATCCACTTTTTAATAAGTTTTTAGCCGAGCTGCAGGTGGATTCACAGCACACTCAAATGAGTTTTTCGGTGAAAAAAGCTGATACAGGACTGGAATACAACGGCCATACCCTGACGACTTTATTTGCGCAGCGCCGCAATCTGTTCCGGCCTTCGTTCTGGCGTATGCTGCTGGATATTGTCAAATTTAATAAGCTGGGTAAAAGTTTACTTGAGCAAAATCATCCGGATCTGGATTTACAAATCGACGAGTTTCTGGCCAAACATAATTTAGGCAAAGAACTTCGCAACGACTATTTGTTGCCTATGGGCGCTGCGATCTGGTCGGCTGGTCTTGCTGATATGCCGTCTTTTCCACTGCGTTTTTTCCTGCAGTTTTTTAAAAACCATGGCTTGCTGAACGTGGCTGACAGGCCACAATGGTCTGTGATTAAAGGTGGTTCAAGGCAGTATGTGCAGGCGTTGTTGCAGAAGCTGAACCCTGAACAGCTGAAACTCAACAACCCGGTGCAAAGCGTGAGCCGTGACGCTGACGGGGTCACACTGGAGTTTAAAGACGGCCACACTGAACGTTTTGATCAGGTGGTATTTGCCTGTCACAGCGATCAGGCGCTGGCGTTGTTAAAAGACCCAAGCGAAGCTGAACGTCAGGTGTTAGGCGGTATTGCTTATCAGGGCAACGAAGTGATTTTGCATACAGACGAGCGCATTTTGCCCAAACGTAAAGCCGCATGGGCGGCCTGGAATTACCATCTGACAGATAATGCGTCCAGCCATGCGACCTTAAGTTACAACATGAATATTTTGCAGGGCATTGATGCGCCTGTTACTTTTGTGGTGACGCTCAATCACAGTCAGGCTATAGATCAGAGCAAAATTTTAAAACGTTTTCAGTACCACCATCCTGTATTTAATCACTGCACTATTGTCGCCCAGCAGCGCCGTGCAGAGATTAACGGTGTCAACAACAGCTGGTACTGCGGCGCTTACTGGTACAACGGCTTTCATGAAGATGGAGTGCGAAGTGCCGCAGATGTAGCCAGGGCGTTGGGAGTGGAATTTTGATCCCGTCAGGTCATGCGTTATTAACGGGTGAAGTTGGGCATAAACGTTATGTGCCGAAAGAACATGGCTTTGCGTATCAGGTGCATTATTTCTGGCTGGATTTGGCTGAACTGGACCAAATCCCGGCCCATGGCTGGTTATGGTCGCAGGCCCGTTTTGCCGCCTGCAGTTACCGGCGTTCAGACTATTTACCCGGCCCGGAGGATTTAACTGCTGCTGTGAAACAAAAAGTGCAGCAATTGGGGTTTAGCGGTTCCGTGGCTAAGGTTTGTATGCTCAGTCCGCTGGCCAACTGGGGTTATTATTTCAGCCCTTTGACTTTGTACTATTGTTTTGATGAACTAGGGCAGGTGGTAGCTTTGCTTGCGGAAGTGAGTAATACCCCCTGGAACGAGCGGCATTATTACCTGGTGCCTGTAGCGGGCGCAGAAAAGGCACAATATCAGCACGACAAAGCTTTTCATGTGTCACCTTTTAACCCAATGGATATGCAGTATCACTGGACTGTAGTGACCAATGCAGCACAGCTGCAGTTGGGGATCAGTAATTTTAAAGCTGGCCAGAAGGTATTCAGCGCCTGGTTTGACCTGGCGCTGCAGAGTTTTAGTCTGGAGACTTTAAAAAGCTTATTGATCCGCCGTCCCTGGCAAAACGTAAAAGTGATGAGTCGAATTTACGGGCATGCGTTAAAACTGCTGCTCAATGCAGTCCCCGTATATGGCCACCCTAAGTCAAAGGAAAGAGCAAGATGACGGTTTCCATCACCGAACAATGTCCGTTTCAGAATTTACGCTGGTTTGATAAAACCTGTCGCTCGCTGGTGCTGAATCACCTGAGTCAGTTGCAGTATGGTGCAGTGTTACTGGTGGAAGGCCAGGAAAAGACGCTGTTGGGTGATGCCAAAGGCGAACTGCAAAGTACCCTGACAGTGTTGGACCCTGAGTTTTATCAGAAGTTAATTTTTGCAGGTTCAGTGGGGGCCGGGGAGTCTTATATTTTTGGCCAGTGGCGCAGTGACAATTTAACTGTGCTGGTGCAACTGTTGGCGCGTAATTCGGCGCTGTTGGACAAGCTGGAATCAGCATGGGCGCGGTTAAGTAAACCGGCGTTAAAGCTGCTGGACTGGCGTAACCGCAATACCAAAGAGCAATCCCGCAAGAATATTTCTGCCCATTACGACCTGGGTAATGCGATGTATCAGCTGTTTTTAGACCCCAGTATGATGTATTCAAGTGCTGTGTACGAAACTGAAAACTGCACGCTGGAGCAGGCGCAGCTGAACAAACTCAAGTCCATTTGTGACAAGCTGCAGTTAAAGCCGACCGATCATCTGATTGAAATTGGTACAGGCTGGGGCAGTATGGCGATTTTTGCCGCCCGTAATTATGGTTGTAAGGTGACTACAACCACCATTTCGCGTGAACAACACGACTATGCGGCTGAGAAAATCCGCGAGGCCGGCCTGGAGTCACAAATCACCTTATTGTTTCAGGATTACCGCGATTTAACAGGGACTTACGACAAGCTGGTGTCTATTGAAATGATTGAAGCTGTCGGCGATGAGTTTTTGGATCAGTACTTTGCCAAATGCTCCAGCCTGCTGAAAGAAGATGGTTTGATGGTGTTGCAGGCCATTACCATAGCGGATCAGCGCTACAGCCATTATGTAAAGGAAGTGGATTTTATCAAACGATATATTTTCCCGGGTGGCTGCTTACCGTCCATTCAGCGCATGAGCAATGCGGTGGCGCAATATACAGATTTAGTGCTGAGGCAAGTACAGGACATAGGGCTGGATTACGCCCGGACTTTACAGGACTGGTGTCATAACTTTATGGCGTCGCGCGACAAGTTGCATCAGTTGGGTTATGACGATCAGTTTATCCGTCTCTGGCATTTTTACTTGTGTTACTGCGAAGGTGGCTTTTTGGAAAGAGCGACCAGCGCTGTGCATTTAGTATTCACCAAACCATTGAACAGGAACAAAATCTAACTTTTCGTTGCTTAATAAAGCACGGTCGTTTATAACTTTCTACGGATTAATGTAGTAGAGTCTGTATGACGACCGTGACCACTTCCCAGCCCCAAACTGATATCAGTGTCCTTCACGCTCAACTTCAGCTGTTACAGCAGGAAAATGCCAGACTTAGCTTAATTAATCAGTTTGCCATTGATCTGCATGAGTTGACGGGCGCGGATGACATTCTTAATTATGCTGCAAAACATGTTGTGGCAGGCTTAGGTTTTGTCGATTGTGCCATTTTTATCCTGGCGGACGATGGCGAAACATTAGTGCGTAAAGCAGGTACAGGTACCCGCGATTTACCCTCGCATCTGGGCATTGCCCAGTTAAAACTGGGACATGGTCTGGTCGGTTACGCCGCCAGTATCAAGCAGTCTGTACTGGTGTCTGATACCCGCACTGATCCGCATTATCTGGCTGATTTGGTGCCGAGTTTATCTGAACTGGTGGTGCCTATTCTGGATGGCACTGAGCTGCTGGGGGTGATTGACTGTGAACACTCCCATGCCAATTATTTCAACAGCGAACATCAGCAAATTCTGGAAGTAGTGGCCTCTATTCTGGCCAGTAAGCTACGAAAGTCGCAGATGCTGGATACGCTGGAGCTGTCGGTCGCTAAACTTGAATACGCCGAACGCCTGCAAAAAGCTCTGTACGAAATTGCCTCTTTTTCTTATTTTGCCAACGACTTCTCCAGCTTCTACAAAAGATTACATCAAATAGTGAATTCGCTGATTTATGCGCCGAATTTTTTTATTGCGCTTTTTGATGAAGACACACAAACCCTGCAGTTTCCGTATTTTGCCGACACAGAAGATGAAATGGATCCGAATCAGGTGTATGGCAGCGACCTGCTGAAACACAGTCTGACCGGTCATGTATTTCGCTCCAACGAACCTTTGCTGATTATGCGCAAAGACATAGCGGCATTTGAGCTGGCTTATGATGTAAATGCTTATGGTGCTGAGCCTGAATCCTGGCTGGGGGTGCCTTTTCAATCCAGCGATACAGTGCGTGGTGTAGTGGTCGTACAGAGTTATGTCGCCAATATTCACTACAGCGAACGGGATCTGGAGCTGATGATCTTTGTGTCGCAGCATATTTCCAATGCGCTGGAGCGGGTGTTTTCCGAAAAACGTTTGCAGCATCAGGCGCTGCATGATGCGCTGACCGCCTTGCCAAACCGCAGTTTATTGATGGACAGAATTGGTCAGGCCTTTAAACGTATGCAACGTTTTCCGGCCAACCATTTAGCCGTGATGTATCTGGATTTAGACCGCTTTAAAGCGGTGAACGACACCCTGGGGCATCAGGTCGGGGATGCGTTTCTTATCCAGGTGGGCCGGGTGCTGAAACTTTGTATGCGCCAGACCGACACGCTGGCCCGTTTAGGCGGTGATGAGTTTGCTGTGGTACTGGAGGATGTCGCCAGTCTGACAGACGTGACTGATGTGGCTCAGCGTATTATTCAGGCACTGCAACAACCTCTGCTGGTGGGTGAGCATATGCTGCTGACCTCCTGCAGTATTGGCATTGCGCTGGCCAGCGCTGAGGATCAGTTGCAGTCGGCCGATGAGCTGATCCGCCGCGCAGACATTGCTATGTATCAGGCGAAACAGGATGGCCGGGGTGTGTACCGTATTTATTCCTCTGATATGAAGGTGGAGGAAAGTCAGGAGTTCAGATTAGGGCTGGAAATTAAAGCGGCTTTGGCAAAACAGCATTTTATGCTGAATTATCAGCCTATTATCAGCCTGGAGACAGACGATACCATAGGTTTTGAAGCGCTGATCCGCTGGACTCATCCAGGCCGTGGTGTGATTACGCCGGACGAGTTTATTCCCTACGCCGAAAAAAATGGCCTGATAGGTTTGATTGACCATTATGTGCTCAGACAAAGTATCGGGCAGATCAGGTTATGGCGACAAAACTACAACATGCCGTTTTACATCAGTGTCAATGTGTCCGGGCTGGCATTTTCTGAACCGGATTTTGCATCTGCCGTGATCCAAAAGCTCAGCGAAGCCAAAGTGCCGGCCAGTTATCTGGCGATAGAAATTACTGAACGGGCATTGATAGAAAATATCGAGCAGGCCAGGTTGTTTTTGAAGCAGCTACGCCAGCATGGAGTTAAGGTGCTGCTGGATGATTTTGGCACCGGCTATTCCAGTTTGAGTTATCTGAACGAGTTTAAGCTGGATGTGCTGAAAATAGACCGTTCTTTTATCGCCAATATGAAACCTCATATAAAAGACAATCCTGTGGTCAATACTGTGATTGCTCTGGCGAAAACACTGAATTTAAAAGTGGTGGCCGAAGGGGTGGAAACCAGTTTGCAACGCCAGTTGCTGAAAGAACTGGGTTGTGACGCCGGACAAGGTTATTGGTTTGCCAAGGCGTTGCCTGCGGCAGATGCCGTCAAATGGTTACGTTAAACAATAGAGGGCTGTGTAGAGGGCGGGTTTTGTACCCGCCCGTCTTAGGTGGAGGATTAAACTAAGCGGATAGCGTCTGCTTCAATCACAATCTGGCCTGCTTTGTATAAAGCACCAATGGCGGCTTTAAATACTTTTTTGCTGACGCCAAATTCACCGTAAATTTGTTCCGGGCTGCTTTTATCCGACAAAGGCAAGCTGCCACCTTTGTGTTTTAATCGCTCTAAAATCACATCGGTAAAGGCCTGGGTTTTTGCATAACCGGGTTTATCCAGCAGTAAATCGATGCGTAAGTCGTCCCGTACTTTCTGCACATAAGCTGTGCCTTTGTAGCCGATACGCAGTGGTTTAAATACCTGATTTTTATACAATAAACCCCAGTGTTGGTGATCCACTACCACTTTGTAGCCCAGGTCGGTCTGCGAGGCGACATAAAACTGGACTTCATCGCCAGCCTGATAAGCTGGGGTATCTTTGCCAATGTATCTGTCCAGTTTGGCCGAGGCGACAATACGGTTACTTTTATCGACATAACAGTACACCAGATAGTATTTATCCTGCTGCATCGGAATTTGTTGTTCGCTAAAAGGCACCAGCAAATCTTTTTTCAGACCCCAGTTTAAAAAGGCACCCACCTTGGTCACAGCCACAGCTTTGAGCTGCGCCACCTGACCTACCATCACATAAGGTTTTTCTGTGGTGGCGATCAGCTGATCTTCCGAATCCAGGTATAAAAACACCTCCAGCACTGCGCCAATGTCGGCACCGGCTGGCACATAACGTTTAGGCAATAAAATATCGCCCCAGCTTAAGCCATCGAGGTAGACACCAAATTCGACCTGCTTTTTCACAGCCAGTTTGTTCAGTTTGCCTAAAGCCAGTTGGGTCATGTGATTACTCCGATGCCAGCAAAGCTGGGGTTGACTGTTGAATAAAGTGTAATTGCACCTGCACGCTGTGGGCCGCATTACCAAACCAGATCTGGCCTTCATTGATAGTGCATTGTAACTGCATGGTGCGGTCGCATAATTTGGCCAGCTCCGCGGTATCCGCAGGGGAAACTGCCACTATGGTCAGGTTTTTTAACTGAGTTAATGCTTTTTGCTCAGCGTTGTACCATTTGTCCACTGCAGTGCCGCCATAAGCCAGCAATAACAGCTGTTCTGTTTTATGACTGGCTCGGCGTAAGCGTTTTTCTTCCGGTAAACCCAGTTCAATCCACAGCAGGTAATCACCGGTCAGGTTTTGACGATACAAAGCCGCTTCATCGTCATCGGAAATGCCTTTACCGAAGGTTAAATCTTCGTGAGCACACAAAGCAAAGGCCAGCAGACGTAACATCAGACGTTCTGTGGTTTCAGAAGGGTGCTGGGCTAAGGTCAGGTTATAATCCTGATAATGATGGCGCGACATATCTGCCACAGCCAGGCTTGCTTTAAAAATGGTTGCCTTTAAGGCCATAACAATTCCGCAGAACAAATCAAAAGGGCGCTAGTGTACCCTGTTCGCCGGAATATTGCAGCTTGTGTGCTCTGCCTGACTGATCTGCTCAGGCATGCAACTGATGGTGTTGCTTTTGGCGCTGAGCCACCCGATCCCAGGCTTTTTCATGGAAAAAATAAGCAACAGTATTAATAGCGGGCTCTATGGTGGCCACTAAGCCACCCACCAGCAGATCTCCTGTTAACAGGTAAGTCACGCTGAAGGCGACAGAAAAGTGCAGTACAGCAAAGGTCATAGTTTTTAACATGATACGATCCAGCAGACGGAATTTTTAATGAGCTTAGCCTGAGCTGTGTTTTGGCGAAAACGAATTAATTTGCTCGGGGCTATCGTTTTTTCTGTACTACAGATCCTTGGCGCAACAGCAAACGTAAAGAGCAGGCGAACAGGAGCAAAATATGAATTCACTTGAAGTTTTTTATGACGGTGGTTGTCCTTTGTGTCGCCGGGAGATTAACTACTTTCGGGCGCTAAAAAGCCGGGTGCCTGTGACCTGGCTGGATTTGACCGACTCAAACGCAGAGTTGCCACAGGGGCTGGACAGATGCAGTGCGCTGGCCCGTATGCATGTGCGGGTGGATGGACAGCGTTATTATCAGGGGGCTGCAGCTTTTGGCATACTCTGGTCGCAATTTGCCTATTGGCGTATGCTGGGTCTGTTACTTAAGGTACCGCCTGTCACCTGGTGTGCAGACCAGTTTTATAGGGTATTTTTGAAACTAAGGCCGCACCTTCAGCGCTGGGTGCAATCACAGGAGAAACCCTGATGGGGTTAGATTGTCGTGAACTTTTGGATGTCAAAGAGTACGAGTTTTTAATCAACTGGTTTATGCGTAAGCAAAAGGAATGTCAGTTGGCTGAACTGGTCGAACCCTATAGTTATGATGGGTATTCTTTGTATGATCAAAAGGTGAATCAACTGCTTGCCGAGGCTGCCATTGCCTTTGTCGAAACCTTTGCGCGCGAAGCTCCACCTTTGGTTTTTACCAATTTATTTCATCTGGCAGAGCTGGAGTTGCAGGGCAAACGCGACAGATTAATCAAGGCCCCGAAAAGATT
Organism: uncultured Rheinheimera sp.; assembly: GCA_966244125.1. Lineage (GTDB taxonomy): Bacteria > Pseudomonadota > Gammaproteobacteria > Enterobacterales > Alteromonadaceae > Pararheinheimera. The sequence continues at coordinate 17,686 of CBIMJC010000011.1, forward strand.
GCAGTAAACCGCCTGGGGTCAGGCCTTGAATTTTGAATTGTCAGCTGATTCAAAATCCAAGGCCTGACCCCTTACTGTTGTTGCACCCGTTTTAGTGCGTCTGTCAGTTGCGGGATATCCAGTTTTTCGTTCAGTGGCACCAAAGTACCGGCAGACCAGACGCCATAACTGCCATCGTCACGCACCAGAATCATTTTGTCTTTTTTAAAGCTGACCATCTGATGAGGCAATAAATTCAGCTTTGGATAGGCGGAAGGCTTAAACCAGTTATCTCCGGGCCAGTTGCTGTGACAGCCAAGTTGCGCCAGCAGAGTAGGGATCAGATCCAGATGCTGGGTGACTTTATCGGCAATGGCAGAGTTTAAGGCAGGCCAGTGGCTGTAAAGTTGAGCCGGTGCCAAATCAAATTGTGACTCAGGGGCCTGCTGACTCAGTACCACTAGCTGATCTGTAGGACTAAAGTTGGCTAACTCAGCACTTAAATCCCTGATAAATTTTACTTTCACTTGTGCTGTCTGATTGTCCGTTAAGGATAACCAGGGCAACAACTTTTGAAATTCGGTGTCACTGGCACTGATACTTAAGCTGCCCGCCGGCACTTGCTGCAGCCAGACCGGAGCCTGCTGCAAGGCCGCCACCATGTCTTTATTAAACTGCATACTGCCGTACAGCAAGTTCAGCAAGGCGATTTGAGTATCAACTGGCGCAAAGTGTTGCTGCTGGGCTTTGAATTTGTTCTGCTCTAAAAGCGCCACGTCATCGGCAGACAGCGCAGGCAGGATCAATACAGTGACAGGCTCTGATGGCTGACTGACACATTGCAAAGCTTCAGGCTCACGCCAGTTGGTGGGGCGTTGCAATTGCTCTGCTTTGCTTTCTTGTAAGCGGGATAAATCCAGCACATTGTATTTGGCTAAAAATGTATTGGCGGTGGCCGGATAAGTAAAAGGCAGTACATTGTCCTGTTTTAATACATCCAGCTTCAGCTGTGCATCAGCCCAGATATGCAGGCTGTGGCTACTGACAAAACAACCTAAAAACAGATAAAGCGCAGGTTGGCCTACGCCTGAAGCTTGTAACCGTGGCACTTTTTTCCAGCAGAAATTGCTTAGCGTCAGCTCTATCGCCAGCAATAAAGCCGAAACAACAGAAGTGATCAGAATAAAATTACGCAGGTTAGTGACGACTTGTTGGCGCAATAAATCAATGGTTTGTTCGCTGGAGGCACTACCGACATGATAGCCAAGTGCCTGATAGACATAAGCGTCAAAGATCAGCGCCACCAGACCTACTGTGGCCAACACTGCGGCTATACCCCGCACATGACGCTGGTAGGGAAAAATCAGAGTGACAGGGAAAATCGTCAGAATAAAAAACAAAAAACATAAAAAGGCGGTATGACCCAGCCAGGTGGTCACCAGATAAAACCAGCCTGTGATGCTTTGTGGCAAAGGTTCGGCCCACCAGTAGGCGGACGTGATGACCAGTGCCAACAGGATATTAAAAAAAGTAAACCAGTGTCCCCAGTTCAGCAGACGGTTTACTTTATTGACCAATGACAGGTTTTGTTCCAGCACCATAGAGTTATTGTTTCTTGCTGTTAACGGCGTCTTTCAGCGCCTGACCAAAATGGTTTGCCACATCCATACGCGAAGCTGCAGGGACACTGGTGTTAATGATATGGCTGATGGTGTTGCCTAAGCACATCAGACTCAATTCTGTACTGGCGTCTTGTAAGCGTAACTGGTCGAGAATACTGTTTACGATCTTTTCAATTTGGTCGGTGGAATACTTTGATACAATAGGCATGAAGGTCTCTGCTCGAAATAAAATGGAACAGCGGGGAATACTAGCAGAATTAGCTGAGAACAGGAAAATATATGTCCGTTGATGTGTTGCATCTGGCAATTAATTTTATCGAAAGTACTGAAAGTGAACAGTTGCAGGCACAATTTCGTCAGGAGTTGGTGCCGGTTTCTCAATCTGTAGCGCATTTAATTGAGCAATTGCATCTGGCGTACAACGGCAAACCAGCCAAAGGTTATGCCACCTTTTCAGACGATTTACAGGACAGAATGGCTCTGCCTTTAGCCCAGTGGCAAGCGCAGGAGCGCAGCTTCTTGCAACTGGCTGAACAAGCCACCAGTCAGCTGGTGGTGCAACTGGTGCAGCATCAAATTCAGGAAACCGGCTATTTTATGCTCTGCCATTACCGTTATCTGGCTACGGAGTATGTGCTGGTAACTTTATTAGGCAGCAAAGATCACTTTAGTGTGACACCGGATTTATTGCTCTCCACCGATCAGCATCTGGATATAGCCCGGATGCAACTGGCGGCCCGTATTGATTTAACTGAATACCAAACCAGCCCGGAGCAAAACAAATACATCTCTTTTATCCGTGGCCGGGCAGGGCGTAAAGTCGCCGACTTTTTCCTCGACTTTTTAGGTTGTGCCGAAGGTATAGTGGCGAAAGAGCAAAGCAAAGTGGTGCTGGCTTCTGTTGAAGAGTATTTATCGGCCTCGGATTACGATGCCAGCGAAAAATCGGCTGTGCGTAAGCAAGTGTATGAGTACTGCGAAGAGCAAAGTAAACAAGGACTGGATGTGCATTTGCAGGAGTTGTCGGCCACTATCGACAGCAGCGACGCCCGCGCTTTTACTGATTACTGTGCCGAGCAAAATATCGAAGTGCCTGAGCAGTTTCCTGTGGACGTCAAAGAATTAAAAACCCTGGTGAAGTTTTCAGGGGCTGGCGGTGGGGTTAGCATCAGCTTTGAACAAAAACATTTAGGCGAACGTATCCGCTACGATATGGACAAAGACTTGCTGATTATTCAGGGCGTGCCACCGAACTTAAAAGACCAGCTGCAACGCTTTTTAAAAGGTTTTTCCAGCTTTGATAACAAGGGGTAAGCCGTTTAACGGATTACCCCCTTCATCTTTAGTCACCACCACTGCCGCCGTCAGATCCGCCATCTGATGTGCTGTGGTGGTCGGTATCCACTTGTTTGATCCGGCTGGCGTCTGTGCCGGAACTGGCGACCACTGTACCTGTGACTCCACCTTCAGTGCTTTTTTTCTGGCTAACTTCTGTTTTGGCTTTGGCGTCCAGCCCTTTGCTGCGGCGAATGAGCCACAAATTACCAATAATAATTCCAAGCGCTACAACTAAAATCCACCAGAAGGTTACAGTCATGGTTAGTCCTTACAGATATTGCAAACATAACGCTTAAAAATCAGCGGAATATGCTCAAGTAGCAGAGTTTTGTCCGGCAGTTCACTCTGGGCTATCGCATCAGATAGCATAGCCTCGTTAAAGGCGTTTAAATAGCCTTCCGCCACAGGACGGTAACTTAAATGCCAGGCTTCTTTGGCGACTCCGCCCTGATCGCGTTGATAAGGCCGGAAAAAACCAAAAGCTGCCGCATGTTGGCTTAACCACTGATCCAGCGCATAAAATGGCCCGCCGCTCTGATATTCGGCATCCAGTAACTGCACCTGATAATCCGCCGCCACTGCGGCTTTATCAAAAACATCCAGATCCGTGCCCCAATGATGGCGGCTGGCGCCTGGTAAAGCCGAATACAACAAAATGGCTTCAATTTTGGCAAAGCCCTCTAAAGCATGGATATCCACTTGCTGTTGTGACTTGTTATAGACAGGCCTTTGCCCGGTGTATTTGGCGGTCCAAATCCGCGCCTGCTGCGCAAAAGAGCGGTACGACGACACCAGCGCTAAGTCGATACCATCGGCTGCCGCAGCCTGTTGCATCTGCAGATAAGCGGCTTTGACGTCCGGCAATACACGATGCCGCTGCTCCAGTTCCACCAGAGCAGTGTCATCAAAACCTGTCAGAAGCCGGGCGATACTCATTTAGCGACCAGTTGCTGCAATATATGTTGATACATATCGGCTAAGGGCTCTAAATCGGCCACGGCCACGCATTCATTGATTTTATGGATGGTGCCGTTGCAAGGCCCTAACTCCAGCACCTGAGCGCCTGTAGGCGCAATAAAACGGCCATCAGAGGTACCGCCTGTGGTTTCCAATGACGGCGCATAACCTTTGACCTCTTGTACAGCTTTTACTGCTGCAGCCACCAGTTCGCCACTGTCGGTCAGGAAGGGCAGACCATTGAGGATCCAGTCGATGCTGTAGTTCAGGCCGTGTTGGTCTAAGATCGCCAGCACCCTTTGCTGCAACTGCTCTGCGGTCACTTCAGTGCTGTAACGGAAGTTAAAAGTCAGCTGCACATCACCCGGCACCACGTTGGTGGCGCCGGTACCGGCATGAATGTTGGAGATCTGAAAGCTGGTAGCCGGGAAATAGGCATTGCCCTGATCCCAGACGGTTTGGGCTAATTCAGCCAGCGCAGGTGCGGCTTTATGAATAGGGTTGTCCACCAGATGGGGATAGGCTACATGGCCCTGAATACCTTTGACCGTCAGATAACCTGTTAATGAACCACGACGGCCATTTTTAATCACATCACCCAGTTGGCTGGTGCTGGACGGTTCGCCGACTAAACACCACTTAATTTTTTCATTCCGGCTTTCCAATACTTCGATGACACGTTTGGTGCCGTTGATAAAAGGACCTTCTTCATCACTGGTAATTAAAAAAGCGATATCACCGGTAAGTTCCGGCTTTGTTGCGAGAAAACGCTCTGTGGCAACCACCATAGCAGCCAGGCTGCCTTTCATATCGGCAGTGCCGCGACCATAAAGCATGCCATCACGAATTTCGGGTTCAAATGGCGGGCTGGTCCATTGCTCCAGCGGGCCTGTGGGCACGACATCGGTGTGACCGGCGAAACAAAACAAAGGTTTGCCCTGGCCTTTACGTGCCCATAAATTGAGCGTGTCTTCAAAAAACATCGATTCAATGGTAAATCCCAAAGCTTCCAGCCGTTGTGCCATTAGCTGCTGGCAGCCAGCGTCTTCCGGGGTGACAGACTGGCGGCGGATTAAGTCTTTAGTTAAATCCAGTACTGCTGTGCTCATGCGGATATCCCAAATAAAGTCTGATACTGTGGTTCTGAAAAACCCAGGTGATAACTGCCATTGTGCTCCAGCACAGGTCTTTTGATAAGGGCAGGTTGAGCCAGCATCAACTGCACAGCTTTTTCTGCGGTCAGATCCTGTTTGTCGGCATCAGGCAAGGCTCTGTAGGTGGTGCCTTTGGTGTTGAGCAATTGTTGCCAACTGAGCTGCTGCATAAAGTCGGCTAACAGCTCGCTACTGATGCCATCCTGACGGTAATCAATATACTGGTGCGGCAGTTGCTGCTGCTCAAGCCATTTGCGGGCCTTTTTTATCGTGTCACAATTTTTGATGCCATAGATGCGGGTCATAAAACTATCAATCCTAAGCGCTTACCAATTGGATCGCCAACAAGTCATCCTCCAACGCCTGATGATAACCTGTACGGCAATGAATACTCTGAATTTTAGGGTGAGGAACTACTCGTATAAATAAACCAAAACTCTGGCCTGGCTGACTCAACAGAGCTTTGTCGTAATGCAACAGGGCTTGTCCCGCCTGGACATTGGCCTTCTCGCCGACCAGCCATTGAAAACCCAGCCCATGTTTATCCTGACAATACAGCGGAAAATCCAGCGCCAGTTTTAGTCCACCCGGATGAGTAAACAGCAGATGCTGACCTGTCTGATTTTTCCGGCTAAATAAACCACTAAAGGGGCTGTATAAGGTTGTGCCTCTTAGCTCCAGCCAAAAGCCGTCGCCTTGCAGACCAGAGGCCATCAGCGCATCAGCGCTGGCCTTACGGTCATGGCTGAATGCATCTGCCGGACTTCTGATCCTTAACTTTAACTGTGGATCCAGACTGGTGTGCCATTGCAACAGACTAAAAGGGCTGAACATGGATAAAAACATTTCAAAGGGGCATAACCTGATAGTAACGAAAAAAAACAGCTTTGGCGAAGGTTTCCTGTCATCCGTTGTCAGAGTGTTTTTGTAGTGCTTTGCTCTGGTTAGAGCGGGCCAGGTGCGTGAGTTGATAAAACATAAATTCACATTATTCAGGTTTGAACATAAAAATGTCATGAAAAGCTGATAATCAGCAGTCAGTTTTAGTAGCAAAACGATGTAAGCCTTGCGCATTCTTTATCTTGGTTGTCCACAGATTCTGTGGATAACTTTGTGTGTTGTTATGTTTAATTGATTTAAGTGTTTGAATTTTAATATTAAATACTAATGGCACAAAATTTGTTTAGTTGACCACTTCGTAATTAGTTGTGCAAAGGCAGGAAATTGACAATTTTCGTATTCAATCTGAAACTTTTGCCGTAAAACAATTGAGTGGACTTTGTTTCGGGAATGTTAATTTGTTTCCGGTGTTAACGCAGGGAAAGAATATTTTCTGTACAGTGGTCTTTTTACTTTAGTTTCTGCCAAAGCTGGACGATAGTTGAAGCAGGGGGTAGACTCCGAACCAATGACCTTGTAGTCAATACACCAACTATCAAGAGGAGTGCCTGCGATGTCAGCTATGTTTTCGACACTCAAAGCGGGACTACAGTACAGTCGTGACTGGCCACTGGTACCTGAACTGAACGGCATATTTCCCGAAAATAAAGTGATCCGCATGACTTTGTTTGCGCAAAAGGTGCTGCCTGCTGTGGCTTTGGCCGGAGCTCTGGTGCAATTTAATCTGTTAGGTGCTGCACAGCTGCCCCTGATCCTGACCATGATGTTGTTTATTTTATCCATGCCGTTTCAGGGCTGGTATTGGTTGGGGAAACGATCACAGACTGAATTGCCGCCTGGTTTGTCTGGCTGGTACAGTGAAATCAGACAGAAGATGCAATCCCATGGGCTGCAGATCCAAAACCCGCAGCACAAACTCTGTTATTCAGATTTGGCGCTGTTGTTAAAACAGGCATTCCGGCAGTTAGATAAGACTTTCCTTCGCGACTGGCTTTAAGCCAGTCGTCCGCCTTATACCCTTAGGACTTGAAGCTGCTGCTTTGTTGACTGCGCGCTTTCGCTGATGAAATGTGTAAAGCCTATGGTCTATTTATCTGACAAATAAATCCGCTGATAAAAGGTGTAGACCCACTGGGGTTTATAAACCACCAGCAAGGTCATGGCCATGCCGTTCAGTAAGGCTTCCGGTAAAGCCGCCAGCGGAATAAAAATCAGGTACCCCTGATACAGCTGTTCAGAGCTGTAGTGCCCGGCTTGTCCCCAGGCCTGCAGCAGCATAAAAACCACCAGTCCCAGGGCGCTGTTTAAAAAGGCTCCGACAAATAAATAGACAAACAGATGTCGCTGCAGGTACTGATAACATAAAAGGTAAACGCCATAGTTCAGTGCCAGGACCAGCCAGCCACAGACTAAGGTCCAGAGCAACTGATCAGCAGGCTGGTTGCTCATCAGCCACTGCAAAGCCATGACCAGTACAAAAAGCAGAGCACTTAAGCGCAAACCGAACACCAGGACTAAGCTGGTCAGCGCCAGAAAATGGATGGATAAATGCTCCAGCACTGCGGCATCTGTTTGCCACATCAGAGCAAGCACACAGATGCTTGCCCCGGCCACGGGCCAGGGCACAGCTTTTTGCTGCAATTCATGCCAGAAATTGCGGTTTATCACTAAAACCGCGATCAGCAGCAGACAAAATGCAGCCAGCATCTGTTAACTCAGGTTAAAGCTCGACCAGACAGGGGCATGGTCAGAAGGACGCTCCAGAGCGCGCAGTTCATAGTCCACGTCACTTTCAGTGCACAAAGCCGCCAGTGGTGCTGTTGCCATGACGACATCAATACGCAGGCCTCTGTTGTCTTCAAAACCTTTAGATCGGTAATCAAACCAGCTGTATTTTTCAGTGGCGTTTGGGTGCAGGGCGCGGAAGGTGTCAATTAAACCCCAGCCTTTTAAGGTGGCTAACATCTCACGTTCTTCCGGCAAAAATGAACATTTGCCTTCTTTTAACCAGCGTTTGGCGTTGGCTTCACCTATACCTATGTCCAGATCTTCAGGAGATATGTTGATATCGCCTATCACAGCGACGTAGTCGTCTGGCTTATGGTGATTAATTAAATACTGCTGCAAGTCGGCATAAAATTTTTGTTTGGCCGGAAATTTGGTTTCGTGGCTGCGATTTTCACCTTGCGGGAAATAGCCATTTAACAAGGTCAGGGTTTTGCCGTTATCCAGGGCAAAAGTACCAATCAGCATACGGCGCTGAGCATCAGGGGCATCGGTCGGGAAACCATACAACATAGACAGCGCTGGCTTTTTACTCAGTATGGCGACACCGTAATGGCCTTTTTGACCAAAGTAATATAAGTGATAACCAAATTTCTGCATCTCTTCGAGCGGGAATTCATCATCATGTACTTTAATTTCCTGTAAGCCGACAAAATCAGGAGAATGTTTCGCCAGTAAGGCTTCTATTTGATGAGGTCTGGCGCGTAAGCCATTTATATTAAAGGAGATAATTTTCATAGTGGTTCTCTGTCCGGATGAGAGGAAAAGCGTCTGGGCTGCATACTAGCATTTTGTCTGCGCTGGGGTGAACAGCTGCTTGCTCAGTCCGCTGACAAACTTTAAGCTATGGCTTTGTTTTGATGAGTCTGAGCTTGTGAGTTCTGAGTTACCCGCCTATCAGTTAAAGTTTTCCGCCAGAAGGCGCAGTATTCAGCTGAAAATTCAGTCAGGCCAGTTATGGGTCAGTGCCCCCGCAGGTTGTGATCTGCAATTTATTCAACAACTGATACTGCAGAAAAAAGACTGGATCAATAAGCATCTGGATCAGCAACAGCAGCCAAAAGCCGGCTGGTTGGAACAAGGGCAAATCCCATGGTTTGACGAAAGGTTGCAGCTGAAAATAGTACAGGACTCGGTGAATCAGTTTAGCCTGGACGGGGATCTGTTATGGCTGCAGCTTTCAAGCCGCAATAAAGCCCAGAGTCAGCAAAAATGGATAGAAAAGCTGGTGACAGAGTTTTATCTGCAACAGGCTCAGCTCTGGTTTGAACAGGAAGTTCTGGTGCAGCAGCAGCGTATGGCGCTGCGAAGCCGCGCAGTGCGGGTCTGTAATTTTAAAGCCAAGTGGGGCAGTTGTGATTCCTCAGGCCTGTTAAGTTTTAACTGGCGTCTGCTGATGGCTCCGAAATGGGTGGCCCGCTATGTGGTAGTGCACGAACTGGCGCATCTGGTGCATATGAACCACAGCAAAAGCTTTTGGGCTTTGGTGGCAAAATTTAACACTGATGCAGCCAAAGCCAGGCTCTGGCTAAAACAACATCAGCACCTGATGCAGTTATAGCTTCAGAGCCACAACTTTTTATCCTCAGCCAAAAAAAGAAAGCCGGTCACAAGACCGGCAAAGTGTACTTCTTGGGAGAATAGAAAGATGATTCGCAGCATCAGACCGGCTTCTGCAGAAAAGATTCCATTTTATTGCTGTTTTTTTTGATCTGTGCACTTTGCTTTGCATTTTCCTTAAGACAAACACCAGCTCAGACTTCCCTGCTACAGGGCTTTCTGTTTTAATTCGGAGCTGTTTCATTTCAAAATAAACAGAGTTCACAATAAACCGGCCAGTCAGAGCCGGTATTTTTTCAGGATAACGACATGACAAACCCTCTGCGCATACAGCAGCTGATGAAGCTGGTGGATTTAACCCGTTTAACGGATCAGGATAGTGTTGCCGCGATGCAGCAGTGGCTGGAACAGGATTTGGCCAGGGCCGCAGTGCCACCTGCTGCAGTCTGTGTTTACCCTGATTATCTGGCCCAGGTGAAAACTTTTCTGCAGCAGCGTCAGTTGGCCGTACAACTGGCGACTGTTGTTAACTTTCCATCCGGCGCCTTGCCTCTTGAGCAGGTGCTGGCGCAAATTGATGCGGCACGCTCTGCCGGTGCTGATGAAATTGACTGTGTGTTGCCTTATCAGACTTTGCTGGCGGGACATACAGAGCAGGTCAGAGCCTTTTTGGCAGCAGTGCGCAAAGCGACTACAGGGCTTTGTTTAAAAATTATTATCGAATCCGGTGAGCTGGTAACCTGCCAGCAGATCAGTAAAGCAACAGAGCTGGTGGTTGAGTCGGGCGCAGATTTTGTGAAGTCGTCGACAGGGAAAGTGAAAGTTGGGGTTACTGAAGAAGCCGCCCGTATTATGCTGGCCGTTATCGCCGCTTCAGAACGTCCTGTGGGCTTTAAAGCTTCAGGTGGCGTGCGTTCAGTGGATTTTGCCTTAAAGCTGGTCAATTTGTTTGAAGAGCTGACAGGGGAGGTGGCAACAGCCCGGCATATGCGTTTGGGCGCCAGCGCTTTATTAACGGATTTAAACCAGCAACTGGATTACTAAATGCCCAGGCAGCCGCCAAAGAGGGATCTTAGCGGCTGTAGCGTTTTTCTTCTTTTAGCTTATTAAATTGCTGCAACAGCTCCTGATGCCGTACTTTGTGGTGTTCAGGCAACGGCATATTATCGACAATTCTGAAGGTCTTCCGGCATTTTTCCGCCAGCTCTAAAGGCTTTTTCCGTTTTGGATCGGCCATCATCTGGATAGCTGTCTGAATATAGTTCAGCGCGCTGCCTGTGTTCATAGGTGCAACTTCGAGGGCTTGCTCAAAGCGGATCAGGGCTTGTTCGTAATTTCCATCTTTGTAGAACTGAATACCTTGTTTGTTTAATTCATTAAAGCTGGCCTGACGGCTCAAAGAGCGGAGTTGTTGTTCGCTGAAAAGTTTTTCCAGTATTGGATCTATAGCGCCCGCGAGTTGTTGCAGCTTTTCAGTCAGTGTTGCGGCTTGTTCAAATTCGCCAATCTGATTTAACAGCAGTACAGCGTCCGCCGCACAATGCGGAATAGGCGGAATTTCATCCGGTTGTTCCGGATCAACTTGCGGATCCATTTGTAAAGCAACACGGTCTGAGACAGTGGCATAGGTCTTTTTCGCCAGATACTGCTGACCACTTAAAGATTCCAGTCTGGCCTGACATAAAGTTTCAAACAAATCGAAGTCGAAATCCCGGATCACAGTATCTTCGCGTTTGGCCCTGTGGATCGCCATCAGGGCTTCCTGCTGATACCTGTTGCGCTGACTCAGCTCTTCAGAGCGTGACGCAGCGTCGATCACAGTACGGATGTAGTTCAGCAGATGCACCACTTCCTGTCGTGCTGAGCGGCGGGTAATTTCGTAAATTTGTTTGCTGGCCTGCACCAGACTGCTCAGATCGTCCATGCTGCGGGCTATATCCATCAACAAATTTTGACGGCTGACAGAAAATGGAGAAATAACAATAGCCTGAGAAATGACCTCCATTGCCTCTTCCATCAGGTTCTGCGCCATTAAATTACGGGCTTTAAGATCATAGGCTTCGGCAAAATATCTGTTCGTATCAATGGCTTCGTTGCAAAGCTCCATACTTTCTTCAAAACGTTCCTGTTCAAAACATAAACGTGCCTGCAGCAACAAAGCCCAGTTGGTGCGGCTAAAAGACAAAGTCTCCAGCAGCAGGGCTTCGGCTTCGTCATATTGTTTTAATTTTAAATGAGTTTCTGCCTGGATACGGCCGCATAACGAATGATAACGGCTGCCTTGCTCACGCTCTTGTTTACAGGCTTCGATCACCAGTTCAGGTTGATCGTCAAACATGGCCTGATACACAGGAGCTAGTTGTTTCTTGCGGTTTTGAATTTTAACCAGACGGGTTCGTAACACACTTTGAGAAAAAGGTTTGATGATGTAATCGTCAGGTTCTGCTTCTATAGCGCCAACCACCATAGGCACCTGATTTTCACCTGTCACTATCATGTAAACAGCAGCCGGATGAAGCAGTTTTTTCTCGCGTAAATCTTCCAGTAACTGACGACCGTTTTTTCCTGAACCTAAGTTGTAATCGACAAACAACACGTCGTAAGAGCCATGCATACATTTCCACAAGGCCTGTTCACCTGTCATTACAAAGGCGATATTAGTGGCTCCCATCGAATACAGTATGCCTTTGAGCAATAACTGGAAGGGACGTTGGTCATCAACAATAAGGACTCGAAGATTTTCGAGAGTTTTGTACGACATTCAGCAAACCTATCGATTCAATTATCGCAAGTGTTGATAATATGTTGGATTTTAGCAAGGAAAATTTAGCGACTTATTTGGTGACTGTAACGCAGGAAGAGAATGGTGGAGGGGGAAGGATTCGAACCTTCGAAGGCAGTG
>CBIMJC010000012.1:0-29582 GCA_966244125.1 uncultured Rheinheimera sp.
TGCCCGGATAAAGGATTTTGTTCCGCTATGGAGCCGGATTTTTTCTTCGGTTTTGCCCTGACTGATGACTGCAATTTGTGCGAAGTTGTTAACTTTACTTAAGCTGATCTGCATTCAATGCTAAAGTGAAGGCCATGAATAATACGGGTGAAGTGTTGATGAGATCAGTGGTTTGGCTTTTTGCCCTCAGTCTGTTTTGCAGCGGCTCTGCCTTAGCTTGTGCTGAGGACCAGAACGACTGCACAGCGTCTGGCCAATTTCAGTTGTCCGTTGCGTTAGGCGCAGGGCAACGCAGCAACCCTTTGTATGACGGTGACAGCTTTCCTATGCTGATTTTACCGGACTTTAGTTACTACGCAGATTCATGGTTTATTGACAACGGCACCATAGGCTACAGCCTGATGCAGAATGAGCAATTTGCCGTCAGTCTGGTGACAAGACTGAACTCAGAAAAAGGTTATTTTCAGCGCTGGTTTGCCGGAAATGTGATCACTATGAACAGCACCAGTTCCCTGTTGCCTCCTGAAGTGGAGACTGGCGCAGAAAAGTTTATGCGGGCAGTTTCTATTGAACATGTGAAAAAACGACCTACTGCGCTGGATGCAGGGGTGCAATTCAATTGGTTTGGCGAACAATGGCAAAGCAGGTTAAATCTTTGGCAAGATGCCAATTCAAAGTATGATGGGCAAAACGCCAGCCTGAGCTGGTCGAGGTTTTGGCCTGTAGCGGGTGGACAATTTGACTTGAGTACGACTTTGTACTGGAAAAGTGCCAGGCTGATCGACACTTATTATGGTGTAGGTGAGGATGAGCTGTATTATCTGGAGAGGTACAAGGGACGTGAAAGCTGGCAGCCTGAAATACGTTTAGGCTGGCAGAAGGCTTTGGATGCACGTTGGTCTGTGTTGACCTTCTATAGATATCTGCATTTGGATGATGCTATGACTGATAGTCCCTTAGTAAAGGATGATTCAGTGCAGACCTGGTTTGTAGGTGTGAGTTATCGCTTTTATTGATGCAAGGATAGGGAATGTTAGGGCTGTTATTCGCTGGTAATATGCTGCTGGTAAACGCCCAACCTCCTGAATGCAGGGCTGAATTGTGCTGGTCTGTAAGTCCGGCTTTTTGCGTTTCTGCAACACCGGAGCAAAGCTGTGAAGCTGAGCTAAAGGTCAGTTGGAACAGCAGTAAAGCAGAGGATTTGTGTTTGTACTTTGCACAACAGCAAATGCGTTGCTGGCGACAGCAGCAGCAGGGGCAGTGGCAGCAGTTGTTAAGCTGGTCAGGGGCAACGGAAGTCAGATTGCAAAATGACACGCAAGTGTTATTACAAAAAGAGTTAATGGTATTAAGCCGTCAGCCGGAAAAAAGACGACGTCTGGTGGCACCCTGGAGTGTGTTTTAATGCAAAAAATCTTATTGGTTGAAGACGATGCCCGTCTGGCGGCTTTAGTGCAGAACTTTCTGCAGCAGCAAGGTTTTGAAGTGCGTCTGGAAAGCCGGGGTGACACTGTGCCTGCGATTTGTCAGGCCTGGCAACCTGATTTAATGATTTTGGATTTAATGTTACCAGGCATGGATGGTTTTAGTATTTGCCGTACAGTCCGCCCCTGGTTTACTGCACCTATATTGATGTTAACTGCAAAACAAGGTGATATAGATCAGGTCCTGGGGCTGGAATTAGGCGCTGACGATTACGTGATTAAACCTGTGGAGCCCCGTGTTTTGCTGGCCCGGGTACATGCTTTATTGAGAAGGGGCAACCCGGCCGCGAAAACTGAAAATCAGGAACTGAGCTTTGGATTATTAAACCTGAATAACAGTGCCCGCGAGGCTCATTTTGCTGGCCAACTGGTGGAGCTGACCAGTTATGAGTTTGATCTGTTGTGGATGTTAGCCAAACATGCAGGTCAGACGGTAAAACGTGAAGCTATTCACAAGCAAATTATCGGCCGTGAATACGATGGCCTGGACCGGACTGTGGATGTCAGGGTTTCACATTTACGTCGCAAACTGAATGATAACGCGGAAACGCCTTTCCGAATCAAAACTGTCTGGGGTAAAGGTTATCTCTTTGTTGCTGATGCCTGGAATGAATAACAGCTATTGCTTTGGGGGATAGCAGGTGTCCAGGCTGTTTCTGCATTTTTATCTGTTTATTTCGCTGGTGTTAATCGGTGTTGGTTGGACTGTTGAGCGGATCTGGCAGGAAACCCAAAACCAGACTCCTCCATGGGTGCTGATCCTGGCCGATAATCTGGCCGGGCAACTTCGCACTCAAACTTTACCTCAGGTTCAGCTGTCTTCTGCTTTAGCTGTGACTTCATTACCCACAGGCAGTATTTTGTGGTCTGAAACCGAACTTGCGGCCTTGAAAGCCGGGCAAGTTATCCCGTTGTTTACCAAAGACCAGGTGTTTTTTTATGTCATTCAGCGCGACAGTCTGTGGCAAATAGGTCCGGCTGATTTAGCTGAAACTGCAGTGCCTTCTTATTGGTTCAGCTTATTATTTCTGGGGTTGCTGGCTGTTGCGGTCTGGTTATGGCTCTGGCCTGTTGCCAGGGATATTCAAAAGTTAAAACAACAGCTGTCTGAACCAACGGCGACAGCCGCTGTTCCAGTCCGTTCTTTTATTGCTCCTATTGCCAACAGTTTTGAACAGATGAGGCAACAAATTCAGCGTTTACTTAGCTTGCAGCGTGAAATGACTCAGGCGGTATCGCATGAACTGCGTACGCCGCTGGCCCGCTTAAGTTTTGCTTTGGAGCTGTCTGCTCTGCCTTCTGATGAAAAGCAGTTTATGCTCAATGATGTGAAGGAGTTAGAACAACTTGTTGATGAAATGCTGGATTATGCCCGTCTGGAGTCTGCCCAACCTACGCTGAAAATGCAGCGGGTGGATTTATCGGAGTTGTTACAGAATCTGGTCGAAAAATTATCGCCTTTGCCCGGTGCCGGCATAGAGCTGCGCACGGATACCTGCTGTATTTATGTCTGTGACGGTCATTATCTGGAAAGAGCGGTACAAAACTTACTGGTGAATGCCAAACGATTTGCCAAAGAGCAAGTGGTGTTGATTTTGCACTCAGCGCCGGATGCGATTGAAATCCGGGTTGAAGATGACGGTCCGGGCATAGCGCCGGAACAAAGAGCTGAAATTCTGAAACCTTTTGTCCGCCTGGATCCCAGCCGGCAAAAAGGTTTTGGTGGTTTTGGTTTAGGCCTTGCTATTGTATGCCGGGTGTTAGAGTGGCATAAAGCCAGTTTAGCAGTTGAAGAGAGTGCTTCAGGTGGTGCCAGCTTCAGGATCAGACTGCCGTTGGTTCAGTAAACAAACGGCAGTACCGGAGCATTAAAGCCCAAGATTTTTCAGGAAGTCATCGTCCACGTCTGACGTCATGACTTCCACGGGTTCTGCTTCAACCGCATTGGTGCTCGCAATAATGTCATCCGGGTTTTCATCTTTTGCCGGAATAAAGTCATGTAACTGAATAAATTCAGTTTTATCCATCGACAGCTCCATATAAAAAATGGCATGGCTGGGGGTACTGAACGTCACTCGTCGTGCTTGCGGCTGATCCAGCTGGGTATTGATCATAATTTGCACTTGCTTATTAATCGCCATCATTTTAGGTTGACTTTGATTAATAGAGGTTTGCAGTTCCACCCGTACTCTGTTGGTAAAATCCCCTACGATCTGGTTCATCAGTTCACCCATCACATTCCCCACTTCGTCTGAGGTATGGAAGTTGGCCAATTCAGATTCTGGCATGCCCATGCTCATCATGTACTTACGATAAATCTCCATCGCAGCCTGAGCTGTAAAGTTGATGATGACTAAACCGGAAAAGCCACCGTCGAACAATACAAAGCAGCCAAGATCCGGGCGCAGGCAGGTTTTCTGAATTTTTTGCACCATAGGTGAATAGGCAACTTTATCGTTGCCTGCTGCGGCAAGTACCTGAGTTACGGATTGACAGAGGGTGAGCAGTATTTCTTCGGTGGTAATTACTTTAGTTTTTTTCATCTCAAAAATCCGGCTGAGCAACAACGTTAACCTTAGTATATCCCTATTCCAACGCATAACACTATAAAAAGCCTGAGGCTTTATGATACGAGCTCACCAGACTCCATTTCAGTATGCATAAATTAAACAAGGGTTGAGACGGATGACCGAACAAGAAAAAATGGCCGCGGGTTACTGGTTTAACCCAGCAGACAAAAGCCTGGCTCAGCTGAGGAAAAATGCCAAAGCTTTATGTGCTCAGCTGAATCAGCAAGGGCCTCTGCCATTTAAAGCTCATCAGCAGTTGGCCAGTCAGCTTTTTGGCAAAGTAGGAAGTTGTTACATAGAACCAAATTTTTTCTGTGACTATGGTGTGAATATTGAGTTGGGGCAGAATTTTTACGCCAACCATAATTGTGTGATTTTAGATGCAGGCAAAGTTTGTATTGGCGACGACGTATTATTCGGACCTGCAGTACAGATTTACACTGTCAGTCATCCGCTTGATGCCGTCCAGCGGAAAACAGGTGTAGAGCAAGGAAAAGCTGTGACTATCGGAAATTCTGTCTGGGTAGGCGGCGGAGCCATTATTTTACCTGGTGTGACTATAGGTGAGGGGGCCGTCATCGCGGCAGGAGCTGTGGTGACAAAAGATGTACCTGCTTATGTGGTGGTTGGAGGGAACCCGGCCACCGTCATGAAACGATTGGGCTAGGGCCTTGGTTTGGCATGGATTTTCTGAAACTCGCCAGACTCATTCAGATGGAGCAGGCCGGAATTAAATTTAGCCTGCAACTCAGGGTTCCAGAATGCTGCGGGGTAATCTACCGAAGGAAAAATGCGGTGCATCTGTATGCTGTCAGCTCCATAGTTTTTTGTCGCATAATAGGCCAGCACTTTGGCATCGCCGACCATCAACTGGACTCTGTCATTCATCAGCAACTCAAACTGCTTTTCCCTGTCCGCTTCTTCCAGATAATGCGCTTTTTTAATCACAGCAGAAAAATCAGGGCCTAATACCTCACTGGCTTGCTGGTAGGCCACTATGGTTTTACCAGCAAGATCGTCCAGCGTTTTGATTTTTATAGTCTTATTGCTTTTGCTGATGACAACATCCAGCACGGTAAAATAGGGCTGGCTGTAGAACGCTCCGGGGTAAGGCACTGCTACAGGGCTGGCTATGTCTAGCTTTTGCTCTGAAAACAGTTTGAGTAAACGACTGTAACTGTAAAGTTCGAATTCGGCTTCAATGCCCTGATGCTGTAACACAGCTTTAACTATATCGTAATCCAGCCCGGTAATTTCGCCCTGTGCATTACGGTAAGCCCATGGAGCTGAATCATGTAAACCTACTTTGATCGGTGCCGCATGCGCCAGTATGCAGAACAGACTAAGTAACACAATAAGCTGTTTCATAGAAACTCCGGCAAAAAGCTCAGGCAGACCCTGCTAGTATTTAACACAGTTCAAGACCAGTGTCGCAATTTTTAAGATGGTCTTTGCAATAATTTTTTCTCAATCAGGTATGATCCGGGCTCTCCCTGTCAGGATGTTATCATGACGAAAAAAGTTTCGTGGACTGTGTTGCTGTTACTTGCCAGCATTATTGCCATTACCCCTTTGGCTATTGATATGTACTTGCCGGCTATGCCTGTGATGGCGGCCGAAATGAACACTGATATAGGTGTTATCCAGCAATCTTTGAGCATTTACCTGGCCGCTTATGGGGTCGGTATGTTGTTGTTTGGTCCGCTGGCTGATGCTTTGGGTCGCCGCCCACTGGCCCTGGGTGGGTTATTGTTTTTTAGTCTGGCCAGTTTTGCATTGGCATTTTGTCATGATGCTCAGTGGTTATTGGTTTTACGAGCAGTACAGGCTTTTGCCGGCAGCGCAGCTACTGTGGTGGTCCCTGGAATTATCCGCGCCTTGTATCAGGAGAATACGGCAAAGGGGATGTCCTATGTGTCAATGATTATGATGATGGCTCCGCTGATAGCTCCTGCTATTGGCAGTGCTGTACTTTGGGTGGGGCATTGGCAGGATATATTTCTGGTGTTGGCGCTTTATGCTTCACTGATCCTGGTGTTAACCTGGCGTTTTTTGCCTGACCCTGTACCTGTAGCCAAAGGACGAACTCCAGAGTTTCTGGCTGGTTATCGTTATGTTTTTTCTAATGTCGCGGCCCGGCCACAGATAGCAACATCTATGTTCGCATCCTTTTCATTTTTTTGTTTCTTAACTGCAGTTCCTTTTGTTTATATCAAATACTTTGGCGTTAATGAGCAACTGTTTAGCCTGTTGTTTGCCCTGAACGTGGGTATGCTGATGCTGGCAAATTTCAGTAATAGCCGTTTAGTGGGTAGATTTGGTCCACAGCGTATGCTGAATCTTGGGTTGGGTCTGGCGCTGTGCAGTGCCATAACACTTTGTCTGGTGAACTGGCTCGAACTGGATTTGATTTTTACTGTGCTGAGTATAGCGCCACTTATGGCGAGCTTAGGTTTGGTAGCCACTAATGCAGATGCGATGATTCTGATGCGTTTCCCGGAACATAGTGGTACTGCAACTGCTGTGATAGGCACTTTGCGCTTTGGTAGTGGTGCTTTGGCAGGCCCTCTGCTGGCGTTGGCCTATACAGGTACAGCCTTACCATTTTCGTTACTGATGCTGGGTGGTGTGCTGGCGATATGCACCAGTCAGTTGTTGGGCAAACTGCGGGCTAAAGCTGCTGCAGATAGTTAAGTAAGCGATCAAAAGAGCGGTAACTTAAAGCTTCAAGTAAATCGCTGCGCTCTATGCGCGGCCGCTGTGCTAAGTCAGCCAGAGTGCGTGCTACCTTCAGCAACTTATGATAAGTGCGGGCAGAGAGTTTCAACTGAGTCAGGCAGGTCTCAAAGTAGTCAGCATCTGCCGGACTCAGCGCACAATGCTGTTCCAGTTCAGTCAGGTTGAGTCTGGCGTTAGATTTTCCTTGTCTTTGCCATTGCATTACTCTGGCAGAAAGTACTCTTTGCCTGACGGCAGCACTGGGCTCTTCAGGTTTTTGCTGACTTAAGCTGCCTTTGGGCAATAAAGGCACCTCAACCTGCAGCTCTATTCTGTCCAGAAAGGGTCCGGACAAACGGCTTAAATATCGCCGGATTTGATCCGGGCCGGATCGGCCATCTTTATGGTGGCCGGAAGGGCTTGGATTCAGCGCCACCACCAGCTGAAAACTGGCTGGAAATTCGGCTTGCCGTGCCGCTCTGGAGATAAAGACCTTACCTGTTTCCAGAGGCTGGCGCAGTGATTCGAGCACAGTGCGCGGAAACTCCGGCACTTCATCCAGAAATAATACGCCGCTGTGCGCCAGAGATATTTCTCCGGGGCGTGGGACTGAACCACCTCCAACCAAAGCTACAGCTGAGCAGGTGTGATGGGGCTGGCGAAAGGGACGCTGATGCCATTGCTGCAAAGAGCGCGGTTGAGCTGCTACTGAGTAAATAGCCGCAGTTTCCAGGGCTTCCTGTTCAGTTAATGCCGGCAGTATCCCGGCTAATCGTTGTGCCAGCATTGACTTGCCGGTACCCGCCGGACCAAACATCAACAGATTATGTTCTCCCGCTGCAGCTATTTCTAAGGCCCTTTTCGCTTGTGCCTGCCCCCGTACTTCGGCCAGATCAGGCTGAAGTTCTGGCTGGGATTGAGGCAGAGCGGGAATTGCAGGTAATGCTTGATGTTGTAACAAAAAAGCATGCAACTGCAGCAAATGTTCGGCACCACAGAGTTGAATGTCTGGAACTTGCTGTGCCTGTACTGCATTCTGCAGCGGGAACACTGCAATATGGCCAGCCATTTTGCAGGCCAGAGCTAGCGGCAATTCGCCCACTATGCTGCGGATTTCTCCTGAAAGTGCCAGTTCACCAAAAAATTCATAGGCAGATAAATCCGCCTGCAGCTGTCCACTGGCATGCAATATGCCAAGAGCTATGGCTAAATCAAAACGTCCACCTTCTTTGGGCAGGTCTGCCGGTGCCAGATTGACAGTGATTTTATGATCCGGAAATTCAAAACCGCTATTGATCAGGGCGCTTCGTACTCTGTCTTTGGCTTCTTTGACCGATGTTTCGGGCAGGCCTACCAGCTGAAAACCGGGCAAACCACGGCTTAGATGCACTTCCACTGTAACCGGAGGCGCATGCAAACCGCAGCGTGCTCTGCTGTGAACCAGGGCCAGTGCCATGCGCCATCCTTAGTTATTTTGTTTACTTAATTTTAACCTTGGAATGCCAATTCGCCAGCACAGATAGCAATTTGATAAAAGTGCACATTAAAGCGGAAAGTTTCAGCACTAAATCTATGTTTATCCAGACAATTTATTTTCTGATTCTGCCCCGAAAACCCTCTGTTACACTTTTCTTTTTTATATTTCCTGCTATTCCTGTTAGATCACAAATATTAATTTAGCAGCATTGCAGTCGGATCTGTCCGGCCATCACAGGAAAAAGAGGTTGCTGTGGAACTAACAGGGAGACAAAAAGGCAAAACCAGCTTATGGTTTTTGCGTCCAATATACGTGTGTGGTCTGTTGGCTGTCAGTGTTTTTCCATTACAGGCAACAGCAGCATCTTCAGAGCAAAAAGCTAATTTCATTCAATTCGTGCAAAACGGCCAAATGGAACAAGCTTATCAACTGGCGACGGCTTTAGAAGCTGAATTAGCCGGTGATGCCGATTTTGATATGGCTTACGGTCGTGTTGCACTGCAGGTTGGGCAGAATGACAGGGCTGTTTTTGCGCTGGAGAGGGTGGTTGCAGAAAAACCCGGGTGGCAGCAGGCGCGTTTTACTTTGGCCCAAGCTTACTATAAAACAAAAAACTACCCTGCGGCTTTGCTTCAGCTTGAACAGTTGGAGCAAAATCCTGAAGCTGATCTGGCTGAGGCTATTCCTGCATTACGCCGCGCTGTTGAAAGAGAACAAAACAAGCTAAAGGGACATCAGAGGCACAAGGTTAAATACAGCTTTGGTCATGATGACAACGTCAACAGTGGCACAGCAGAAGACAGAATTTTTATTCCCTCTTTAGGCGATATTGAGGTTTTTCCGCAAAGCAAAGCAAGCAGTGACTTTTTTCATCAACTGGGATACAGCTTTGATGGCCGCTGGCAGCAGAATCAACGTTATGCCTGGCTGGCCGATCTGCAATTAGGTGCAACTCAGTTTAATCAGCTGTCTGAATATGATCGGGAGACCTTTTCCGCCCGATTGGGTTATGAAGCGGATTATCAGCAATATCGCTACAGTGTGCGTGCATACAGCAGGCCTTTGCGCTTAGGCGGACAGTTGTATCGCAATGACTGGGGCGGGCAAATCAGTGGTCACTATCAGTGGAACGCACAACACAGCCTTGGCTTGCATTGGGTGTCAGGCCGTTCAGACAACAGAATAGATGACAGGCTTAATTTAACCTCTCATAGTCTGGCCGCATCCTGGGAGTTTAAAGGCAAAGCCTGGATCCATCAGGCTGCTGCTAATTTTTCAGCCGAGCGCAGTCGTCTGCAAAGCGCTGATTACAATAGCAGGGATGTTGGTTCCCTGAGTTATACCGCCATATGGTTAGCCAGTGCGTCACACATAGTGCTTGCCAGAGCCGAGCTGCAGGACATTCGTTATAAAGCGCCACATCCTTTATTCAGAGTAAAGCGGGATGAAACTCTGTTTTCCCTGACCGGCAGTTGGATCTGGCAGTATTCAGCTGAAATCAGCACTGAATTCAGATGCAGCTACACTGATAAGAACAGTCCTGTCACTTTGTATGAATATGACCGCACAGAATGTGTGCTAGGAGCCAGCTATGCGTTCTAACCTGATAATTTCTGTCCTGCCTTTGTTGTGGTTCGGTCAGGCAGCCTTGGCCCAGAGTCAGACCGATAATGCAGGCCTGACCTTAATGGCCAGGGGCACTGTAGTTGCTACATCCACTGATACGCAGCAAAGGCGCGAGCTGAGTCGCAAAGCACCGGTTTTTTCCATAGATCAGGTCAGTACAGGCGCCCAAAGCCAGGCCCAATTCAGAATGCTGGATGGCGCTTTATTGGCTTTGCAAAGTGATACCGAACTTTTGATTTCAGAATATAAAGCTGGTGCTGCTGATCAACAGGGGTCAGTGGTGATGGAGCTGGTCAAAGGGGGCTTGCGTACTGTAACTGGGTCGATCAAAGGGGAGGCCGGAAACTACCAGCTGAAAACCCCTGTGGGCAGTATTGGGATCCGGGGTACAACATTTCAGCTGTCCTATATCAACAACATCATGCTGGTGGGGGTGTGGGATGGTCGGATTGAGTTACAAATCACCCGTGCAGATGGCAGTGTCGAAAACGTCACTTTTGGTGAAGGACAGAGTGCTTCTTTTGCGCAGATCACTACAGCTGGGCAGGTGACTCCTTTGTTGTCTGCTCCAGCTGAGTTCGCCGGAAATTCCGCAGCCAATACTGAGGCAGGTGGGGGCACAGGCTCTGGTTCCGGCTCTCCCACCACAACTGCTTTTACTGATGCCACCAATACAATTTCTGTTCAGGGGTCTGAGGACACTTCTTTTATCGCGGAACAAGCCTATCAGGGCAGTAACAATCAAAGCTCTGTTTCTGAACTGATAGCTGCCCGCTCTGGTAGTTACCAATACAGTACTCTTGAGCAATTTAGCGTCCAGAGTACTGAAGGTGCAGTGTCTGGTTTTCAGGTGAATCTGACGATAGATTTTGATAATGGCACTGTGCCGCAAGGTGAATTGTCTTTTAATGATGCCGGCGGTGAATGGTTTGCCGCATTTAACGGTGTGGTGAATGTTGACCAGCTGGAACTGGGTGTAAATTTTGCCAGTCATGGCAATGACAGAGCTCAGGGGCAGATAGACACAATCTTTGTTGATGGTATTGATCAGATCCTTGGCCAGTTTGTGCTCAGCGAAACGGACAATCCTGCTGTCACAGCAGGTGGGGTCTTTGTGATCAAATAGCGCAGCATGAAGGATGAAAGCTATGCGTGTAGTTCTGTTACGAACATTGCTTCAAAGATGGTTTGTGTTCAGTTTTTGTCTGGTGCTGGTTGCTTGTGGCGGCTCGTCGGGGGAGGCCGTATCCACTCCTCCCGTCGCTGAACAACCCCCTGCCCCTCCCCCGGTCGGCGGTGCACCTGTTGAGACCGGACTGATGGTGGCTTTCGGTTACAACCCTCTGGCAGCTGGATCGCCTTTACGTGCTGCGCAGGTGCAAAATTTTGCCGTGGGCAACAGCACAGCCAACTACCGTTTTCCACGTTCAGGTGAAAGCATCAGCGGCAATCTGACTATTGCTGTGGATGTGGCTGACCCTGATGGCATTGCCCGTGTATTGGTTGGTTTTACCGGCAGCGAACGTGCGCTGGTATTGTGTGCAACAAACTGTGGCAACACCTTTTCACAAACTGTCACCGGAGTTAATCCGCGTACTTTTGGTATGGAGCCCGGCTCTTTACGGCTGGAATTGTGGCTGGAAGATCAGTTGGGCAACAGAGTGATGTTTGACGCCCGAGATATAGAGTGGTTACCTGCTGCTATCAGTGGCGTCAGCACCAGCCGCACAGAGACAACTTTGGCTGTGAGCTGGAGTGCAAACAGCACAGCCCGCCGTTATAACCTCTATATTGCTGAACAACCTGATATTACGCCGCAAAACATTCTGACTAAAACCGGGGGACGCCAGTTTCTGGCGTTGTCGCAAAGCAATTTTTCTGTGGCTGCCGTAGCCGCTGACCGCCGTTATTTTGTATTGATTACCGGAGTGGATTCGTCCGGTGAAAGCCAGTTTTCAGAACAGCATGTCGTTCAGCCTGTTGGCGCTCCTGAATTTTCAACACCTGTGGCGATAGCGGATCAGTTTAGCCTGAGTGAAGATGAGGAGTTCAGAGGCTCTCTGATAGCAAATGACAGTCACCCTGATGGCCGCAGTTTTACTATGGATAGCCAGCCTGTGCGTTTGCCCGACAATGGTTCCGTGCTGCTTAATGCATACGGTACTTTTGTGTACCGCAGTGCAGCAAACTTTGCCGGTAACGACAGTTTTATTTACCAAATCACAGACAATATGGGGCTGACGGCACAAGCTGAAGTGAGCCTGACGATCACACCGGTGAATGACGAACCACAGCCTTTGGACGACAGTTATAACCTGCTCTCGAACACCAGTCTGACTATTACAGCTCCTGGTCTGTTGGTTAATGATCTGGATCCGGATGGCGACAATTTGCAGGTCAGCAGCACAGTGGTGACTGCGCCTGCTCATGGCACTGTAGAACTGAGTTCTGATGGTGCCTTTAGCTATACTCCTGAGCAAAATTACAGTGGTGAAGACTTTTTTGTTTATCAGGTTACAGATGGACAAGGAGGCGCGGCGCAAGCCAGAGTCGCTATGCGGATTGATATACCAAATTCGGCACCGATAGCCCGTAATGACAGTTATCAGTCACTGGAAGATGAGACTTTGATCGTCAGCGCCGCATCAGGCGTGTTGGCGAATGACTCAGATCCGGATGGCGATACCATCAGTCTGGAGACTGAACTTTTAAGCACAGTACAGAATGGTCAGCTGATCCTGGCTCCGGATGGTAGTTTCAGCTATATCCCGCAACAGGATTTTTTTGGCACTGACAGTTTCAGTTATCAAATACGTGACGAAGAGGGCCTGGTTGGTGAGGCCAGCGTGGTTTTAACTGTTGCCGCCCAAAATGACCCTCCAATGGTGCAGGACGCGGATTATTCCACCAGAGCAAATCTGCCCTTGTCTGTTGCGGCACCAGGCTTGCTGGCCTACGCTCTGGATGTCGATGATCAGGAGTTAAGCCTGGTCACACAAGCCGCTTCAGCTCCGGCTAAAGGTTCTGTCAGTTTAGCTGCAGATGGCAGTTTTACTTACATTGCAAATCCGGATGCCAGTGGCACCGACAGCTTTGCTTTTAGCGTAGTGGATGCCAGTGGGGCGTCTGGTACAGGCACTGTGGTGATCAATTTGCTCAGTGATGGGGTGGCGCCAGAGTTAGATGATGCCACTTTGCAGGTTTCGGATAATAACCCTGACGGTTATCAGTTAACCCAACTTTTTGCGGTTGACCCCGACACAAACGAGTTTTTGGTGTTTAGTATTGTTAGCGGCAATGAACTGGGGTTGTTCAGTTTAACCACAGCAGGTGTGTTGACTGTGGCTGACGCATCGCGGATGCCGGAGTTAGCAGGTTCAGTGCAGTCTTTACTGATCCAGGTTCAGGATAGTTTTGGTCTGATTGATCAGGCTGTGCTGGAAATTGAAATTGTATCTGCTTCAGTGGTCGCCAATCCTGATAGTTATACTATGGTTCAGGGCAGCAGCCTGACGGTTAATCCAGGGGTGCTGGCCAATGATACCGAATCTTCCGGTGCCACATTGACCGTCAGCCTGGTCAGCGGGCCTTCTCATGGTCAGCTCAGCTTAAATGCCAATGGTAGTTTTACCTATGTACCAGCCTCAGCGTTTTTTGGTATAGACAGTTTTGTCTATAAAGCGTCCAATGGCTCCAGTTCAGCCCAGGCTGTGGTTGAGCTGAATGTCACCGAAGATACTTTTACAGTGCAGGCTATTCCGGATACTTATACCCTGAATGAAGATGAAGCATTGGTGGTAACAAGTAGTGATTCGGTATTGCAAAATGACAATTTTAATGCCAACCAATCATTGTCTGTCACTTTAGTTCAGGGACCGGCCAATGGCACTTTACTTCTGAGTACCAATGGTACTTTTAGTTACCAGCCAGCTGCTGATGCCCATGGCTCTGAGCATTTTACCTACAGGTTGTCCCAAGGCGGGCAGAGCGACATAGCACAGGTCAATTTAGTCATTACTCCGGTCAATGACGCGCCCGAATTGCAAAATGCCAGCGTGACTATAACCGATGCTTATGTAAATCTGCAGTCCGTTGTCACTATGACTTTGTCTGATCCGGATCCCGGTAGTTACAGCTATGAAATCTTATCTGGCAATTCTGCCGGGGTTTTTGCTATTACGTCCGGTGGTGTGATCAAAATCGCCAATCAAACTTTACTGAACGCAAGTACCACACCTTCTTACAGTCTGGTGGTCAAAGTCACAGAAGACAATAATACCAGTTTGACCGATACCGCTACTGTGAGTATCAGTGTTCAGGCTGGGGTCACCACTCAAACTACTGTTATTCCTGATACAGCTTTTGCCGGAGGAGATAACCTGTCGCTGCAGATGATGCTCAGCGGCGACGAGAATGATCCGGCCAAAATCATTCCGTTAGATGATGGCCGCAGCCTGGTTGTCGGGACTGTCACTTCATCCTATGGGCAAGAAGTCTTTGTGACCCGGCTGACCGCAGATGGCAGCATAGATGACAGCTACGCAGACAGAGGGCTGTTCAGAAGCCAGATATTATCCGGTACCACTGAACAGGCTGTTGCTGCTGTGCTTACCCAAAGTGGTGAACTGGTCGTGCTGGCAAATTATATGGATAATCCGGGTTCGGGGTTTTTCCTGTTCAAACTCAGTGCTGCCGGGGTGGTCGATGATGATTTTGGCAGTGGTCTTGGTTATCTGATTTGTGCTGCAAATGAATGTGGTGGTGACGCACAGGCCACTGACCTGATTGTGAATCACAATGGGCATTATGTGGTTTCTGGTGTCAAAGATGGTGATAAAGCCTTTTTACTGGAATATGCGGATTCAAGCTATCAGGATGGCTGGATTAGCCCTATTGCCGATATAACGCAGTTTGATTTAGTCCGTCAGGACAGTGACCACAATTACTACGCTGTTGGTAAGTCTGCTGATGGTTATATTATGGTTGCCCGCTTTTTACCGACCTTAGATTTAGACAGTGGCGCCTTTAACTGCAATTCTGGTTGCGCCGGTTATCAGGAATACAGCTTCTCTCAGTTGAGTTCACAAGCTTATGACGCAGTATTGTATAACGATGAGCTGTATGTGGTAGGGACTGTCACTGACAGCGCTGCTGCAACCAGCCCGGACGGGTTATTTTTCAAACTGGCATCAGACGGTAGTTTAGATACTGGCTTTGGCGGCGCAGGTTTTATTCAGGTCAACGGAAGTTCAGGTGATCCACTGTATTATCAATCCATCACAGTGGATGCCACAGGCTTTTATATTCTGACCAATACAGAAGCAAGCAGCGAAGATCTGGTTTCAGTCAGCCATTATGATCTGACAGGGCAATTTGAACTGGATCAGCTTGTTATGATTGATGGGCAATTAAAAGCCGTTGATTTGCAAAGCGACAGTACAGGCTTATGGTTGCTAAACCATTTCACTAATGCTGATTTTGAAGATGCAGCTTCCGTCAGTTTTAACTGGGTCGGCAAATACAATGTAACAACACTGGATCCGGATGAGCTGTATTCTGCTGATGGCCACCGCTGGTTTAGTGCAGGGTTCAGTGAGGACACTTTAGTGGGCAGTGTGCGGCTGGAGCTTGGTGCTCAGGTGAATAAAACGCTGTTTTATGGTTACAGTGAATCCGTACAGAATTATGGCTACCGCCAGGCTTTTGTTGGACGTTTAACCTCCAGCGGCGCTTTGGATCCAAGCTTTGGTAATCACGGAGTGGCAGTGCTGGCGGATGACAATCTGAGCGAGCTTCAAATCAATGCTTTGCTGGAGACCTACTCAAATCAATTTTATCTGGCCGGTGCTGCTGTGGATGCTAATGGCGATGATACAGGTTTTGTTACCAGACTGAATTCGGATGGTTCAGTGGATACTAATTTTGCAGGAGGTTTTTTTGAGTTAACCCCATCTGCTGTGGGCACTTACTTCGGCTCTGAAGCCAAGCAATTGGTATTAAGATCGGATGGACATTTGATCGTCGGGGCTGAATACAGTCAGGCCGCAGGCAATATGGATGTCGCTTTGTTACAGCTCAACGCAGATGGTACTTTAGATGCCGGTACTTTTGGTACTACTGCCGCCGGCTTTACGGTATTCAGTGAAATCGACAGTGCAGCGGTGGAAGAAGAAAGCTTAAGCCGGATGAAACTGGATCCGGCAGATGACAGCCTGCTGATTGGCGGCCGATATAAGCTCTCCACAGATCCCAAACTTTATGTCGCACGTTTTAGTGACAGTGGGCTTCTGATGAATACCACTCATAGTGCCGCCAATGCATTCGGTGAGTCCGGTCAGGGTTATAGTCTGATTAATCTGGTGGATAATTCGATGGATGCTCAGGCATTATCTGAATACTTCACAGGCCTGGATCTGGATGGAGATGGTAATCTGGTTCTGGCCGGATCTGTAGTGTCAGAAAGTGGGGATGAACACTATCTGTATCGCCTGCAGTCCGATGGTTTAGTTGATACGTCCTTCAACTCTGGTTTGCCCAGGTTATATAACAGTTTTAGCGATCTGACCCCTGTTGATTTAGAAATCAATGAGATCCTTGTTGATGGTGAAGGTCGATTGCTGATGACCGGTACTTATGGCTCTTATGCCTGGGTTGGCCGGGCCTTGCTGGATGGCAGTGGCAGTCAGGTTGGTCGTTGGGATCCGGCATTCGAGCCCGGTACAAGTACTGAGGGCGCTTATCTGTTTACCGGCTTATCCCTCTCTGCTGATGTATTTATAGAATTAACCAGCAGTAAGGTGACTTTGGGTTGGAGTAACTATGATAACGGCAACTATAGTGCCACCATGCGGCAGTATCAGTTGTTTGAACCAAATTCAAATTAGTGAGTCCTTATGCAGATTAAATTTTATGGGACTCGTGGTTCAATTCCGACTCCTGGTGCTGATACACAAAAATATGGCGGTAATACACCTTGTGTAACAGTCACCAGTCAAAGTGGTCAGTTACTTATTCTGGATTCCGGCACTGGCATTCGTTTGTTGGGGCAGGAGTTGCTGTCGGACAGTACTGAGTTGGTGCTATTGCTCAGTCACAATCATTGGGACCATATACAGGGTTTTCCTTTTTTCGCTCCAGCTTATCAGGCCGGGCGGCAGATCCGTATTATTCCGGGCAAGACGTTAAACGCAGAAAACGACGCAATTTTAAAGCAAATGTCCGGAGAGTTTTTTCCGGTGTCACCAGAACAATTGCCGTCTGTGATCCACATTACTCCTATGGCAGAAGATCAATGGCAACTGGGCGATTTTAATATCAAACGTTGTCAGCTGAATCATCCGGGTTCTGGCAGCGCTTATCATATTAGTGCGGACGGACAGTCTCTGGCCTATGTTACAGACAACGAACTTTTCCCACCTGAACAGACGATGACGTCCAGAACACAGTGGCTGGACTTTGTCGCAGGTGTCGATCTGTTGATCCATGATGGTCAGTATCTGGAAACTGACATGCCGAACAAATTGGGCTGGGGCCATACGCTGGTGAGTCAGGCTGTTGCCTTAGCCACAGAGGCTAAAGTGAAAAGGCTGGTGATTTTTAGTCATGATCCACAAAGAACGGATCAGCAACTGGATCTGTTAGCTCAGCAGTTTAGTTCTGTGCAACCAGAAGTCATAATGGCACAGGAAGGACAGGAGTTGTGGTGCTGAAGTATTGGCGTCGACATCAATGGATACTGCTGTCCGGTCTGTTATTCAGTGTGGTGCTGATAGTAGTTCAGCTGAGTGCTGTCTACTCAGAACAATCTGTGTTGAAACGCCTGGACGGATTGTTGTATGACACCAGATTAAAACTGATGTTGCCGTACAGAGAGAAGACAGATTTACCAGTTGTTATTGTAGATATTGATGAAAAAAGTCTGCAGCAGCTAGGGCGCTGGCCATGGAGCCGACAGCTTGTGGCACAGATGCTGGAGCAATTAACAGCCGCTGGTGCCTCAGTGGTGGCTTTTGATGTGATTTTCTCTGAGCCTGAACGTAATCCTGCACAACAAGTTTTGCAGTTGTCCGGTTCACAAGCCTTATCTCCTGAAACTACAGCAGAGTTAAAGCATGTAGCACCATTGTTAGATGCCGATCAGCAGCTTGCGTCAAGCCTGCAAAATAAAGATGTGGTGCTGGGTTTTTTATTTCAGCAGGAGCAATTGGCTGTAGGGCAGTTGCCTTTAACTTATGTCGTGATGGACAGTGATGCCAGCCAAAGTTCAGTCAGCAGCTTTGCTGGTTATGTGGCAAATACCGCCATACTACAACAGCAAAGCCCGGGCACAGGCTTTATCAATTCATCGCCTGATCCTGATGGCTTTATCCGTCAGGCGGCTCTGTTGATCCGGTATCAGGATAAAGTGTACCCCTCTCTGGCCTTAGAGGCCGCCCGTTTGTACGCGCTGGCGCAGGAGTTGGCAGTTGAGACAGCCTCACTTGACCAAATCCATAGCATCATAGGAGTAACAGTTGGCAATACCAGGATCAATACAGATTTGTATGGCAGGGTGCTGATCCCATACCGTGGACCTGCCCGCAGCTTTCCTTATGTATCGGCTGTTGATGTAGTACAGGGGGTCCTTGATAAAGCCCTGTTCAAAGACGCCATAGTTTTTGTTGGTACCTCCGCTGTAGGCCACGCCGATTTACGTTCAACACCAGTTGGAGTGCAGTACCCTGGTGTGGAGGTGCATGCCAACGTGCTTGAAGGTTTAATTTATCCACAGCTGATCCATTCGCACCCGGATTGGGCTGAGGCTTTGGTTTTTCTGTTTTTACTGGTCTTGGGTGTACTGATGAGTCTGGTTTTTCCGGCTTTAGGCCCTGTCAGTTTAGCCTTAAGTGGCGCAACTTTGTTAGTACTGACTGTGGCAGGGAATTTATATTGCTGGCAGGTATTAAAACTGGATTTGCCACTAACCTCCAGTCTGGCTCTTATTTTAGGCCTTACGTTACTGAATTTAATCTACGGCTTTTTTGGCGCTTCACGGCAAAAAGCGCGTATTAAATCCATTTTTGACCAGTATGTGCCGCCAGCTCATATAGACGAGATGCTGAATCATCCTGAGGCTGTCAGTCTGGATGGGAAACGAAAAGAAATGTCAGTGCTGTTTTCTGATATCAGGGGTTTTACCAACTTGTCCGAAAAGCTGACAGCCGGTGAACTGAAGTCCTTGTTAAACCGCTATTTTTCGCCCATCACCAAAACTATTTTCGAACATCAGGGCACCATAGACAAATACGTCGGAGATATGGTGATGGCATTTTGGAATGCGCCGCTGGACGTGAAAAATCATGCCGAAATGGCAGTGAAGGCTGGTTTTTCTATGTTAGGTATTACGGATGAACTGAGCCGGGGTTTTGTTGCGGATGGCTTGCCCGCCATAGATATTGGGGTTGGGGTGAATACCGGGGAAATGAATGTCGGTGACATGGGGTCTGAATACCGTCGCGCTTACACTGTGTTGGGGGATGCGGTCAATTTAGGTTCCAGACTGGAAAGTCTGACGAAATATTATGGTGTGCGCTTTTTAGTCAGTCAGGCTACAGTGCAGCAATGTCAGTCCATCCGCTTCCGGACTGTGGATAAAGTCAAAGTGAAAGGGAAAACAGAAGCTGTGACTATTTATGAACCCTTAGACCCGCAGCTGTTATCAAATCCTGAGTTTGTGGCCGCAATAGACCAACATGAACAGGCCGTGCAGTGG
Organism: uncultured Rheinheimera sp.; assembly: GCA_966244125.1. Classification (GTDB taxonomy): domain Bacteria; phylum Pseudomonadota; class Gammaproteobacteria; order Enterobacterales; family Alteromonadaceae; genus Pararheinheimera. The sequence continues at coordinate 19,627 of CBIMJC010000012.1, forward strand.
TATTTGCAGCAAAAATGGGATGACGCGGAAAGGGCATGGATAGCCTTACAGCGCCAGTCTGAACATAAGTTGTACAATTTGTATCTGGATCGAATTAACACATATCGTCAGCAAGCACCGGGCTCTGACTGGGATGGAGTTTATACCCATGCCGAAAAATAACAGCGGGAGTAAGCCATGACTGCAGCCTCAGTATTGCAACATCTGATTGAAATTGGCATTTCATTATCAGTGGAGAGAAATACAACCCTGTTGCTGGAACGTATCTTAACCAGTGCCCAAACTCTGACTCAGGCGGATGGTGGCACTATTTATTCGGTTACGGCGGACAAAAGTCTGAAGTTTGAGACCTTGATCAACAACTCGCTGAAGATGCATATGGGGGGTAGTTCAGGTGTGCCTATTCCTTTCCCTTCGATTCCAATTTACAAAGACGGTGAGATTAATCAACACGCTATAGTCGCTATTGCGGCAGCACAAGGCGAAATGATCCATATCCCGGATGCCTATGCCTGTCAGCAATACGATTTAAGTGCAGCGCGCAGCATGGATCAGCGTACCGGATACCATACCCAATCTGTACTGACTGTGCCGATGAAAAATCACGAAGGTGAACTGAATGGGGTGTTGCAGTTGATTAACGCCACTGAGGATGGCCAGGTCGGCGCTTTTTCCAAAGAGCATATGGAGTTAGTTCGTTCACTTGCGTCATTGGCGGCTGTGGCCCTGACCAATAAGCAGTTGATCGAAAATATGGAGGAATTGTTTCAGGGCATAGCCAGACTGATTGCCAAAGCTATAGATGAAAAATCGCCCTACACAGGTGGACATTGCAAAAGAGTGCCGGAATTGACCATGATGCTGGCTGATGCGGTACATCGTCATGATCAGGGGCCATTGGCTGACTTTAGTCTGACCGAAGCGGATCGGCATGAGCTGAGTGTGGCGGGCTGGTTACATGACTGTGGCAAAATTGCCACACCTGAATACGTAATGGATAAAGCCAGTAAGCTGCAGACTATTTTTGATCGGATAGCTCTGGTTGACGCGAAAATAGAAATTGCCAAAAGGGATTTAGAACTTCGTTTGGCAGGTCCTTTGTATCTTGCCACTCATCAGCAGGATCAGGCGCAGGTAACACTGTTGCAACAACAACTGGCGCAAGGTCTGGCAGAGCTGGATGCGCAGCGGGAGTTCCTGCGTGTGGCCAATGTAGGCGGCGAGTTTATGGATAAAAATGATCAGCAGCGTGTTGCTGATTTTGGTCGTCAGGTGCAGATCTGTATCGCAGGGCAGGTGCAAAATCTGCTGTCTGACAATGAGATTTACAACCTGAGTATAGCCCGTGGCACCTTAACACCTGAAGAACGGCAAATTATCAACAGGCATATGGATATTACGGTTGATATGCTGGAGTCTTTACCTTTCCCCAAACATTTACAAAGAGTACCGGAGTTTGCTTGTGGTCATCATGAGAAAATGGACGGTACAGGTTATCCCAAAGGTTTGAATAAAGAGCAAATGTCCGTGCCTGCCCGCATGATGGCGATAGCCGATATTTTTGAAGCTTTAACAGCGTCTGACAGGCCTTACAAAGAGGGTAAAGCCTTAAGCGAATGCCTGATGATCATGGGCCGAATGAAAGAAAACCAGCATATAGATCCGGATCTGTTTGATATTTTTATCGATCAAAAGGTGTATCTGCAGTACGCCCAACAATTTTTAAAACCAGAGCAAATCGATGAGATCGATCTAAGCCGAATTCCTGGCTATCAGATACCACAACAACGTAATGGCGCGAACTAAGCTAAACTCTGCAAAGGAGCAGTGAAAAAGCGGTAGATTCATGCGAGTTGTAGTGATGTTGTTGTGTTGCTGGGGGTGTTTCTGTGTTGGGGCTCAGGCTAAAACCTATGTCATAGGTATAGAGCAGCTGGACTATTATCCACATTACGATTTTAAATCGGCTCAACCCCGCGGTTATTTTTTTGATCTCATTCAGTTGTATAGCAAGTGGAGTGGTGATGACTTTGTATTTAAAGCTTTGCCGGTGAAAAGGTTGTACAAGGACTCCATCGAACTCACGGATTTTGTTTATCCGGACAATAAAGCATGGCAACCTCATTTAGAAATAGACCCCAGTATCACTAAACACTACAGCGCTCCTGTCATTTATACCCTGGGCACCACACTGGTATTACCGCAAAAACAGCAGATGCTTCTTTCGGATTTTAAAGTGCTGGCGAATATTCATGGCTTTTCGCCCACCCGCTGGCTGGAGCTGAAAAAACAGCATAAGTTTAAAATTCTGGATGTGCCAGATGCTGAATCTGCCTTACGTATGGCAATCCGGGGCCGTGTAGATGCCGCCAATGTCGAATACAATGTCGCTTTGTACCACATGGAACAGATGAAATTATCCAAAGCTTTGGTGATGGCTGAACATTTACCTTTTAGCAATCTGGCGTTTCACTTATCCAGTCAGAAACACCCTGAACAAATCAGGCGCTTTAATCAGTTTCTGATTGAACAACAGGATCAAATTCAGCAGTTAAAACAGCGTTATGGCCTGGTGGAATACAAAGAACAATTAAATAAGTTGCCCGCTAACCAAAAGGTTACAGCTGAAATTCGCCAATAAAGCCGCTACACTAGCCGCAGTTAATTAAAATCATGGGAACTTCATATGTTTGAATGGATAGCAAGTCCGGAAGCCTGGATTGCGCTTGGTACTCTGGCAGCTTTAGAAATTGTCTTAGGTATAGACAATATTATTTTCTTATCTATTTTGGTTGGGCGTTTGCCTGAACACCAGCGTGCTTTTGCCCGTCGTATGGGTTTAGGTCTGGCGATGTTTGCCCGTCTGGCGCTGTTATTTTCCATTTCCTGGGTGATGGGGTTAACTGAAACCTGGTTTACTGTGCTTGGCAACGAAATATCGGGCCGTGATGTGATCTTAATAGGCGGTGGTTTGTTCCTGCTGGCGAAGTCCACTCAGGAAATCCACCATAGCCTGGAAGGTGCAGACGAAGATGAAAATGCAGGCCCTAAAGTGGTAGCAAATAACCTCTTTATGGTGCTGATCCAAATTGCTATTTTAGATATCGTATTCTCGTTAGATTCAGTGATCACAGCTGTGGGTCTGGTGAATCAGATTGAAATTATGGCTATTGCTATTATCTCTGCTGTGGCTGTTATGATGTTTGCCGCCAAATCTATTGGTGACTTTGTTGATGCGCATCCGTCCATTAAAGTGCTGGCGTTATCTTTCCTGATCCTGGTCGGTGTGACCTTAATGATCGAAGGTTTTGATGTGCATGTGCCAAAAGGTTACATCTATTTTGCTATGGCTTTCTCTGTGGCAGTAGAAATGATCAATATCCGTATGCGCAAAGGCCGTAATGCGGTGAAACTGCACAAAGCTATGTCAGAAGATAAAGCAGAATAAACTCAGCCGCTGAGCTGAAAAAAAGCCCCGTGATTTAAGCGGGGCTTTTTCTTTCCAGTTGCAGATAAAATAAGGTAGCCAGCACCAGGGTCAGTACCACTGCAACACTGACTGAGCTAATCCGGTACAAGGCGCTGTACATCAGATCCTGATCCGGCTTTAAATACTGACCAAAAATAATAGCCATAGTGGTCATGCCGCCAAAAGCCACTCCGGAGCCTGGCCCTTCCAGTTGTTGCGCTCTGGCAAAAATTAACATGCCAAAAAAGAACGCCAGTAGGGTCAGGGGTAAATGCTGGTAGTTGTCATACAGCACCAACTGAGCTGCTATGGCATAAGCCGATCCCAGCAATACCCCTGAAGCCCGCTTTATACCGGCCTGCACTATGCCAGTGAAACTCATAGGCAACAGAATCAGAATGGTACTGGCCTGAGCGGACAGGGAATCCTGTAAATCCAGCAGTTGAAAGGCAACAAAAGATAAGGTCGCCAAAGATGCTGCAACCAGACTTTGTCTTTGCTGCTCAAGCGCCGTTTTCGCCGGAGGCATTTGCATCTGTTGTTCCGGTACAGGAAGTAGCCAAATCATAGCGCCTGCTATCAGCAAGGCCAGCCAAACAGCCAATAATGCATTACCAAGCATCAGCCCGGGATCCATGCCAGGGTAGCTGGCAAAATGCAAAAAGATACTGCCGTTAATAATGGCGATAGCCGCAAAAACAAAAAGAGCCCCTTTGGCCATCAGCCGGAACAACCACAGAAAATATCCAAACACCAGCAAGGTCATCACCGCACTTAAAGTGCCAAGCCAGCTGTACAGCAGCACCATAACGCCGGCCAGCAGATTAGCTGTCAGGTATTGCATCACCACAAAAGGTGTTAGCCGGGGTATTAAACCTAACAGCAGCACAGGGCTGATTGTAAAAAACACCCCCCATTGATCAGAGTCCGTCAGTTTGGCCAGCAGTAAACCCAGGCTGGCGCCAAAGGCCAGCCGCAGTACTTTATTAAAGGGAGTAGGGGCAAACATAGCAGGCTCTTCAATCCTTAGGAAAGGTTACATCAGTAGACATAATGCAGCAGGCTAATCAGCTGGATCTGGCTTTTGGCCAGAGCAGTCAGCAGACTGTTGTCTTTTGGCACCAGCTGCACTGTAGCGCGTGAACCGACCACTAAAGTAGCGGGCATTTGCTGTTGCATTGCCAGATTAACCTTTAAACGCTGTGCATCCCGGACCCAGCGGCTGCTGCTGTCCGCTGTAGCCAGACGGCCATCCGGTGTACTTTGACCATTGGCAACACCTGCATCTATATCCCGCACTGTGGCTGTGAATACTTCACCGGGCAAAGCGTCAAAAGTGACCAGAGCTTCAGTGCCTTGCTGCACATGTAACAGGCTTTTTTCCCGAAACAAGGCGCTGACCCAACTTTGTTGAGTGGAAACCAGAGCAATAGTCGCCTGATGGCTGGCCAGATTCGTGCCGACTTCCAGTTGCAAATCTGTCACTACGCCATCGACATCGGCATAGACTTTGGTTCTGTCCAGCTCCAGTTGGGCCAGAGCCAGCTGATTGCGGGCTTGTTTAATTTGCACTAATTCCTGAGTTGGAATACCTAATTCAGCTTCGCGTTCTGCTAAATCGGCTGTGCTGGCCTGCAGTTCTGCCTTGGCTTTAAGGACAGCCGTCTGACTTTGATCCAGTTGCTGGCGTGGGATCAGTTTTTGACTATAGAGTTGCTGATAACGCTGATCTTCCCTTTGTACTTCCTGTAGGGCAAAACGGGCTTGATCCACTCGTGCCGCCGCACTTTGTAAAGCAGCGCTTAACTGACGGTTGTTTTGCTGGCTTTGTTCCAGTTGTAACTGGGCCAATTCCAGTTTGAGCTGATAATCAGCCGGGTCCAGTTCAAATAACAAATCGCCTTTTTTGACCTGCTGGTTATTCTGCACCGCTACGGACACCACACGACCAGGCAACTGGGGAGCGACCTGCACAACATAACGTTGCACTAAACTGTCTGTGGTGACAGGCATATACAAATCTGCAGCCAGATAATAACCAAACACCAGCGCAAACAGCACTAAAGTCCATTTGATCCAGCGGTTAAACAGTTGTTCGGCGCTCATGCTAAGTCTCCGGCTTTTTGATCCTGCAACAGCACTGCGGCTTGTTGTAATACCAGGCTCAGCAAGAGTGGCAGATCCTGCTGTTGTTGTGGGGTCAGGTTGGCCAATAATTGTTGCTGTAAAACGCGGCGTTGCTGATTAATTGCAGCCACTAAATCTGTCGCCGCTGGCAGTAAATACAGCGCCTTCTGGCGTCTGTCCTGCTCTGAAGGTCGCCGTTCAATCAGACCCTGTTTTTCCAGTTGATCCAGTACCGGCACTAAAGAGGGGGTTTCTACTGCTAACAAGCGGGCCAGTTCAGTTTGGCTAAACCCCTGGTTTTCAGCTATATACACCAGCGCTATGCCAGAGCTTTGCGTCAACCCCTGACAAGCCAGTTGTTTATCCAATAAACAGCGCCATTGGCGGGATAATTGATGGACTTGCAGACCTAAACTTTGGAAACTCATAATTTGCTCGTTAATAATTAGGAAACTAATTGCATTTTAGTTAGCTTCCTAATTAATTTCAAGCTGCGGCTCCGGCAAACTGAGCTGAGATGTAAATAAAACAGTACAACCAGTCTGGTCTGCTGCTGATGATCAGCGCAGATCTGAGGACTTTTTACCAAATACAGGAATAGTTAAGTGCCAGCGAATAGCGGCTAAACGCAGGGCCAGCAAAGCCATCATACCGGATAACATAGCGGGCATTTGTTCCACACCAAAACCCAGTAGTTGCACGTAAACCAAGCCACCAAAAATGCAGGCCATAGCATAAAGCTCGCCCCGGAATACCATAGGGATTTCACGACACAATACGTCACGGATCATGCCACCACAGACACCACTCATAGTGCCCATCATAATGGCGACAAAACCTGAAGTACCGTGATCCAGTGCTTTTTGGGTGCCCATAATGACAAAAAATGCCAGACCAATAGCGTCGGCTATTTGTAAGGTATTGTTAGGGATCACCAGACGGTTGCGCACCAAAAGTATGGTTAAGCCTGCCGCTGCAAATATCGCCAGAAAGTAGCTGTTGTCACTTAACCAAATCACCGGAGAATCCAGAATTAAATCACGCAGAGTACCGCCCCCTATAGCAGTAACTGTGGCCAGCACTATCACCCCAAACCCATCCATTTGTTTGCGCCAGGCTGCCAGAGTGCCTGAGATTGCAAATACAGCGATACCCAATAAATCAAACCAGTGGAAGTAGAGTTCCATACCACACCAAAAGCAGAGAAAAGACAGGTCAAATTAGCAGGCTTTTGCTTTGAATTACAGGTTCATACCGCTGTTTTCCGCTTTATGCATGCTAGTATGGCGTGGTGAGCCGGTTTAAAGGAAAAGGAACTATGGGAAAAAAAATATGGCTGGGTGCAGTCTTTGTATTATCCGCTGGAGCAGTGGCGGGTCTGTATTATGCCAACCAGTATGCCGAGCAGGTGGTGGTCGATTACATTACGCAGGGAAATCAGCGCTATCTTGAACTTGCTGAGCAAGGAGATATGCCGCCTGTTCAGTTCAGTTACAAAACACTCTCTGCCAATGTGATTACCTCCACTTATACCATTGAGGATTTACATATCAGCATTGCAGGTATGGGAGATCTGGTCACAGTTGAGCAGGTAGAGCTGAATGGTATCGACTGGGAAGGTTTAGCTGACAAAGGTGCCGCCAGGTTACAAAATTTAAAAGTATCGCCACAGGTACTGGCTCCTCTGCCTGCCCCATTAGCGGATTATCTTGCTGCTTTACCTATAGATCTGAGTTACCAGTACCAGTATCAGGCCAAAACCGGTGAGCTGAGTTTCCAGCAGGAGTTGAACCTTGACCAGCGTTTTAGCCTGAATTACCGCTTTGCTTTAACTGGCGCAACAGAGCTGTGGCAGTTTGCTGAAAAGCTGCAAAAGATGACTCCGGAGCAACAGCAGCAACTGGCCGAGCAACCTGACTATTTATCTGATTTGATGAAAAAAGTAGGAGTAATAGGGGTGGCCAGTGGCGCATTTGAAATTGAAAACAAAGCTTTTTTACAGCAATTGTTTGATCAGTTGGCCGCGGCGCAAATCAGCGCGGACTATCAGACCAGCCAGCAACAACTGAGTGCTGCACTACAACAAAACCCACAAATCCCTGCTCAGATCAGTGAACCTGTGCTGAGTTTTTTGCAGCAACCTGAAAACTTAAAACTCAGTTTTCAGTTTCAGCAGGCTCCTACCTTTGCGCAAATGCAGGATGGTTCAGCTATGGCTGGTATAGAAACGGCGGATGACTTTATCCGGTTTGCCGGTTTAACCCTCAAAGCAAACTCAAACTAACCTACAGTGTCGTTTGATCTGACTTGACATAAGAATGGTTCGCATTTATAAATGCGAACCATTTTTGTTAGTTGTGGTGAAGTTATGAAATTGTCCCGATTAGCCCTGGCTTTGGCCTTACCACTGCCGTTGCTGGCTGCAGAAAAAGCCACTGATATTGAAACTATCAGCGTGTCCGCCACCCGATCTTCTTATCCTGTCAGTACAGTGCCTGCCACTATTACGGTGATCGATCAGGAAGAGTTAAAAGCTCAGCTGGCGGTGACTCAGGACTTATCGCAAATTTTGGGCAATCTGCTCCCCAGCTTTTCACCAAGCCGACAAAAACTAACAGCCAATGGTGAAACCCTGCGTGGCCGTGAACCTCTGTATATGATTGATGGTGTGCCACAATCCACTCCTTTGCGTAACGGCTCACGCGATGGCAATACCATAGACCCGTCCATGATTGAGCGTATTGAAATCATCCGTGGTGCTAATGCTATTCAGGGCATGGGCGCCAGTGGGGGCATTATCAACATCATTACCAAATCACCGGGCGGGCAGCGTCATCAGGTCAGTTTATCTGGTTCGCTTCCTACTACAGGTGGTTCTGATACTCAAAGTTATAAAGCCAGTTATCTGTTTTCTGAGCAATTTGATGATGTGTCTTTAGTGACGGGCGCCGCTTTGAATAAAACCGGTTTGTATCTGGATGGTGATGGTAACCCTATTGGGGTGGACACCACTCAGGGCGACACCATGGACTCGGATACGGTCGACTTATTTATCAAAACCAAGTGGCAGATGACAGAAGCTCAAAGCCTGCAGTTGATGGTGAATCACTTTGATTTAAAAGGTAATAATAACTATGTGACTGTCAACGGTAATGCGGCTGCTGGTATTCCTACCACTTCAAAGCGTGGTGTCACTGAAGGCAAGCCGTCACAAAATAAAGTGACTTCAGCTTCTCTGGATTATCAGCATCAGGCAATAGCTGGCGGCCAGTTAAGTCTGCAATTGTTTGCGCAGGATTTTGCCTCAATGTTTGGTGGCAGCAGAGCTGCAGTCTTTCAGGACCCGGCTTTGGGGGCCAACATTTTTGATCAATCGCAAAACATCTCAGAAAAAATCGGCAGCCGTCTGACCTGGTTCCGGGCCGATTTGGCGGATACAGGTGTGGATCTGAGCACTGGCCTGGATTGGTTGCAGGACAGTACTTACCAGGAACTGGTGATGACCAACAGAAACTGGGTGCCTGAAACTGAATTCACCAACTATGCCCCTTTTGTCCAGCTGCGTTATAACCAGATTAAAAACTGGACTTTCAGCGCTGGCGCCCGTTATGAGTATGGTCGGTTGTCGGTTGCTGACTTTACGACTTTGGCTTCATCCAACAGCAGCTTTGTGACAGGTGGTGAGCCCAGTTTTAATGAGCTACTGCAAAACTTTGGGGTAGTGCACCAGTGGTCTGATACTGTCCGTCTGTACGCCAGCTACAGTGAAGGCTTTAGTATGCCGGATGTGGGACGTGTATTGCGCGCTATTAATAAACCAAACCAGTCTGTGGCTCAGTTCCTGAACCTGCAACCTGTGGTGTCTGATAACGCTGAAGCCGGCATTGAACTGACCGAAAATAACTATCGCCTGCAACTGAGTTATTTCCAGTCAGACTCAGATTTAGGCTCCCGCCTGCAAGCCGATGCTGATGGCATTTACAGTGTAATGCGTGAACAAACAGAGATCTCAGGTTTTGAGGCTGAAGGCGAATACAACCTGCATGACAACAGCACTTTAGGTTTCACTTATGCCCGCACCGATGGCCGTTATGACAGTAACAACGATGGCCAGGTCGATAAAGATTTGGGGGGCATCAATATAGCCCCTGAACGCTTAAACCTGTATTGGTTACACCAATGGCCTCTGCAACTGAGCAGCAGAGTTCAGTTCAGTCAGCTGTTTGATGTGGATTACAACGACGGCTCCTCTTTTGATGGTTACCATACACTGGATTTATCCGGCCGTTATGACACCACCAACTGGGGCAGCTGGACTTTGGGTCTGGAGAATGCGCTGTACAAACAGTACATTACCTAT
>CBIMJC010000013.1:0-29421 GCA_966244125.1 uncultured Rheinheimera sp.
AGGTCATACAGGCCGGCTACTGCAGGTTGGCAAAACTATCACTGTAGCTTTTGCTTTGCTGTTGCTCGCTGGCCCGGTGCGGATGCTGGCCAGCTTAGCAGGCTTCCCTCTGGTGTTCTGGCAAGTCAGCGCTGTGTTATGGCTCTGCGCCTTCGCAATTTTTATTCGGTTTTATTGGCCTGTTCTGACTCAGCCCCGTGCTGATGGCAGACCGGGTTGATGTTGTTCTGAACTATTCACTGACACTTACTTACTCAAAAGAGGTTTTATTATGTTATCTGCTCAAACTATTGCCATCGTTAAAAGCACTGTGCCCTTGCTGGAAGGGGCAGGTGTGGCTATCACTAACCATTTTTATCAGCGTATGTTTCAGGTCAATCCTGAGCTGAAAGATATTTTTAATATGACCAACCAGCACAGTGGCCGTCAGCAGTTTGCCTTGTTTAGTGCTATTGCGGCTTATGCCAAAAATATCGATAACCTGTCTGTACTGACTGAAACAGTGGAGCGGGTGGCGCATAAACACACCAGCTTTTTTATTCAGCCTGAGCACTACGACATAGTGGGTCATCATCTGATTGAAACTTTACGTGAACTGGCTCCGGACGCTTTTACACCAGAGGTAGAACAAGCCTGGACAGAAGCTTATGGCGTGCTGGCGAATATTTTTACCGGCCGTGAGCGTCAGCTGTATAACCAGACCGAACAAAAGCCGGGTGGCTGGTATGGCCCACGTCGTTTTATCGTCAGAGAAAAAATCCGTGAATCTGAGCTGGTCTCCAGCTTTGTATTGGTACCCAAAGATGGTGAAGCTGTGGTGGATTACCTGCCAGGCCAATATCTGGGGGTGAAAGTCAAACCTGCCCATTGTGACTACTATGAAATCCGTCAGTATTCCTTGTCTGACAAAGCCAATGGCCACAGCTACCGCATCAGCGTCAAACGTGAAAATGGCGAAGTGGCAGGTCTGGTCTCCAATTATCTGCACGACCATATTCAGGCCGGAGATGAACTGGATATACTGCCACCTGCTGGTGACTTTTTCCTGCAATCGGCCCATTTACCTACAGTGCTGATCTCCGCTGGTGTAGGTTTAACTCCTATGGTGTCGATGCTGGAAAGCATAGTGGCGTTAAAGCAGCAAACCCCGGTGTTTTTCCTGCACGCCTGCGAAAATCCACAGCAGCATTCTTTCGCACAGCGTATTTCGCAACTGGAACAAGACTACCCATTACTGCACAACTTTACCTGGTACAACAAAGCAGAGCAGAACACAGCTGCCAATCAGTTTACCGGTTTGATGGATCTGAAAGCTGTTGCTGCCCAGTTGCCGCTGCAAAGTGCCAACTTCTACCTCTGTGGTCCTACAGGTTTTATGAAGTTTGCCAAAGACCAGTTACTGGCTTTGGGTGTAGCTTCGGCGCAAATTCACTATGAAGTTTTTGGTCCTCATAGCGAGCTGTAATGGCAAAGAGGCCCGGCGTTTTGCCGGGCCTGATTCACCAGTAGATAACAAGCGAAGGGGGACTTATGTGGAGCCTGGTACGCACTGTGAAGTTGCAACACGCCGAAGTTAAGCGGCAAGAGATGGAGCAACAACTACAGCAGTTGTTAGAGCAGAATCAGCAACTTGAAAACCAACTAGCCGCCAGGGATCTGCAGCTTAAAACCATCACTCAACAGCTGGAGAGCACGGCCAAAGCCGCCACAGAGCTTGGGCAATTTGAGCAAAGTTTAATGCATATGGAGCACAGCATGCTGCGGCTCTCTGATGATTTAAAGCAGCAGCAACTTCGATCTACTGATGCCCGTGAGCTGGCGGTACAGGGGGGCAGGCAGATGCTGCAGTCACACGAGCAACTGAAATCGTTGCGGCAACAAAGTGATAACAGCTTGCGGACTCTGCACAAACTAAAAAGCGAAACTAAGGTCATTTCAGGCGTCGTTGAATTGATCCGGGCTGTGTCTGAGCAAACCAATTTATTATCGCTGAATGCTGCAATAGAAGCGGCAAGAGCAGGTGAACATGGCCGGGGTTTTGCCGTGGTGGCCGATGAAGTCCGCAAACTGGCGCTGAAAACTACAGCTGCAACCAGCGAGATCAGTGGTTCTATTCACAGCATCTTATCTGAAGTGGATGAAGTCAGCTTACATGTGACCAGCATGGACAATGAACTGCTGAAGTTGTCAGACCTATTTACTGAGGCCGCAGAGGCGAGCGGCCATATCAGCCGGAATTGTATTAGTGCAGAGCAAAGCAGCACCTACTCCGCCATAGTATTTGCGGTGGAACTGGCCAATCTGCAGGAACTGGTGATGAAAATGATGGTGTATCGCACCTTATTAGGCGGCGCCAGTTTTCAGTCCAACGACTTACCAGACGAACACCAATGCCGGCTCGGTGCTTTATACGAGCAATTACCCACACAACAGCGTATGACCAAAGGCTCAGTCTACCAACAGATTGAATCACCACATGAAGCCGTGCATCAACAAGCCAAACTGACGCTGGACTATTACCATCAGGGGCGCTGGCCAGAAACCTTACACAGCCTGAGCCAAATGGAACAAGCCAATTTAAAGGTGATGCAACTGATGCAGCAATTGTTGGCGGAAATGGATTTAGGGCAGGCTGCAAGAGCTTAACATCATCTGCCCCGGGAGTTGGCCTGTTGTTGGATTACTGCGGCTTTTGCTCTGTAATTTCTGCCCGTTCAGCATGGCTTGCTCCCCAATCTCTCATCAATATCAGCAGTGGTGTCAGGGTTTTACCATAGTCAGTCAGGGAATATTCAACATGAGGGGGGACAAGATCCAGTACCTCTCTGTGAATCACGCCGTCATCGACCAGCTCTTTTAACTGCATGGTCAACATTCGCTGTGTAATGCCATTAATCATTCGCTTCAGGGCATTAAATCTGCATTTTTCATTTTCCAACAGATTGAACAAGATGATTGGTTTCCATCGGCCGCCAATCACCTTGAGTGTTGTGGTCACAGAGCAGCCAAATGGTTCATCGTAGTTCATAAAATCGTCACTTTTTGCAGTATACAAAATGATACTACATTACAAAATTGTGCGTACTTATGCAAAAAGAACTTTTGATATAGACTGCAAAAAATTCAAATTTCGGAGAAAAAAATGAAAGCTGTAGTCATTGAACAATTTGGTGCTTCCAATCTGATGAAGCTGGTCGAGCTACCCACCCCTGTTCCGGCGGACGATGAAGTTCTGGTCAGAGTAAAAGCGGCCTCTGTGAACCCTGTGGATATACAAACCAGAAGGGGAGACTACAAAAGTAGTGTCGCCTTACCGGCAAGGTTGGGTGTTGATTGTGCTGGTATCATTGAGAAAGTAGGAAAAAATGTCCGTGGCCTTGCCGTAGGGGATGAAGTGTTTTATGTGCCGCGATTGCTTGAAAACGAAGGCAGTTATGCCACGCATCATGTTGAGAAAGCATCCATAGTGGCAAAGAAACCTAAAACTATTTCTTTTGAACAAGCTGCTACCTTGCCTTTAGCCGCCGGTACTGCATGGGAATGCCTGATGGAAAGGGGACGCTTAAAGTCTGGTGATAAAGTGCTGATCCACGGTGGTGCGGGAGGTGTTGGTGTTTATGCAATCCAGATCGCAAAGTTTTTTGGTGCCCATGTGGTTACTACAGCTGGTCTGCACAATAAAGACTTTGTCGAAATGCTGGGAGCGGATGTCAGTTATGATTACCGAAATGAGTCATTGTATGAAGAGCTTCGTCAGGACTATGCCTCTGGTTTTGACATTATCCTGGATACAGTAGGCCAGAAAACCATAGAAAATAGTCTTTCCTTACTGGCGAACTCTGGCAGGTTAGTGTCCATTGTCGATATGTCCGAACCGCAAAACCTGATCAGTGGCTGGCAGGTCAATGCAGAGATCCATTTTGTTTTTACCACTCAGTCTGCACAGCGACTGACCGAATTGGCCAAAGTGGTCGACGCAGGTGGCATCAAGCCTATTATTGAACGTGTGATGAAGTTAAGCGAGATAGTAGCAGCTCATGATCTTATCGAGACGGGAAACCGAAAAGGCAAGATTGCACTCTCAGTCGATGAATGATTCAAAAAGAAGAAGCGAAGAGTTTGATAAATGGTGGCCCCACCTGGACTTGAACCAGGGACCTGCCGATTATGAGTCGGATGCTCTAACCAACTGAGCTATAGGGCCATTTAAAACAGGCTTTAAGTAAACAAGTTCAAGGACTGAACTCTTTAAAGCGCAGGCAGTATAAGAAGTTTTTCCGCTGTTGTCACCGCTTGATAACACAGACTTTGTATCGATTGCTTACTTTTTATCCGCTTCAATAAAAAATCCCCTGTACTGGGCGGAGAGTAGTCAAGGGAAATACAAGGTTAAACGGCGTTTCTGCGTTTGCTGGTGTGATGAGACAACTGGTTGTTAAATGTGTTTCGGGGTTGAGTCTATAGCTATTTCCTGTTGACACCTGTTTTGTGAGCAAGTAAATCTCGAGCTAAATAAAGGTGTTAAAGTTTTTTGATGAAAATGTACAGGCTAATTTTTGCTTATTTAATTTTTGTGATGTAAATTTATTGTTGTTATTTTGATCTGTTGTCTGTTGTCTGTTGTCTGTTGTCTGTTGTCGCGTATAGGCCCATTTATGATGCAAAGAACGCTTCTTTCTTAGATTGTTCAACAAGAAGGCATCAGGTTCGAAAACTTTCTGCTGATGTTACAACTTATTCTGGTTCCTCTAGTTATGATTGTCTTTTTCTGCCGCAGATTTACCCATTTAGTTGTGAAAGTTGTTGGTCAATACATAGATAATGTTTTCTTAGCGATGTTGTTTGCGTGCAAATTCTGAATTAAAGGCTGTGTTGTTTGTATCTGCCCTAGTCTATGACTTTTATTCAGCGGGGCTTAGGCTGGAATTAAATTTTGTGTCGCTGTTTATCCGTATTTGGGCAACTCCCAGCGAATTGTTCAAAGCAGCTCGGGACATAGTGTTGCTAAATGAAGTTGATATGTTGCTTACAATTGATGAACCGATTTATAGGGCTGAAGTGCCAGCAGGTGCCCAGCAATTCTGTGCTTACAACAAGGTCATGTTAATGCTGTCTTAATTTGTTAAGCGCGGATGTGATCCTCGAAGACCAAAGGTATTTGGGCTTGGTTGTTCGAGCTAATGTATAGCCTAAAAGTCAGGCTTAATTTATTCAAGGAGAAACTCAGATGAACATTTTAGATGATAAACAGATAGCTGTTGTTTCTGGTGGACAGTTTTACAGCGCAAGTAATCTTGCTGCTGCGACCCGCTTTACTAGCGCCCTTGGTTTTTTGACGGTGTCTTTTCAGGTTGGCTATTCAGCAGGGCAATGGATGAATAGAAACACCCCTATTCAGAGATGGATTAGTAATGCTCTAAACTAAAGAACACGGCTGGCTTTAGCGTGGCTGGAGCCAGCCATTCCAGTCAATAGGATAAGTATCATGGACATTATGAAATTTTCTCATTCTTTTTGTAAAAGCTTGAAAATGTTATTTATCTTTCTGATTTTTCTGTACGCAATATATTCGCCTTGGTTTTATAGCCGTGTAGATCCTCAGCGCTATTACCAATTAGCATTGGCACTGCTAATGCTTGCTTTGCTATTTGAATTACGTTTGGTCAACTTGCGCTTTGCTGATTTCATTCGACAACCAATACGCTGGCGATCAGCGACGGGTTTTTTGTATCTGTCTGCTCTACTATGTTTGGGCTGGGGGTTGTGGGGGATTTGATTGAGCTGCTACCTAAGTATGGATGTAAATTCAACTGTTGGAAAAAAGACAGCTACCCGATACAGAATCATTCAGAGATGTAATATGGCTTATCAATCTGAAACAAAAGCATGATGATTTTTATAGAGTAAAAAACAGAAGGCACCCGAAGGTGCCTCTTTTTACAAAGCTATCTACTCGTCGAGGAAGCTTTTTAATACTTCTGAACGGGAAGGGTGGCGCAGTTTACGCAGCGCTTTGGCTTCGATTTGACGGATACGTTCCCGTGTTACATCAAACTGTTTACCCACTTCTTCCAGAGTATGGTCGGTATTCATATCGATACCAAAACGCATACGCAGTACTTTGGCTTCACGGGCTGTTAAACCGGCCAATACTTCGTTGGTGGCGGCTTTTAAGCTTTCCATGGTGGCTGAATCCAGCGGCGATTCTGAAGTGCTGTCTTCGATAAAATCGCCCAGATGCGAATCTTCATCATCACCTATTGGTGTTTCCATGGAGATTGGCTCTTTAGCAATTTTCAGCACTTTACGGATCTTGTCTTCCGGCATGCCCATACGTTCGGACAATTCTTCCGGCGACGGCTCACGACCCATTTCCTGCAACATCTGACGTGAAATACGGTTCAGTTTGTTGATGGTTTCGATCATATGCACAGGGATCCGGATAGTACGGGCCTGGTCAGCGATAGAGCGGGTAATGGCCTGACGGATCCACCATGTGGCATAAGTTGAAAACTTGTAACCACGACGGTATTCGAATTTGTCGACAGCCTTCATCAAGCCGATGTTACCTTCCTGAATTAAATCAAGGAATTGTAAACCACGGTTGGTGTATTTTTTCGCGATAGAAATAACCAGACGTAAGTTCGCCTCAACCATTTCTTTTTTCGCACGACGGGCCTTGGCTTCACCAATCGACATGCGACGATTAATATCTTTAATTTTAAAGATCGAGAGGCCAGTCTCTTCTTCAATTTTTTTCAGCTTCTCAACGCTGCGATACAGTTCGTCGCGCATCTCAGCCAGCTTGGCTGAATAAGGTTTGTTGGCAGCGATTTCTGCGTCTATCCAGGCCGTTGAGTTTTCATTGCCGCTGAAAGACTTCATAAAGTTTTTCTTTGGCATTTTTGCGTACTCAACGCAGTGCTTCATCACAATACGTTCCTGGACGCGGACGCGGTCCATCATTTCACGCATGTTTTTGACCAGACGATCAAATTGTTTTGGCACTAAACGGAAGCAACGGAACACTTCGCTGAGTTTATCAATT
Organism: uncultured Rheinheimera sp.; assembly: GCA_966244125.1. Taxonomy (GTDB): domain Bacteria; phylum Pseudomonadota; class Gammaproteobacteria; order Enterobacterales; family Alteromonadaceae; genus Pararheinheimera. Next base: position 7,049 of record CBIMJC010000013.1, read on the forward strand.
TCTTCTTTGGTGGTTGGGTGTTCACGGCCGTTTTTGACAATAGAGTTACGTGTCACTTCGTACTGGGTACGGAGTTCAGTAAACTTCTCACGCGCCATTTCCGGATCCGGGCCAGTGTCCCCTTCATCATCTGCGTCTTCTGACTCGTCATCATCGCCTGTGATATCAGCATCTTCATCGGCCAGTTCTTCTTCTGGCACGTCTGAGCCGATATGAGTGGCTGTTGGTGGTAAGTCATCCGCTTCGTTTGGATCGATAAAAGCTGTGACGATGTCACTTAAGCGAATTTCTTCGGCTTCGAATTTATCCCACTGTTCTAACAGGTAGGTGATGGCTTCAGGGTATTCAGCGACAGAGGTCTGAACCTGATTGATACCATCTTCAATCCGTTTGGCGATGTCGATTTCGCCTTCACGGGTTAACAGCTCTACAGTGCCCATTTCACGCATATACATGCGGACCGGATCTGTAGTGCGACCTAACTCTTTATCCACACTGACTAAAGCCTGAGCGGCTTCTTCTGCGGCGTCTTCATCCGGCGCAGCATCAGACATGATCAGGTCATCGGCGTCTGGTGCTGTTTCAAACACCTGAATACCCATGTCATTGATCATACGGATAATGTCTTCGATCTGATCGGAGTCAATAATATCTTGTGGAAGATGATCATTAACTTCAGCAAAGGTCAAATAACCTTGCTCTTTACCCTTTAAGATCAGGAGTTTTAGTTGCGACTGAGGATTGTGCTCCATAGAGGCTGTTCTTCCACCCAAATAGTTAGTTCAAAAATGCGAATTAGCGATTATAACAAAGCGCGGCTTTTCTAGCCACCGCGCAATGACGGCTTACTCACGGTTATTTGCTTTTAAAAGCTTTTAACAGCAACACAAATTCGTGTTTTTCCGCCGTGGTCAGTTGCTGCAAAGTGTCTTTGCGTTGCAATTCTTCCAGGCGTTGACCCAGATACTGATCCTCTATAGAGCGGAAGGTATCCAGAAATTCTTTGGTTAACTGCTCTTCAGCAACCTGATGATCCCACAGCGCCAGTTTGACCAAAATATTGTATTCAGGCGTATCACGCCAATGTTCCAGCAACTGCGCCGTGGTCAGCTCAGGCTGAGCTAATAAGGTCTGCTGCACAGTCAGCAACAACTGAATACCAGGTAAATTCGCTTCCGCCAGCTCTGGAGCCAAAGGCATGACTTTGGCAAGAGGCGGATACTGCAACAACAGAGCTATAGCCCGGCGCATTGGCGTAATTTTTGTTGCTACAGGCGCTTTGCCCTGCACTTTGGTTTGGTTTTTGGCCGCTGTATTTTGCTGCGACGATTTACCAACCAGCGAGCCCAGAGTTTCAAACAAGGCATCGCGGTAAAATTCACTTGGAATTTGTTTAATCAGCTCATTGCCTTTGACCCATAAGGCGGATTTGCCGGCATCACTGTTTAAGTCTAACTCTTTGGCCAGATGGTCAAATAAATACTGACCTAAAGGCATGGCCTGTTCCAGACGATGTAAAAAGGCCTCTTTGCCTTCTTTTTGCACCAGCGAATCCGGGTCTTCGCCGTCCGGTAAAAATACAAAATTCAGTTCAACGCCGTCTTTTAAATGCGGTAAAGCACTTTGTAAAGCGCGCCATGCAGCGTCGCGGCCTGCTCTGTCGCCGTCGTAACAGCAAGTCACAGTGCTGGTCAGGCGAAATAAGGTATGCATGTGATCTGGGGTCGTGGCGGTGCCTAAACAAGCCACAGCAAAAGATATTCCTTGCTCGGCCAGACCTACCACGTCCATATAACCTTCAACAATCAACACCCGATTCAGCCTGTCCTGGCTTTGTCTGGCTTCATATAAGCCATAAAGTTCACGGCCTTTATGGAAAAGCCGGGTCTCAGGTGAGTTTAGATACTTAGGCGTACCTTCACCTATCACCCTGCCGCCAAAACCTATCACTCTGCCGCGTTTATCCCGGATCGGAAACATCAGCCGGTCGCGGAAAAAATCGTATTCACGACCCTGATCATTACGGTTGATCAGTTTAATCTCAAACAGCTGATCCCGGGCTGAACGTGAAGTGCCTAAATGCTTTAACACAAAATCCCAGCTGTCCGGTGTGTAACCTATGCCGTATTTTGTTGCTGTGGCCTCTGATATTCCACGTTTCTGCAAATAGGCTGCAGCATGAGCCTGTTGCTTCAGTTGTTGCTGATACAAATCTGCCGCTTTTTGCATCTGGCTGTAATCATCGGCCTGAGCTTGCGGATACTGCTTACCACTGCCTTGTTCGCGTGGTATCTCTAAATGATGCTGCTTCGCCAGTTCTTCAATGGCTTCTACAAATTCAAGCTGTTCATACGCCATCATAAAACTGATGGCATTGCCGTGAGCGCCACAACCAAAGCAATGGTAAAACTGTTTATCGCTACTTACGGTAAAAGAAGGGGATTTTTCGTTATGGAAAGGGCAACAAGCCTGGTAATTCTTACCGGCCTTTTTTAACGGAACTCTGTGATCAATCAGTTCCACTATATCTGTACGAGCTAATAAGTCGTCGATAAAGTGTCTTGGGATTTGTCCTGCCACCTTTTTCCTCATCTACTGAATAGACCCAGGCAACTTGATGTTGCAGGGAGGCGACAAGCTCGTGAGACCCAGGAGCATAGATACACTATGTGACTGGGACGAATGAGCGCAGTCAACAAAGCTGCAGCTTCAAGTGCGACGGGTATACAGAAAAAGACAAGCCGTGCTAAGGGCACGGCGTGCAGTAGTTCAGCTAGAAGCTTAACTCAAACGAGCTTTAATAACCTGACTTAAAACGGCCATATCAGTACGGCCCTGAACCTGTGGTTTTAAATGAGCCATAACTTTCGCCATGTCTTTTATTCCAGAGGCTGCAACAGCAGTGATCGCCTGTTGCACTAAATCATCCAGCTCAGCCTGAGATAAGGCTTGTGGCAAAAACTGTTCTACGATTACGATTTCTGCTAATTCAATATCAGCTAAATCTTGCCGACCTGCTGCACTGTATTGACTGGCAGATTCTTTGCGTTGTTTCACCATTTTGGTAAGAACTGCAATGATGTTGGTGTCATCAGGCACCATCTGCGAGTCAATGTGACGTTGTTTGATTTCAGCTAAAGCTAAACGAATAGTACCCAGACGCAGTTTGTCTTTGGCACGCATTGCATCTTTTTGAGCTTCTTGCAGCTGTTCTAACAACGCCATAGGTCAGGCAATAATCTTAGTAAAGCTTGATGCGACGAGCGTTTTCGCGAGAAAGCTTTTTCATGTGGCGCTTAACAGCAGCAGCTTTCTTACGCTTACGAACCCAAGTTGGCTTCTCGAAAAATTCTTTAGCGCGTACATCAGCTAATACGCCAGCTTTTTCACAAGAGCGCTTGAAACGACGTAAAGCTACGTCAAATGGTTCGTTTTCTTTTACTTTAACAACAGGCATTAAATTCTCACCTCGGTCAACTCTGGTTAGTGTCTAACCAATACGATTAAAAATGGTGCGGCATTTTACTCAAAAGCCACCCCCAATGTAAAGCAATAAGTGTTGTGCTGGTGATGATGCTCGGATCCCAGTACAATTCGCCGCGTAGCATATAGGTAAGGGGAGTAAAATGCGAGTACTTGGCATAGAAACATCTTGTGATGAAACCGGCATCGCTGTGTATGACGAAAAGCGGGGTCTGTTAAGTCATGTGTTGTATAGCCAGATCCCTCTGCATGCCGATTATGGCGGGGTAGTGCCTGAACTGGCTTCGCGTGACCATATCCGCAAAACATTGCCTTTAATTCAACAGGCGTTAAAAGAAGCGGGTTGTGAAGCCTCTGAGATAGATGGCGTAGCATACACCGCAGGCCCGGGTTTGGCTGGCGCCTTGTTAGTGGGCGCTGCCATAGGTCGCAGTTTAGCTTTTGCCTGGGGCAAACCAGCGCTGGCAGTGCATCATATGGAAGGTCATTTATTAGCACCTATGCTGGAAGAAAATCCACCGGAGTTTCCTTTTATCGCGTTGTTAGTCTCAGGCGGCCATACCCAACTGGTGCGGGTGGATGGCATAGGCCAGTACCAGTTATTGGGTGAATCTGTGGATGACGCAGCAGGCGAGGCTTTTGATAAAACCGCTAAATTGATGGGCTTAGATTATCCGGGCGGGCCTTTATTAGCCAAATTAGCCACTCAGGGTCAGGCCGATAAATATGCCTTTCCACGTCCGATGACGGACAGACCAGGCTTAAATTTCAGTTTCAGTGGTTTAAAAACTGCGGCGGCGAATGTGATAGCGGCCGAAGGAAAAAGTCCTGAAGTGCAGGCCGATATAGCCGCCTCCTTTCAGCAAGCTGTAGTGGACACTCTGGTATTAAAGTGTCGCCGAGCTTTAAAAGAGCAACGCTTAAAACGTTTAGTAGTGGCCGGTGGAGTCAGCGCCAATACATCTTTGCGCGAACAGCTGGAAGTTTTACTGAAAAGCTTAAAAGGTGAAGTCTATTATCCGCGCAAAGAATTTTGCACTGACAATGGCGCTATGATTGCTTTTGCTGGCTTCCAGCGTTTAAAAGCAGGACAACTGCAGGACCTGACTATAGGCGTAACACCACGTTGGCCTATGGAGCAATTGCCCGCCTTGTAATTGATTGGGGTATTTAATTATTCTTGTTCTGGATTCTGAGCTTTGGTTTTACGGTTTTTATGCCAGACCTTGGTTTCCTGACCATGCCAGAGCCTGATGATATTGTCTTTGTGACGGATAATAATCAGCAGGCTCAGCATAGACACAGGAATGGTATACAAGGGTTTGATAAACCAGGTGAACAGAGGCGCCAGGCTGACGGTGACAATAGCGGCTAATGACGAATAGCCAGTCGCGCCAACCAGCATCATCCAGGTGGAAATCAATAATCCGGCCAGATCCAGGCCTATAGGCATCATACTACCAAAGGCTGTCGCGACCGCTTTACCACCTTTAAAACCAAAAAAGAGCGGGAATATATGACCTAAGCAGGCGCAGACCGCGATCATGCCTAAATAAAAAGCTTCAATGCCTAAAAAGTAAGAACCCCAAACCGGAATAGTGCCTTTGAGCACATCAAACACCAGCACCATAGCGGCTGGTACTGCACCACCTAAACGTAACACGTTGGTTGCGCCCGGATTACCTGAACCATGAGTACGCGGGTCCGGCAGCCTGAACAGTCGGCTGACCAGAATAGCAGACGAGATTGAGCCGCTTAAATAAGCTATCAGCATCAAAATCGCTATGGTAGGGGTCATGGATTAAGGTTCCTCAGTCCGGCAAAGTACGCTAAAATCGCGTCCTGTTTAATAAGTTGCTCAGGGTATAGGCTTTTTTAGTATTTGCCTATCCGACCAGCCTACCTGAAACAAGTCTTTAACAAAAGCGGAAATCTATGACGGATATAGTTTTTATCAGGCAATTCAAAGTTCAGACCGTAATAGGGGTGTATGACTGGGAAAAAGCCATACAGCAGACGCTGGAGTTTGATTTGGAACTGGCAACCGATATCCGCCAGGCCGCTGCGACCGATGATTTGCAATACACCCTGGATTACAGTGCTGTGTGTGAAGCTATTGCAGAGCTTTGCCAGCAACCTCATGAATTGATTGAAACTGTGGCTGAAAAAGTCGCAGCTATGGTGTTGGACAAATTTCCGACTAAAGCAGTCAAAGTGACGATCGCCAAACCTGCAGCCGTTCCAGCTGCGGCCAGTGTTGGCGTATCTATTTGCCGTGGAAGCTGGTAATGGCGCTGATCTATATCAGTATCGGCAGCAATATAGAGCGGGAGCTGCATATCAGCGCCGCTTATCTGGAGCTTTGTGCATTATTCGGTGACATTCGCTGCTCTGCTGTGTACGAAAGTGAAGCTGTGGGTTTTGCTGGGGATGCGTTTTACAATCTGGTGGCTGAAGCCAACACCCATTTGTCTGTAGCTGACTGTGTGGCTGCCTTTAAAGCGATAGAACAAAAATATGGCAGGCCTGCGAAGTCACCTAAATTTTGTGGCAAAAGGCTGGATCTGGATTTGTTGACTTATGATCAACTGGTTTGCACAGCACCTGTTGAATTACCGCGCGATGAAATTAGCAAAAACGCTTTTGTGTTATTGCCTTTATCTGAACTGGCGCCAGAGCAGACTCATCCGCTGACAGGCCAAAGCTATCAGCAGATGTGGCAGCAGTATCAGGAGCCACAAAAGCTGTGGCCAATAGAATTTAACTGGCCGGATCTTGCTGCTGCCACTGCTGTTTCGCTGCGCTAATAGCCTCAAGCCGCGCTTTAGCGACCTCCAGTTTAATTGCCTCACCTTTTAAACCCAAAGCGACAATAGCTTTTACATCAATAGCACGGGCTGCATTGGCAAGCTGACGTAAATAGTCAGCTTGTGGATAAGCGGCCTGTTCAAAGCCGGTGCGGCCACGTAAATCAGCCATAGCACAAAGCAGTAACAAGTCTAAGCGCTCAGGTTTACGCCACAGGTCTATGCCATCAAACAACTTTTGCACTGTGACAGCTCTAAGTTCAAAAGCTTTGTGCAGCAACTGATGATATTCACAGGCCAATAAGGCCAAATCACGACAATCGTTTGGCACCTTCAGACGGCTGCACAGTTCCTGCACTAAAGGCAAGCCCGTATGCTCATGACCATGATGTTTGGGCCACAAAGCCGGGTCTGTGCTGCCTTTGCCCAGATCATGACACAGCGCGGCAAAACGCACATCTAACCTGTCAGACAAGAACGCCGCTTGTTTTAACACCAGCATAGAGTGGATGCCTGTGTCTATTTCCGGATGCCACTGCGGCGGGTTCGGCACGCCCCAGAGCTGATCCAGTTGTGGCATCCATACTTTTAACGCGCCGCAGCTGTGCAGTAATTCAAAATAAGCTTGCGGGTCTTGTTCTGTTAAGGCACGGGCTGTTTCCTGCCAAACTCGCTCTGCGGTTAAATGCTCCAGCTCACCGCTGTGGCTCAGCTCTGTCATTAACTGCAAAGTTTCAGCCGCCACAGTAAAACCTAAGTGAAAATAACGGGCATAAAACCGCGCTACCCGCAATACACGAAGCGGATCCTCACTAAAAGCAGGCGAGACATGCCTCAGAACTTTGGCGTTCAGATCGGCAATGCCGCCATAAGGGTCGTGCAACTGACCAGCATCATCTTTGGCTATGGCATTGATGGTTAAATCACGGCGCTGTAAATCCTGCTCTAAAGTGACATCCTCTGCAAAATAACAGGCAAAGCCGGTATAACCCTGACCTTGTTTGCGTTCGGTGCGGGCCAAAGCGTATTCCTGTTTGGTTTTGGGATGCAAAAACACCGGGAAATCTTTGCCGACGGCCTGATAACCCAACCCCAATAATTGTTCAGGAGTCGCACCGACCACCAGCCAGTCTTTATCTAAAGCCGGGTAACCCAGCAGCTCGTCGCGCACAGCGCCGCCTACAAGATAAATTTTCAAAGCTTTCACACCTATCATTTTTTTGCCATTATATACCCGTCGTTCTTAAAGCTGCAGCTTTGTTGCCTGCGTTCTCTCGCCCCAATCACATAGGACAACTATGCTCAGGGGGTCTCGTTCGCTTGTCGCCTCCCTGCAGCTTCAATTACTTAGGGTATAAATTTTTGCTTGGCATTGTCGCCCTAACTCAGCAGCGGGAAGCTTATGTACACCGGATTTTTCGGTTTAACCAGTCAGCCTTTTTCGATAGCGCCTAACCCGGACTTTATGTTTTTAAGTGCCCGTCATGCCGAAGCTCTGGCGCATCTGCGGTATGGTTTAGGGGAAGCGGGTGGTTTTGTGCTGCTGACGGGGGAAGTAGGCACAGGCAAAACTACTGTATCGCGTTGTTTATTGCAGGAACTGACCGATCAGACTGAAGTGGCTTTTATCTTAAATCCTACGTTAAATGAGCTGGAATTATTGGCCGCTATTTGTGATCAGCTGAAAATCCGCTACAAAAAATCTGACGCCAGCTTAAAAATGCTGACCGACAAAATTACCAACCGCCTGATGAAAAACCATCAGGCCGGTAAAAATACCATTCTGATTATCGACGAAGCCCAGCATCTGCAGCCTGCCGTGCTGGAACAACTGCGACTGTTAACCAACTTAGAAACTAATACCAAAAAACTGCTGCAGGTGATTTTAATAGGCCAGCCCGAATTACAGCAGTTGCTGCAGCGGCAGGATTTACGTCAGTTAGCACAGCGGATCACCGCCCGTTATCACTTAATGCCTTTGACTGAACAGGAAGTGCAGCAATACATCAGTTATCGCTTAAAGGTAGCCGGTTGCAGCAGGCCAGTGTTTACTTCTTCAGCAATAAAAAAATTATTTCAGTTATCTGGTGGTATTCCGCGTTTACTCAATTTAATCTGCGACCGCGCTTTGTTAGGGGGCTATAGTCAGCAAAAGGCATTAATTGATGCTGGTCTGGTCAATCAGGCGGCTTCAGAAGTGTTGGCTATTAAACCTCAACCGGAAAAAGCGGCATGGCCTGTCTGGTTATGGCCTGTGTTAACGCTGCTGGCGTTAGGTGTCGGTGCAGGGCTGTCTGCATTTATTTGGTAGGAACCTATCATGTCGTTATTAATGGATGCATTAAAGCAGCAACAGCAAGTGCCTGTGGTTGCGGAAAAAGCTGCAACAGGTCATGGCTGGCGTATTGCTGCTTTAACTTTATTGGTGGTTTTAGGTCTGGTGTTGGGTTTTGTAATTGGCCAGCATCAGTTTGCTGATACAGAGCCGGCTGCGGAAGTGGCACCAGCTCCTGTTGTTCAGGCCGCACCTGCTATTGCCAATGCCGCTGATATAGCGATGGAATTACAACTGGCCGCCGATTTATTAAAACCAACAGAGCCGGTGCAACTGGAAGCAGCGCCGCAGGACGAGCCGCAATTGGTTGTATCGGCCAAAAGGGGTGAAAAAGTGCTGGGCCGCGCCATTGCTGACGAGACCGCAGAAGACTTTGTTGATTTTGAACAAATGCAGGAAGCAGATACAGAACAAGAGCTGACTCCGGTCGACGAATTATTACCTGCAGCAGAGCTGGAGCAATCCGATGTGTCGGCTGAGCTGCGTGGTAAATTTGAATCTGCTTTAGCTGCCGCCGATAGCCCGCAGCAACGCAAACAAGAAATTAATTATCACGACGCACCTGCTGTGGATATTAATCAGTTGGACGACTTATTACAGCGCCAGTTGCCCGCCTTGCGTTTTGAAGCTCATGTCTATGCCACGGACGCCAAACAACGTTGGATCAAAGTCAACGGTAAAGACTTACAACAAGGTCAGTGGGTAACAGCGGATATTCAGGTGAAAGAAATATTACCTCAGTATGTGGTGCTGCAATTTAATCAGGTGCAGTTTAGTGTCGAAGCTTTAACAGACTGGAGTTATCAGGGTCGCTAAAGCCTCTGTTACTCCAGCACCGACTGGCGGAAAAAACGAATCATATCAATACCAAAATCTTCTGGCATCACAGCACCTTCGATCTCCAGATCTACTTTGTTACTGGCCAAATCCACCACTGAAACTTCGATATAACGTCTGAATTTGCAGTTATAAAATACTTTGACGATGGGCCGCAGCGGGTCTTGTTCATTGGCTTTGAGTACTATGCCCAGCTTTTCATTGCTCAGTTTCACCAGCGTTCCGACAGGGTGAATGCCGATAGCCTTAATAAACTGAGCTAACAGCACAGGGTCAAAACTGTGTGGTGATTCACGTTTTAGAATTTTCAGCGCCGAAATACCAGTCTGGCCTTCTTTGTAGCAGCGTTGTGCTGTGATGGCATCGTAGGTGTCGACTATAGAAATCATCCGGCCATAGACTGAAATTTGCTGATCAGCCAGGCCGTGAGGGTAACCTTTGCCATCCAGCCGCTCATGGTGCACCGCCGCCACATCAATACTGATCGGGCTTAAGCCTGGTATTTTTTGCAGAATTTCATGGCTATACACCACATGACGGCGCATTTCGGCAAATTCTTCCGCTGTCAGTTTACCTGGCTTATTTAAAATGCTGTCCGGCACCAGAATTTTACCTATGTCGTGTAACAAAGCGCCTGTCGCCAGTTGTTGGATCAGCTCTTCGTCAAACTTCAGTTGTTTGGCAAAAATAGTCATCAGAATCGACACATTGACCGAATGTTCCAGCAGGTAGGCATCTTTTTCGCGGATCCGGCTGATGCAGAGTAAGGCGTCCTGATTGCGGAATACCGAGTCAATAAAACCTGTGGCACAGTCCTGAAAGGGCTGCAGGTTCAGTTCGCGACCTGCCTGAATATCGGCAAAAGCTTTTTTCTGCAGGCCTTTGGCTTGTTGGTATAGCACATTGGCCTGGCCCAGCTCTTGCTCAAAGCTGACTTTTTCCCGGCTTCTGCCTGTAGCTGCAGGTGCTGGTTCAGAGGGTGCTGCTGCCTCTGTCTGCGGTTGTTCCAAAGTTTTACTTAAATCTACCACCAGTTCCAGCACGCCTTTTTTCTTCAGTTGCTCTATCACAGCCTCAGTTCTGGCCCAGCCCTGGGTTTTAATTTCGACATTGCCTTTTTGTTTATGCACAGACACCACATACATGCCTGGCTGTAACTCGGTAATGCTAAGAACTTTAAGCTGAGCTGGTGCTGTCATAGGCATACTCTGGAATTGCCGAATTTCGGAAATTCGTTAATAAGTGTAAATATGAAAAAAATGATACATCGTTTTCAGGCAAAAAAAAAGCCCGCAACAAGGCGGGCCAGATATTTAGTTAGCTTTTGCTGAAGTTTTAACCCAGGTTGTCCGTCATCGTCATCAGCGACGCATTACCACCTGCAGCTGTCGTATTGATAGTGACGGTTTTTTCTGTCACTAAACGGTGCAGCAACTGATGATCGGCAGGGCTGGTGACTAATGCACTGATGGCACCTTCACGGGCCGCCATCCACTGCGCAGATAAAGCTTTCAGTGGGTTGGTGCCTTCAATCACAGCAGTAGCCAGTACAGGATGTGCTAACAGCGCTTTTAAGGCTGGCAGTTTGACCCAGTGGAACAGGTTTGCTGGTAAACCAGCCTGCAGCAACAGCTTACGGCAGGTGTCCATCTCGGCTTGCTGAGCTTCAGCAGCAGTGCTGACGACTGCATTACCTGATACCAGAGCTGTGATTAACGCCAGCATCCAGTGCTGGAAGCTGCTGTGTTCGCTGCGAATAAGCGCCACTACACCTTTGGCTTCTAAATGCAGCTGGTTGGATTCCCCTGTAGGTCCCGGCAGAGTGATAGGCTGAGCCAGCTCTTTTTCGATAAACTGCAGCTGTTCACGAGCCGCTGTGATCACGTCGTTTAAGTCGTGTTCTTGCTCTGATACCAGCTTGTTACCAGCCAGCTGAGCGATAAAACGACGTAACACAGAACCGCGATTCGTCACGTTTTGGTTCAGCCAGGCCACCTGAGCCACAGCCATTTGCTGCAGTTGAGTATTGAGCTGAGCATCAAAACCGCTGGCAGCTTCTAACTGTTGTTGTACCGCAGTATCTAAAGCAGGGGCTTGTAATTCATGTTCTTTTACCAGACGGCTTAAGTAGAACGGGCCACCGGCTTTAGGGCCAGTACCAGATAAACCACGACCACCAAAAGGCTGAACACCCACTACAGCACCAATCATATTGCGGTTCACATAGATGTTACCTGCTTTGATTTCGCTGGCGACTTTCATAGTGGTTTGCGCAATACGGCTATGGATACCCATAGTCAGGCCATAACCTGTGGCATTGATTTGCTGAATGACTTTATCCAGCTCTTCGGCTTTAAAGCGGATGATATGCACCACAGGACCAAAAACTTCACGTTCCAGCAGATTCAGGCTGCTGATTTCATATAAACGTGGTGCGAAGAAATAATGATCGCCAGCAGCTGGTGCATCACAAACATAATGCAAGGTCGCTTTGCCTTCCAGATACTGCACATGCTGGTTTAAACGCTCTAAAGCTTTGGCATCAATCACAGGACCTAAGTCAGTGCTTAACCAGGCTGGGTCGCCAACATGCAGCTCTTTCATTGCGCCTTTGATCATCGTGATGATCTTATCGGCCACATCTTCCTGCAGGAACAATACCCGAAGGGCAGAACAACGTTGACCAGCGCTTTGGAAACCAGAAGAGATCACATCGTCAACCACTTGCTCAGGCAGAGCGGTAGAGTCAACAATCATGCAGTTCTGACCACCGGTTTCGGCAATTAGAGGCACTGGCTCGCCACCACGTTCGGCCAGTTTACGGGCAATCCAGGCACCGGTTTCAGTAGAACCAGTAAACATCACCGCCTGAATACGGGTATCCGGCACTATGACTTCACCGACCTGACGACCTGGTGCTATCACCAACTGAACTACATTGTCCGGGAAACCAGCAGCTTTCATCAGCTCCAGAGTACGCACAGCAATTAAGCTGGTTTGTTCGGCAGGCTTAGCTACGACTGTATTACCAGCCACTAAAGCCGCACTGACCTGACCTAAGAAAATAGCCAGTGGGAAGTTCCACGGGCTGATACAAAGCACGACACCACGGGCTTGAGAGGCCTGCAGGTTCTTCGTGGCTTCAGCTGCATAATAACGGCAGAAATCAACAGCTTCACGTACTTCGGCCATGCTGTCGCCCACTGTTTTACCCGCTTCTTTAATACATAAAGCCAGTAATTCGTCGCGGTGTAATTCCAGCTGATCCGCCAGTTTATTTAAAAGCGCAGCGCGTTCAGTCACAGCAGTCGCTGACCAGGCCGGGAATGCAGCTTCAGCGTTGGTGACTGTCTGCTCCATCTGAGCACTGTTGCTGTGATGATGGAAACCTATCACTTCTTTGGTGTTGGCCGGGTTAGTTACGGCAACAGCACCTGCTGGTACTTCAATCTGGCTGACAGAAGCGAGCCATTTATCCATAGCTTCGCGCATAGCTGTCACTTGATCGATATCAGTAAAGTCCTGACCTTTAGAGTTCAGACGAGCTGCACCGTACAGCTGATGAGGCAGCGGAATAGAGTTATTGCGTTTTTTGCTCCAGGCCCGCACTGTTTCTACCGGATCTTTGAGTAAAGATTCCACCGGAATAGTTTCATCAACAATGTTATTCACAAAAGAGCTGTTAGCCCCGTTTTCTAATAAACGACGGACTAAGTAAGCCAGTAAGTCTGAGTGTTCACCGACCGGGGCGTAAATACGACAAGGTACTTTATCTTCCGCCACAATTTGATCGTACAGCGCATCACCCATACCATGTAAACGCTGGAACTCATAACCAGTGCGATCCGGCGCCATTTCTAAAATAGTGGCCACTGTATAGGCGTTGTGAGTAGCGAACATAGGGTAAATGCTGTCGCGGTACTCCAGCATCTTTTTGGCACAAGCCTGATAAGACACGTCAGTAGACGGTTTGCGGCTGAACACCGGGAAATCGCTTAAGCCTTCGGTCTGGCTGATTTTAACTTCCGTATCCCAGTAGGCGCCTTTGACCAGACGTACCATCATTTTACGGCCCACTTTAACCGTCAGCTCGCGCAGCCATTCAATGACAAACAAACCACGTTTGGAGTAAGCCTGCACTGCTAAACCAAAACCTTCCCAGCCGTTTAATTCCGGATCGGAGAACACAGCTTCGATAATATCCAGGGATAAATCTAAACGGTCGGCTTCTTCCGCATCGACAGTAAAACTGATGTCATAAGCTTTGGCGGCAACAGCCAGTTGTTTTAAGCGGGGTACTAATTCGTTGATCACCCGGTCACGATGGGTAAATTCGTAACGTGGGTGAATGGCCGATAATTTCACAGAAATGCCAGGGCTTTTTAATGGGCCACGTTTTTTCGCTGCTGTACCTATGACTTTAATCGCCATCATGTAGCTGTCGAAATAACGGTTGGCGTCGTCCATAGTGCGGGCGCCTTCACCCAGCATATCGTAGGAATAAGTAAAACCTTTGCTTTCCAGCTCTACTGCACGTTCGACCGCTTTTTCAATGCTGGTGCCCATCACAAACTGGGTGCCCATAATTTGCATGGCATAACGCACAGCCTGACGGATCACCGGCTCGCCCATACGGCCACAGGTACGTTTTAATAAACCAAACTGAGCCTTTTTCTGCTCGTCGCTGTAATTCACCAGCTTGCCGGTCAGTAATAAACCCCAGGCTGAGATATTTACAAATAAAGAGTCACTGTTGCCTAAATGTGAGCTCCAGTCGCCGTTGGATAACTTGTCGCGGATCAAAAGGTCGGCTGTATGTTTGTCCGGCACCCGCAATAAGGCTTCGGCTAAACACATCAGCACTAAACCTTCTTCGGTCGACAACGAAAACTCGTTCAACAGGGCGTCTACACCGCCTTTACCGACCTGAGCTGCACGGATATTCACCACCAGCTGACGGGCTTTTTCCCAGGCACGGCTGCGCGCTGCAGGGCCGATATCAGCAATAGGCAATAAGTTGTTGAGTACCTGATCTTCATCAGCGCGGTAATGGTCACGCATGGTTTGACGAATAGCGTGACTTGTAGTCAGTTGGCCTTGGAATAACATAGGGTTTTAATCCAGTGAATTGAAAAAAATTTATGCTGCATTTTAGTGAAAGCGCAGCCCTATTTGGTGGTTTCTTTTTAGCTCTAACCTTATATAATTTGGTTTATTAGCCATAAAACCAGAAAAAATACTGCCATGACTCAAAGCGCCAAAGGCCGGTTACCGGACCGTATCGACATGACAATTTTAGACACGCTACAAAAAGATGGACGTATTTCTAATGTTGAGCTGGCAAAAAAGGTCAACTTAAGTCCAAGCCCTTGCATAGACAGGGTTCGTAAGCTGGAGCAGGACGGTTTTATTGAAGGCTACGGCGCCCGCCTGAACGCCAGTAAATTGGGGTTTGGCACTGCGGCTTTTATTCAGGTGACCTTAGACAGAACCACAGGAGCAGTTTTTGATCAGTTTCGTGACGCAGTGGTGAAAATTCCACAAGTGGCGGAATGCCATATGGTGGCCGGTGGTTTTGATTATCTGCTGAAATTACGTTTATCCAGTATGGAAGCCTATCGCGGCGTATTGGGCTTGATTGTGGATTTGCCAGGCGTGCTGCAGACTCATACTTATGTGGTGATAGAGCAGGTAAAGCAGGATGCGGGTTTGCCGCTTAAGTTGGCTACGGCGCCAGAGGTTAAAACCGACTAATTGTTGTTATCCGGCATGGTGCGGATTGGGCCATATCGGCTCATCAGATCCGCGGGTAAATTGTAGGGGCGGGTCTTGCACCCGCCCGTTGTGTCAGAGCGGTAAACGAAGTTCGTCTACAACTGATTGCATCACTGTGTAGTTGTAACTGTGTTTGATTGCTACATTTCTTGTTTTAAATCTTTCGCCGTTGGCGAGCCGCTTTCTTTTGCGTCGCCAAAAGAAAGTATCCAAAGCAAGAAAGTGCAGGAAGCACTTTCTAACAGCCGAAGGCTGGCCCGTAGGGTGAATTACATGGATGTAATTCATAAAAGGCGACCCCAGGTCGCAGCGACAACGCTTGCGTTGAACAGCTTTAGCTGGCCCCGAAGGGGTACGAACGAAGTGAGTATAAAGCCCGGCCCAAAATCGTGCGTCCAAGGCGGCTGGGCAACTCGCTCGTCGCTACCGCTCTTCACTCAGACACTCCCAGCCTTAAAACCTTGGCCACCCAATTTTTCTGGGTTCATTCGGGCTTTCGGTAAGCCAACAGTTTGGCTTGCCGCCGAATGGACGTACTGAGCTCAGCGAAGTACCGGAACCGCGTCCTAATGGGGATTTGGTGCCAGTAGTTGGTGTGACTTTTGTATTGATTTCAGAAAGCGAAGCTTGGGAATGAAACACTCCGCAAAATCTGGCCCTAATTCTCCGGACTCTCACTAGCAACTTGTTGTAGACCCAGTTTACTAGCGCCGCCAAAGGCAAATCGCCTTGCCTTTAATTTGAGATTGCAAAGGTATAGATGCGTCGCGAATACCGTCGGGTACATCGTTAAATTTTTTTCCGAGATATGTTGCTTGGTTTTCAGAAGTTAAGAGCCAATTGAAGTCTGAAAATTTGAACTGATGGGAAATTGGTTGCCCTTCAAGTAAAACATTTCCAGATGGCCCTTTCCATATGATATCAACTCCATCGATTCTTGATGCTGTGACTCGTGGTTCGATTGTGGAGAAAACAAGAAGATCCCAGTCTGATGCAGCATGGGCACTATCTGAAGCACGTGAACCGATTAGCCAAACTTCCATGATGCTTAAGTCTTGACTTAATTGAGAAATTAACTCTTTGACTGTATTTGTAATTTCCATCAGTTATTGGCTTTTGTGTTTTTTAATCATTTCAAGCTAATGCTGCTCTACATTTATTGCAATACATTTCACTAAAGTCAATGTCGGCAACAGTCACAAAAGCACATGGAATCAAACCAGATACTGAGCCGTTACAGCAAACTCAGCACCTGATTTTTAAACAAATAAACGGGGTATTTCAGAGGGTAAGGCTAATAGCCTTCTATCACATCCAGCGTTCTTTGCGACGGCGGCCTGGGATTAAGGATGGAACCACTAAACCAAAAATCAAACCAGCGAAACCTAAAATGGAACCTAAGACCATTTTGTCCTGCCAGAAGGCGGATGGTTTTTCCTGCAGTTGTTGGGTTAGCAGGGCTATAGTTTGCTGCGCTGTAGCTGTGGCTTTTTCGGCTTGTTGTACTGCAGCGTCGGTTTCGTTCAGTTGTTGTTGCAGTTGCTCTTTTTCCTGCTGCAACTGAGAAACTAAGGTCTGTTGCTGCTGTAATTGCTGTTGCAGTTGATCGGCTTCACCACCAAATACCGGGGTTAAACTGACGTACTGTTTTAAAATCCAGCCGGTGCGGCCTTTACTGTCGGTCAGTTGCCAGTAGGTCGAAGTGCTGTCTTCTGCCACAAGTTTAATTTCTTCGCCCGCTGCTATGCTGCCAATGATTTTAAAATCACGGCCAGGGCCGTTGTAGATGTAAGTAATCAGCTTATCGCTGATGTATGCATTTTGTGGGCTGACCGGTGTGCCTGTAGTTTCTTGTTGTGCAGTGACGCTGGTGCTCAGCAACACTGTGGCCAGAAGCATGCCTGCTTGCCATGGTCTTGAAGTGATCAACATAAAAATCCTAAAAAAACCGACCAACATCTGGTCAAAATAGAGAATTGAGCCGATCATAGGCCAGATGATGATCAATTGACAACTTCTTCTTGCAGAACAGGAATTAAGCCACTATGGCGATGGAAGCTGAACTTAAATTTTTATTGATCCAAAGCGGCACAACTGCACTGGATTTGGTATGGCAGCAACTGGCTGCCACAGTGCAACAAGAGGGCAGTGTACAGCTATTGAATGCCTATTACGAAACTGATGATTTGTGGTTTCGTCGCCATGATGCCGGGCTTCGTACCCGCCTGAAAAAAGGTCAGTTTGAACAAACCATTAAACTGGCAGGCCAACAACACGGCGGTTTGCATCTGAGGCCTGAATACAATTTGCCTTGTGCTTCGGTCTGGCCTGAACTTAAGGCCTTTCCTGCTGAGATCTGGCCTCAGGGGACAGATTTAGCTTTGCTGCAAAGTCAGTTACAACAGCTGTTTCGCACCGACTTTGTCCGCCAAAGCTGGTTGTTAACCCTCGCAGATGGCAGCACTGTAGAAGCAGTGTTGGATCAGGGCGAAGTGGTATCTGGTGATCAGTGCGAAGTCATAGCTGAACTGGAACTGGAGTTGCAGCAAGGTGATGTGAAAACCTTGTTTGATTTGTCGCGTCAACTGGTGCAGTTGTTGCCGCTGCGTTTGGGCTGGCAGTCTAAGGCCGAGCGAGGTTATCGTCTGGTGCAACAGCAGCCTTTGGTTTTTATGCCAGCCGATCACAGCAGCACAGCCGCCTTATTAAAATCTCTGCAATACCACGAAAGCTATTTTTTACGCAGCCAGGATCCGTTGTCATGGCAGGTGATAGAACAATGCATAAAAGCTTTGTCTTTAGTGTCTGACGACTTTGCTGCCTTACAACTGCCTGATGCAACACAAGCCTTGAGTTTTTTCAGCAGTGCAGCTTATAACTGTGCTCTGCTGAATTGTTCTAAATCTTTGTTTTCTGCCTGAGGTATTGATGAGCCGCGCACCAGCCCTGTTAAATCCTGAGTTACAGCATGAAGTTGATGTTGTGCTGCCGACTTTATCACTGCCAGCTCTCAATGCTTTACAGCAACAGGAGCTGCAATTACTGCTGGCGGTCAGCCCCTTTTTACGCCGGGTGATGCAACAACAGCCAGAGCTGATCCCTGTGCTGTTGGATAAAGCGCTGTTAGCCCAGCCTTTAACACAGCAAAATCCTTTGGCTGAGCTTGCCGATCAATCCGAAGCCAGCGTATTTAAAGCGCTGCGCCGCTGCCGTAATGCACAGCTTGCCCAAATTCTGGCGGCCGATATTCTCAGTGTAAAAACCACAGAACAATGCCTGCTGGATATCTCAGCTATGGCGGATAACCTGATCAACAGCGCTTATCAGTGGGCTTATCAGGATGTGGCCACTCAGTGGGGCCAGCCTTTGGATCAACAAGGTAAGCCTATGCCTTTGCTGATTTTGGGTATGGGAAAACTGGGGGGCGGTGAGCTGAATTTCTCCTCCGACATAGACCTGATTTTTACTTATCCACACAACGGCGACACCAGTGGGGGTCGCAGGTCTGTTGAAAATCAGCAGTTTTTTACCAAATTAGGCCAGAAGTTAATTTCTGCTTTGCATCAGGTTACAGCAGATGGTTTTGTGTTCAGGGTCGATATGCGCTTGCGGCCTTTTGGTGACAGTGGTCCGCTGGTACTGAGTTTTGCCGCTATGGAAGATTATTATCAGGCACAAGGCAGGGAGTGGGAAAGATACGCCATGCTCAAAGCCCGTATTCTGAACCCGGATCCTGTGCATGCGGTGGAGCTGAATCAGCTGCTGAAACCTTTTGTTTACCGCCGTTATATCGACTACTCAGCGCTGGAATCGCTGCGGCGGATGAAACAGCTGATCGAGCAGGAAAACCGCCGTCGTAACAGAGTCGACAACATTAAGCTTGGTGCTGGTGGCATTCGGGAAGTGGAGTTTGTGGTGCAAACTCTGCAGTTAATTCGGGGTGGCCGTATACCGGAATTGCAGCAGGTGTCTATTTTTAAAGCCTTAGAGGCGTTAAAGAATCAGCACTTGTTAGAGCCAGAACAACATCAGCAACTCAAGCAGGATTATCTGTGGTTGCGTAAAGTGGAGCAGCTGTTACAAGGGCTTGACGATCAACAAACTCAAACCCTGCCAGCCGATGAGCTGACCCGGCAGCGACTGGTGCTGGGCCTTGGTTTTGAAAACTGGCAACAATTGACCAACACCACAGAGCAGGCCATGGCTCGTATTCATCAGCACTTTAAACTGGTGATTGATCAGGGCGACAACCCTGAGCCTGAAGAAATGGTGTTAGGCCGTTTATGCTGGGACAGTGAATTGTCGTCAGAAGATTTAGCTGAACATCTGGACTGGTTGGCTGCTGAGGAAGGGATTCAACTTTTAGATCATCTGAAACAGTTTAAGCAGGATTGCCAAAAACGCAGTGTTGGCCCCCGTGGTCGTGAGCTTTTAGAAAAACTAATTCCGTTTTTATTGCATCAACTGGCGAAACAACAAGGTTCGGCTTTGGTATTGCAAAGGGTTTTGGGCGTATTCAGGCAAATTGTCAGCCGGACTGCTTACCTGGAGCTTTTATCCGAAAATCCACCTGCGCTGCAGCAACTGGTGATGTTGTGCCATAAAAGTGGCTGGCTGGCCGAACATCTGGCGCGTTATCCCTTATTGCTGGATGAACTGATAGACCCGGCTCAGCTGTATCAGGTGCCAAACTCAACAGATTACAGTGACAAACTACGGCAGGTGATGCTGCGGGTGCCGACCGACGATTTAGAGCTGCAAATGGAAGTATTGCGCCAGTTTAAACAGGCGCAGCAGCTGCGTATTGCCGCGGCCGATATCACAGGTATTTTGCCTCTGATGAAAGTCAGTGACCATTTAACCTTTTTAGCCGAGGCCATTATTGCCGCTGTGGTTGAGTTGTCCTGGCAACAAATGGCAGAAAAGTATGGTCTGCCTGCTGGTTTACAGCCCGAAGATGCCAAAGCTTTTGCTGTGCTGGCTTATGGCAAACTGGGAGGGCTGGAGCTGGGTTATGGCTCGGATCTGGATCTGGTTTTTGTCCATCAGTGCGACAATCTTGCACCTACTCAAGGCGACAAAGCCATTGATTCGCGTCAGTTTTATATCAAGCTGGTGCAGCGTATCGTCCATATGTTTACCACCAGGACCCCAAGTGGGGTGTTGTATGACATTGACACCCGTCTGCGTCCTGCCGGTAATGCGGGTTTATTGGCTGTGCATCTTGATACCTATGCTGAGTATCTGGAAAAAGACGCCTGGACCTGGGAGCATCAGGCTTTAGTGCGCAGTCGTCTGGTCTATGGTGATGACAAAATTGCTCTGGGGTTTAATCAAATCCGCAGTAAAGTGTTAGCCAAACCACGGGACCTGGCCGTGCTGAAAACTGAAGTCACAGAAATGCGGCTAAAATTGCGGCAGCATCATGGTGAACAGTCCACTGAAGTGAAGCATGCGTCCGGTGGCATAGTGGATCTGGAGTTTATCAGCCAGTATCTGGTGCTGGGCTATGGCCATCAGTACCCGGATTTGTATTTTTACAGTGACAATATTCGTATTCTGGATGCGGCCGCTGCCGCAGGTTTATTGCAGTTAGAGCAAACACAGGCTCTGCAGCAGGCTTATCAGCAATTAAGAGGGGTCAGTCACAGGCAAACCCTGGATCCGGCTACTGAGTCAGTGCAGCAACTGGAGCAAGCGATGGAGCAGGTGCGGCAGGTGTGGGAACAGCTTTTCGGGCAAACGCTTTAGTGCTTTTGTCCGTTATTATCCTGTCACACGACGGCGTGGCGCGTTGATATTAATGCAGTTTTGTTGCAAAAAAGGAATGATTTTGTCGGTCAGTACTACGGCTCTGGATACATTGCAGAAGTAAGCCTGAACCGGCTGCTCAAAGTCAGAAGAAATAGCCTGTGACGCTTCCTGAATGGCGCTGATGTAGCTAAAGTCGGTCTGGAAATAGTGTTTTACTTTGTAGTCTCTGGACAAGACCCAAAACAGTTCTACACCTTCTTTGCGGCCTTGCATGGTCAGTACTGTTTTTAGGGTATCACAAACCCGGAAGCGCCTGTCGGTTTCCAGTCCTTTCCAGTTTTCCGGCAAGGCTACCATACGGTTGGCTCTGTCCTGCAGCAGCGGGATCAGGTTGCTGTGATCTTCGGTGAGTTCAATGACAAAATCAGCGGAGTCTTCTTCCTTGTCGGTAAAGGAACTACGGATATTGCTGTAAAAGTTAGTAAAACCTTTGACTGCTTCTGAGCTTTTTTCAGATAGTTTGTCCGGCTTGAAATACAGCAATTCCGGTTTAAACATCACAATAGCAGCAAGTATAAACAATAAAGCTGCAAGCAATAAGTGCTTGATCCAAAACCACATAGCTTTTATCCTTGGTCAGCGTCAACGCATCATAACTTGCCTTGACGCTGTGCTGCAACTTCTGTACTTGAGCCTGCGGTGGCGGCGGCTCTGTTAATACAGGCTTGGATCGTCCGGATTAGGGCGGGTTTTAAAGCGGCGATGTAACCACATATATTGCTCAGGGTGCGCCAGCACGCCTTGCTCCAGCCATTGATTCACCCTTGTCACATCAGCTTTGGCATCACCACTTGGGAAATTTTCAAAGGCGGGCAAAGCGTCAACACGATAACCCTGATAACCGGGTAAACGGTAACAATGAATAGGCACAGTTTCACAGTTGGCACTGCCGGCGAATAACAAGGTGCCTGTAGTAGTGGCGGTTTCTTTGACAGCAAAAAACGGCACAAACTCGGCTTTGTTGCGGCCGTAGTCCTGGTCGGGCAGATAAAAACAGACTTCTTTTTCGTTTAAGGCATTGATCATGGTACGGACATCACGTTTACCTATCAGGTAACGGTTGGATCGTACCCGGCCATGGTATTGGAAGTACTCCATAATTTCATTGTCGTTTGGACGATAAAAACCCACCGCAGGGCAATGAAAACCAAAAGTACGGGCAATCATTTCCAGCGATAAAAAGTGACCACAGAGCAGCAATACCCCTTTGCCCTGATCTAAGATGTCCTGAATATGTTCTTTACCGGTGAAATGACACAAAGGGCGGGCACGCCAGTCTGGCCACCACCAGCCGATAAAAGTTTCAAATGCTGCTTTGCCGG
>CBIMJC010000014.1:0-26982 GCA_966244125.1 uncultured Rheinheimera sp.
CCGTTGATCAGCTCAGCGGTGTTTTTACTACTCAGCCAACGTCCTAGCAAGGACTGTTCGCCATAGAGCTCAAACTGCTGTTTGCCCAACAGAGTAGCCACGTACTGATATTTTTTTGCCGCACTCTGAAAATTACCCTGCAGGTTTTTAATTTCATGGTTGCCCAGAATGTAATGCACAGTGCCACCATGCTGCTGCGCCAGTTGCTCCAGCCGGTAGATAAACCACAGCACTTGGGTAGTCGACGAATCGCGGTCGACAAAGTCACCCAGCAGCACCAGATGGCCTTTGCCAAAAATCCAGTTCAGCTTTGTATCTATCACTTTTGCCGCTACTAAAAAGTCGCGCAGGCTCTTGTAGGCACTTTCAATATCAGACAGCACCAGTATGGGTGCATCGTCCTGATATTCTATGGCTGGTGTTTTAATGTCGCCATGAATTTCAACACTAAAACTGCTGTTTTCCAAAGGAAAATAGACGTCGGTTTTCAGGCGCTGATTCAGCGGAACCTGTTGTTGCTGCAGATAAAACCCCTGCTCGCGACTACCTCTGATATGGTTCACCTGCAACTCTTCTCCCTGAAAAAACACGTGAGGGCCTTCATCTCCCACTTTATAGGCCCGATCGTCATCGCCGTAATCTACATCAATACCAAAATACAGTGCCAGCACAAAAGCCAACACCAGCAGCAGGCTAAGGGTGGCAAAAAAGTGCTTTAAATTGGTCAGAATTAATTGCATCTAAAATTTCCTTTTCATCAGCAAGCCACTGAGTTACATATTGTTTTTTAATACTCGTAGCACTTTTCCGGTCAAGGTAATCACCAGTAACGCCATCAGACTGGCGACAGGAATAAACCAGGCGCCAAGCAATTCCTGATCGGCAGGATAAGGAGCGGCAAAAAAACCTATGGCCAGGCTGTAACCGTTACCGGCAGACCAGGCACCGACCGAATCCGGCATAATGACTTTCGCTCCGGCAACAAAAAACAGCGCCAAAGCAATGCTGAAACCAAAGACCGCCATGGTGTAATACAAAGTCGCTGTCACCCCTTGTTTCACCTTTTGAATAGCTTTAAAACCAACAGGAGGTGGAGCTCCATTCGTGATATGAGCTATGTAGGCAAGGGCCAGCTGGCGCGGCTCACCAAAACCTTGCAGAATCGCCTTTGCATCTGAAATCTGGCCTGCATTTTGTTGCTGGTCCAGTGCATCAAAAATATGACTTTCAATTTCCTTCAGCACTTCCTGCGCTTCCGCTTTTTCCAGTCTGGCCAGATAACGCTCCAGCTCTTTCAGGTACTGATGAATAATATCGCGTTGTTCCATTTTTTATTCTCCTTGAACAGGTAAAGCGTCAGGGCCCGGGTGAGCAAATAAAAATTCAATATCAAGCACGGACTGACGCCATAAGGTGATTAAATCGGCCAGCTTATGTTGGCCCGCTGCGGTCAGGCTGTAATATTTACGCGGCCTGACATCACCTTCCTGCACCCACTGCGCATCAACAATACCTTCACGTTTCAGTCGGTCTAACAGCGGATACAAAGTACCTTCGGTAATGGTGGCACTTTTAAAACTTTGCAGCAGCTTTAACAGCTCCAGCCCATACAAAGTCCGGTGCTGCAGCGCCGCCAGAATCACCAGCTCCAGCGTGCCTTTACGCAACTGCACTTCCCACTTTTCCTGAGTTTTTTCTTCTTTCTCTTCTGTTGTCATAAAATAACCATGCGACGAATCATACTTTGCATTACATAGTAACATGTATAGCAGATAACATTCCGGATTAGCAAGAGGATTTTTTGAGCACTCTTTGGGGGGATGATGGAGATCACTAAAGAACTGAAGCCACAATACTGCGGCTTCAGTTCTTTAATCGTGTAGCTATGGGGGTATGCAGATGAAAGTGACGGTTTAACTCAGCCTGGCTTGTACAAGATCCGCCAGCCGGAAACCAATCAACATAAAAACAATAAAAATCAGTCCTTCTATAGCTCCTGAGCCGGCCAACACCAAAGCAGGACCAGGGCATAACCCGACTAAGCCCCAGCCTAAACCAAACAATGTGCTGCCGATCAGTAAAGGTCGGGTCACAGCTGTAGCCTCAGGCCAATTGAACTTAGCCTGTAACAGACTATGCGGCATTTTTTTGCTGAGGGTAAAAGCGATAAAAGCCACTACTATGCCACCCACCATCACCAAAGCCAGCGATGGATCCCAAAGCCCTGCTATATCTAAAAACCCCAGCACTTTGGCCGGATTCGCCATGCCTGCAAGCAAAAGGCCCAGACCAAATAATAAACCGCAGACAAAAGCGCTCGCGGATAAAAACCAGTGTTGTCGCATAGATTTTTCCTCAGACGACATGCCGCACAACAAAAACTGTAACCACTGCAACTGTCATAAAAGTAACAGTAGCAACCAAAGAACGACCTGACAGACGGGATAAACCACAGATACCGTGCCCACTGGTGCAACCTGAACCTAAACGAGCGCCAAAGCCAACTAATAGCCCTGCAATAGCTAATAGCCAGTAATTGCCCGTCACCTGAACTTCAGGCAAAGGAGCCAACAGCAGCCAAACCCAGGAAGACAAAACCAGCCCCAGAACAAAAGCCAGCCGCCACCGCCGTTCAGGGCCGAACGAGGTAAAAGTTCCGGCTGTAATACCACTGATCCCGGCAATACGGCCATTTAGTAACCATAACAAGGCAGTCGCAAGACCAATCAACAGTCCACCCGTTAAAGCCGACTGCGGCGTAAAATGAGTCCAGTCCATCATCAACACCTCTTTGTCGCACAGGGAAAAGCTGTGCACTGAACACAGGAAAACACCACTTATTGATATAAGCATATACCGAAAAGGAATATTAGTAAAACCTAAAAAACTATCAAATCAGGCGATTAAACTGGTTAGAGCCGATACGGGATCCACACTATCTGCATAAAGTAACGAGCAAAGCATAGCCCGAGTTTAGGCATAAAAAAAGCTGGCAAAGCCAGCTTTTTATTTACAAATCAATAGTTTAAAAATTACTCTACAGTCACTGACTTGGCCAGGTTACGTGGCTGGTCTACGTCTGTGCCTTTGATAATGGCGACGTAGTAGCTTAATAACTGCAGCGGGATGGTGTAGATGATTGGTGCAATCAGCGGGTGTACGTGTGGCACGCTGATCACTCGCTGCGTCGCGTCTGATTTAAAGTGGGCATCCACGTCGGCGAATACGTACAGGATACCGCCACGGGCGCGCACTTCTTCCACGTTTGACTGCAGTTTTTCCAGCAGTTCGTTGTTTGGTGCTACCACAATAATTGGCATATCGGCGTCAATCAGCGCTAATGGGCCGTGCTTCAGCTCGCCTGCGGCATAAGCTTCAGCGTGAATGTAAGAAATTTCTTTGAGCTTCAGCGCGCCTTCCATAGCGATAGGATACTGATCGCCACGGCCTAAGAACAACGAATGGTGCTTGTCAGCAAATTCTGTCGCCAAAGCTTCGATTTTCGGTGCCAGGGTTAAGGTTTCTTCCAGTTTGGCTGGCAGAGTTTTTAAGGCCTGAACCATATCCTGTTGCTGCTGGGCTGTTAAACCATTGTATTTACCAATGGCCAGCGTCAGCATAGACAAACCAACCAGCTGAGTAGTGAAAGCTTTAGTGGAAGCCACACCAATTTCAGCACCAGCACGGGTCATAAAGGCCAGATCAGATTCACGCACCAGTGAAGAACCTGCGACGTTACAAATAGTTAAGCTGCCGATATAGCCTGCTTCTTTGGCTAAACGTAAAGCAGCTAAAGTGTCTGCAGTTTCACCAGACTGGGAAATGCTGACCAGCAGGCTGCCAGGCTGGACAAAGGATTTGCGGTAACGGAATTCAGAAGCAATTTCGACGTTACAGGAAATACCACCTAAAGATTCCAGCCAGTAACGGGCCACCATACCTGAGTGGTACGAGGTACCGCAGGCGACGATTTGCACGTGACGTACTTTTTTGAACAACTCAGCAGCACCGTTACCAAAAGTTTCGTCCAGCACTGAATCTGAGCCTAAACGACCTTCTAAAGTGTTGCTGATGGCATGTGGCTGTTCGTAGATTTCTTTTAACATAAAGTGGCGGTACTGACCTTTGTCACCGGCGTCATAGCTGGCGGTGGATTCAGTAATAGTACGTTCTACCTGTTTGCCGTTTTTGTCGTACACAGTCACGCTGGTGCGGGTAATTTCGGCCACGTCACCTTCTTCTAAAAACATAAAACGACGGGTCACTGGCAACAGAGCTAACTGATCAGAAGCGATAAAGTTTTCGCCAATACCAAAGCCGATCACCAATGGGCTGCCTGAGCGGGCGACCACTAAATGGCTTGGGTCGTTTTGATCCATCAGTACAGTGCCGTATGCGCCGTTAAATTGTTTAACCGCCTTTTGCACAGCCACTAACAAAGAACCAGCGGTTTTCATTTCGTCAGCCACTAAGTGCGCAATGACTTCAGTGTCAGTGTCTGAATTAAACACATAACCTTTGGCTTTTAACATCTCGCGCAGTGGGCCGTGGTTTTCGATAATGCCGTTGTGCACTACAGAAATATTGCCGGATACGTGTGGGTGAGCGTTACGCTCTGAAGGTTCGCCGTGAGTAGCCCAGCGGGTGTGCGCAATACCAGTGCCGCCAACTACTGGGGTTAATTTTACCGCGTCAGACAGTTCTTTTACTTTACCTAAACGGCGGATACGCTGTAATTCGCCTGTTGGGCTGATAATGGCCACACCGGCAGAGTCATAACCACGGTATTCCAGACGGCGTAAGCCTTCGACCAGAATATCTACTACGTCACGTTGTGCTACAGCACCTACTATTCCACACATAAAGTCTTACTCCACTGAGCCAAGGGAGGCGCAAATCACTTTTACGCCTTGTTGTTCTATTTGCTGTTTTGCGCTGGCGGGTAACTTGTCGTCTGTTACCAGTATTTTAATGGACGACCAGGGCAATTCTAAGTTGTGGATTTTCCGTCCTATTTTGTCGGACTCCACCATCACCACTACTTCACGCGCCACTTCAGCCATCACCCGGCTTAAGCTGGTCAGCTCATTAAAAGTAGTAGTACCACGCTGCAGATCAATGCCATCGGCACCAATAAACAGCTGATCAAAATCGTATGCACGTAAAACCTGTTCCGCCAGCTGGCCCTGAAAAGCTTCAGACTGAGGGTCCCAACTGCCACCTGTCATCAGCAGCGTAGGCTCGTTTTCCAGTTCACGTAAGGCATTGGCAATAGACAAAGAGTTGGTCATCACCACTAAACCTTGTTTATGCGACAGTTCAGGCAATAAAGCTGCAGTGGTACTGCCGCTGTCGAGAATAATGCGGTTGTGATCACGAATCAGCTCTGCAGCAGCTTTGGCCAGAATTTGCTTTCGTTCTGAAACTTTTTCGACTGCGGCTTCCTGGATCAGTTCATGCGGCACTTGCACTGCACCACCATAACGACGCAATAACAAGCCATTGTCTTCCAGTGCAGCTAAGTCTTTACGAATAGTAACTTCAGAAGTTTCAAAGTGATGGGCCAACTGCTCAACACTGACTTCGCCCTGCAGATTCAGCAGGTCAAGAATAGCGCGGCGGCGTTGTTGGGTGTTTCGTTTGTTCATCTGCCAGTCATTTAAGTTTCGTTTCGAAAGATATTTTACAGAAACGAAACTTAAAGGCAAGAGTGAAAGTTAAATTCAGCTTTATTGGATAGATTTTTGGTGAAGGAGGTATCGGGGCATATTAAATAAAAATGTAGGGGCGGGTCTTGTACCCGCCCGTCTAATGATACCGCGGTGCGCGCGGAAGGGCGGGGACAAGCCCGCGCCCCTACAACAACTTAATGTTGATGTGAAACTTCAGGGCCAATGAGTAACAACATCAGCAGTACACCCAGGCCCATCATCAGGCCATGTAACCAGAGCGGTTGTTCGACATTTTTTCGCAGCAGCGGCATTAAGTCGGCGCTGGCCAGGTAAATAAAGGCACCTGCTGTAATAGCCAACAAGATATTCAGATTAGGTGTTAACCAGTGGCTGATGGCTAAAGTGGCCACGGCGCCCAAAACACAAGCGCCGGCCGATAACAGGTTATACAGCAGGGCTTTTTTACGGCTGAAACCGGCGTGCAGTAATACAGCCACATCGGCAATTTCCTGCGGAATTTCATGGATCAGAATAGCGACTGTGGTCGTCACACCCAATAAAGGGTCGACCAGAAAACTGCCCGCTATCAATACACCATCAATAAAATTGTGAATGCCATCAGCCACCAGATTTACTTTGCCATAGCTGGCTCTGTTGATCGCCTGGTCCGGCAGTTGTGGATGACCATGTTGCAGCGCACGCTCGAGAAAATAAAAACCTAATAAACCCGCCAGAACCCAGCCAAACAGCTGGCGATGTGATTCCTGATGCTGCAGTGCGTCCGGCAATAAATGCAAAAAAGCATTGGCCAGTAATACACCCACAGCCAGGCTTAAAATCAGTGGTAAAAACCTTTGTAGTTTTTTTTGTGGCAGTAAAAATAAGATAGCCCCGGACAGGGACACCAGCATCACCAAAAAGGCAGCCAGCAGGATAAACAGAGTCAACATAAAAAATCCTGTCCTATGGGAAATAACAGCGGATAAAGATAGTCAGGTTCAGACAGCAAGAGCCAGGAAAAAACCTGTGACATTATAACGTTTTTTCCCCGATCGGTTCTTTGTTTTTTAAAGAAAAAATCGTCTGGAACGATTTTTAACAGCTTCAGCTGGCCCAAAGGGCGAAGCCGGAAATAGCATTGCCAACAGTTTGGCAATGCCCGGATGAGCGCTAGTGGCTCTGTCCACTGGCCGGAATGCGCCAAGGATGGTGGCGAATAAAAAAACCACCTGTCTTCCCAGCAGGTGGTTGAGCATAAAATCCCCTCGTCCCTGAAGCCGCAGTTTTATTGGCTGCGAGGCGGGCGGGGACAAGCCACCGCCCCTACATGTGGGGATTACAACACCAAGATGAAACTGGTCTCAAACAAAACTTAGAAACTGTAACTGACACTCAACTTGGCATAACGGCCCGGTTCGCTGTAACGCTGAATACCGTCGGCGCTGATATTGTTCCGGGTGCTGGCGGCATAACGAATCCGCTCCCAGCGGTAGTATTCTTTGTCCAGCAGGTTATAAACGCCAATATTCAGCAACCAGTTGTCGCCAAACTCCATATTGCTGACTAAATCCACCACAGTCGCGCTTTTTGGCAAATAGGTGACTAACGGAGTCTGAGAGCCATCTTCATCTGTTTCATAGGCATCTTCATCTTTTGTTTCTGAGGTGTAGCTCAGGTTCGCCGCCAGACTCCACCAGTCTGTTGCTCTGTAACTCACACCAGCCACCAGTTTATCCGGGCTTATGGTGATCAGCGGGTCACCATTGTCTTTTTCGCCTTCATGATGGCTATAAGAGAACTGAGCACTCCAGCTTTGATTAAAGCGCCATACTCCTTGCAGCTCTACGCCTGTGACATCCACGTCACCGACGTTTTCGTTGATGGTATAAGGATTGCCCTGAGTCACAGTACAGCCGAAGCTGGTGCAGCTTTCATAGACAGTGCCCGGGTTTTGTACTTTGGTGACATTTTCAATCATGTCGTGGTAGTTATCTTTAAACAGCGCCACTTTGATCCTGCTGTTTTCACCTTGCCACTGATAAGCCAGCTCCAGGTTAGTACTGTATTCAGCTTCTAAATTGGGGTTGGATAAAGACCCATATAAACCAGTAACCACGGTGCCAGTGGCTTGTTCAGTGCGGCTGACGGATGAGGTCTGGAAATACATTTCTTCTGTACTGGGTGCCCGGAACCCACGTCCTAACTGCAGCGCTACACTTTGTTGTTCTGTCAGCTGATAATGCCCCACTAACTGACCTGTGACTGCACTGAAGCTGCTGTCCTGCACTGACGCTGTGACATCAGTAAAACCATCATTTAACTGGGGTTTGTACGACACATGATCGTAACGCAGACCACTGGTTAAGCTAAAAGCACTGTCGTTAAATTTAATGCTGTCGCGCAGATACAAATGCCATAAGTCAGCGTCTGTCTCTGGCACAAAATCCGGATCTATGTCTTGCCGGGCAATTTCCATGGTCTGGCCAAGATAACTGGTATCAATAGCAGAAAAATCAACCGACTTTTGCTCCAAAGCCCCACCGTATACCAGTTGATGGCTGCTGCCTGAAGTGGTCAGTTCTTTATCCAAAGCAAAAGCCCACTTCAGCAAGTCCTGCTGGTAGTCGCGGTCTTCACTGCGGTAACAAGGGCCAGTGGTACATAAACGGGCTGCACTGGCTGGGGCCAACATCAAAGTGAAAGCATCGTTATTGGTTTTCTGATAATCCAGGCTGGTAGAAAAGGCATCAAACAGCTGATGACCTGCTAACCAATTGTAGTTTAAGCCAATACGGCTGCGCTTCTGCTGGTCGTCACTGGTACGGGTCAGGTAGCTGCGGCTTAACCAGGATAAGTTATTGGTGTCGATATCGGCTTTAAATAATTCAGCGATCAGGCCTATATCCTGAGTATCAGTCAGTTGGTACTTTAATTTGGTCAGTATATTGTGGCTGCGGTTGTCCTGCGGGTCGGCAACAGGGCGGCCTGAACCTGTAATGGCCTGACGTTCGGCTGAGTCGGCATAGTTTTCCATTTCGTGGCCTTGACGCTTGGTCAGCACGGCCAAAGCTTCCAGCTTGCCACTACGGTTTGCCACAGTCACAGTGCCCTGAGTTTCATCATTAGCACCACTGTAAGCCGCTTTTAACCGGACCAAAGTGTCGTCACCTTCCGGTTCTAAATAGTCTGCAGCATCTTTAGTGACAAAAAGCACGGCGCCACCTAAAGAGCCACTGCCTGCAGCTATGGCATCAGCACCTTTAACGATTTCAATTTGTTTTACTGCATCCGGGTCTATACCACCACGGCCGGCCGCAAAAAAATCATAAAAAGCATAAGTTGGCGGGTTTAAGGTTTCACCTACAGACAAACCGTCAACTGTAATAGCCACCTGATTGCCTTCCAGGCCACGGATGTTAAAGCCGGCCGAACCAAAACGGCCCTGGTCAGTTAAGCTGACGCCTGGGATATAACGCACCATATCTTCTAAACGCTGCACCTGCTGCTGTTCCAGCTGCTTAGCTTTAATCACTGTGCTATTAGCTGTGGTCGATTTTTTATCTTCAAGCGCAGTAGCAGTGACAGTCACAGCATCCAGTTGCGACAAATCTTTTGCGGCATCTTCAGCTGCAACTTCAGCCAACAGCGAGGTGGAAAATAAGCCGCTGATAGCAACAGCAATAAAAGTTTTAGAACAGGGCATGACGCTCTCCTTGACGAGCTAAAGAGCTGTGGTAAGTCCACAGGATGGCGTTATGCTAGATCAAATGAGAATTATTCTCAACAATGAAATTCAATTTATTTTTATATATTTCAATAACTTAAAAAGTTAAAACACAAAAAGCTCCCTATCCAGAGAATAGGGAGAACAACAGGAGTTGGGAGACAACTCAACAGGAATTTGATGTTTAAAAATTAGCCGTCTTTGCTCTGAAGTTGCAGCCGCACCAGCCCAAGTTCAGCTTTACCATGCTGCTGCACCGGCTTCAGATCGGCTTGCCAGTTCAGTGGCAGAGTTAAATGTTCGTGGCCCCCATGTTCACGCGCCACTTCCAGATGCAACTGGTACTGACCCCATGGCACCACTGCCCCTTGCTGATCCCGGCCATCCCACTGCAGCTGATAAGTACCTGGTTTTTGGGTAGCACCGGCAATCTGATCAATTTGTTCCGGATTTTTCCGGCCCAACCGACGCCACCAGTGATTCAGCTCCTGATACCAGCGGCTTTGCTGGCCGACCAGACTGATTTGACGCACAGGTTTTTTCTGCTGATCGGTCAGCCATACCGATACATAAGGTCTTTTGTAGTTTCCGTCACTGAATTTGGGCAGCTGGTAACTAATTTGCAGTCCTTGCTGCTGACTTTGGCTTTTATCCGCCAGATAGTGATACCAGGAGTTGGAGGCATACCAGTTGGCCGAATCCGTTTTGATTAAAGCCGCAGCCTGCTGTTGATCGGTCAGCTCCAGGCCCTGTATCAAGTCCAGCACCGCCAGACTTTGCGCCAGTAAATAGGCTGTGACTGCATCTTTAGCCAACACTGTGGCTGTTGGGCCGTATTCCACTGGCCAGCCTTCAGCCGGGTTCAATAGCGGACTAAAAGTCCGGTACGACACTTTGTACCCTTGCTGAGTATCAGCAGTTTCAGTCTGAGCTAAAGCGACTGAACTCAGCTGCAGTTGCTGCAATAAGGGCTGTTCAGTGCCCAGACTCAGCTCTGTGTTGATCCCATCAGACCATAACAAGCGGCTACCACCTGATTGTAAATCCATCTGCTTTAACTTCGGGAACCAACTCTTTAGCAGCCTGGCAGTTTCGTCCAGCAAGTAGGCATTGGCTAAGCCGTCCAGCTGCCAAACCACTGCAGATTTATTGGCTTCCGTCAGTACCATTTGCTCTATAGCTCTGGTTTGACGGCGTAATTCCACTCTGTCCGGCAACTTATGCGTCTTTACTGCGTGCTGCCATTGCTGAGCTATAGCGCCTAGACGACAGCTATAGCTTTGCTGGCTTAAGGTGCGCCATTCTTCACAGCGTTGAATCAGCTCAAGCTGTTTTGGTTTAGCTGCGGCTAACCAGTGCTGAAACTGGGGTAGCCTGGCTTGCCAGTCCTTTTGGCTGACGCCTTCCAGCTGCAGTTTCAGCTGCTTCCCTGCAATATCCTGCTGATAACTGACAGGTTTTGCCAGCACCAGCACAGGACTTAACGCTAACAGTGCCAAAGGCCAGACAAAACTTTTCATTACTCAGCCGTACTCTTTTTAGCTTCGGTTTCAATCACAGGCAAAGCTTCAGCCATAGTCACTTGCTGGTTTACATCTGTATCCCAACGTTTGAACATACGTTCGCCCGAAGCATTAAACTCAGCACTGCTGATGTGCTGATCACTGTCTTTATCCAAAGCTTTAAAACGTACTGCGGCCTGCTTTAACTGAGCAGTACGGGTTTTAGCAATTTGACGGTCCAGACGATCGACAAACTCATTCAGGTATTCATCGCTGCTCAGCTCACCGTTTTTATCCAGATCAGTGCGGGCAAAGGCGGCATCACGCTGCTTTTGGTATTCAACCTTATCGACCTGACCGTCGCCATTCTGGTCGTACATATCCAGCATACCGGCCACACTATGAGTGGTTGGCATCACTAAAGCAGGACGGGCACGCACTGTTGGTTTGGCATCGGGTTTAGACTCGCGTTCTGGCAGTGGGTCAGCGGAGCTTATGACACCATCTTTATTGGTATCAATATAGGCAAAAGCTTTATCACCTGAGGCCTTGTATTCGTCGTGGCCTATGGTTTTACTTTTGTTTTTATCCAGCGCTTCAATACGCACCAGCGTTTGTTTGATTTGGCCTGTGCGCTCGGTATCGAGTTTTTTATCCAGACGACCGGCGTATTCATTGACATATTCGTCCACCGACACCTGACCATCTTTGTTCTCGTCCATAACGTTGTAACGTTGCTGACGCACCTGTGCAAATTCGGCCTGACTGACAGTGCCATCTTTATTCAGATCATAATCCTGAATAAAGCTGGCTTTGCCCTGAGCTGTAGGCTGATGAGCTGGTTTTTTCGGGGCTTTTTCATCCGCAGCTAAATAACAGCTGGTGATGGCTAAAAATAAACTAAGGGCAGTGCTTCTGCGTTGCATCATAAACTCCTGTTATTCAGTGACTTCAACTACAGCGCTATAGCTGTAACTGTAGGTTGGGGCTTTGGCACCTGCTGGTGCATCGGTACGAAAACGGGTCAGCAGCAAATAGGTACCGGCTTTATCCAACTCGAAACTCAGCTGACCTTCTTTGTCCGTCGTCAGTTCTTTGGAGGCTTTGGTTTCGGCTTCTGCCGAATTGGCCGGATACACCTGCACTTTTTGTTCGGCCAAAGCTTTGCCGTTATAAAGCACAGTGGCTTTGATAGGGCTTTGGATATACAAGTCGTTTGGATGACTTTGGAACACCAACTCCAGCCCATGATTGGTTGGCTTCAACACAGTCTGGCTTGGTGCGCCTTTACTGACATAAGTTTCAGCCAGGGTCACTGACTGGAAATGCGCCATTAACTTAGCACCAGCAGGAATTTGTTCCTTTGGATCTCTGCTGTTATGAGTTTTACCGTCTTGCTGCCAGCTACGAAATACAGCACCGAATCGCTGACCCGTGCTGAATTTATAAGTGCCATCCTGTTCCAGCTGGTGCGCCACTGCAGTGCGGGTTTTACCTGAAAAAAGCTCTTTTGGTGTCACAGCTTTGCCGTCCGGTTGCAGCACTTTAAATTCGCTTTGATCAAAGGCCACTTCAGGTACAAAAAACTTCTCCGCAAAAGCAGCGTCCAGCGTGACCCAACC
Source organism: uncultured Rheinheimera sp. (assembly GCA_966244125.1). Taxonomy (GTDB): domain Bacteria; phylum Pseudomonadota; class Gammaproteobacteria; order Enterobacterales; family Alteromonadaceae; genus Pararheinheimera. The sequence goes on from CBIMJC010000014.1 coordinate 12,521, forward strand.
AGCTAAAGGTTCAAAACTGGCAGGGGCCAGATAAGGTGTATGAGCAGTCGCAGTAAAGGTCAGTAATAAAGCAGCAGAACAAAGCAGAGGTTTGAGTTTAAACATAAAGCGCTCCAGTTAATGAGAATAGATCTCATTTATTTAGTGGGCGCCACTCTAGATCAAATGAGAATTATTTGCAACTAGATCGGTGTATCTTTACATTAAACGGACTCAAAGGCCCTTCCATTGCGGGCCTTGTGGGTAAAACAGTGGTTACTGAGCAGAGTAGTTAGGTTTTAATAACAACTCACCAGGTTGCAACACTAAGGTTAACGGCATGCCACATAAGACTTTTTCCGTTACTTTGTTGCAATCAAGCTTATACACAGGCTGACGATTCAACAGCTGCGCCAGAATAGCTTTGGCTTCATTGCTTAAAGGAGCCAGTTTGAGCTGCGAGCTGCCACTGCCGACACTGGAATCCAGAATGTTTAAGTTTTTCAGATAAATGGCATTTTTCTCGTCGTCAAAATAAGGCAAAGCCGACAAGTGTAAATTCAGATCCGTATGCAGGGGTTTAAATAACGCATCCACTTCAGCGCCAATAGCCAGCTTCAGTTCCACTTGTTGTTTATTCTCCGGCGCTAATTGCAGCTCCAGCTGACGTACTGTCAAGGTCAGAGGCAAGCCCAGCATCTTGCCTTTGCCTTGCTGTTGCTCTAATTGCTCCAGCAATAAGCTCTGCAACTCCTGCTGCTTCAGACTGAAAATATCCAGATGATTCAATTGAGTACAGGAGGCCAATAGCAATAAGCCAAGTGCCGGAATCAGGTGTTTGGTGATCATGTGCCAGTCCTTCAAAGCGAGTCTGGCGCGAACTTTAGCAAGTCCGAATGAACCTTTGCTGATTTTTTTTCGTAAAGCTTCCAACTATTTCGCAACCAGACCCGACTTAGTATAAGAACTTCAGGGAGAGCAGCGATGAATACAACAGACCCCATTCAATTACCAGGCCTGCGGCAGCTCATTACCGCCTTTATTGTGCTGGTGCTGTTACTATTGGCTTTTGATTCAGCTTTGCAGTGGCTTAGCTTTGGCCTGCACCAGCATTCTTTGATTGCACCAGAGTTGTTGTTTCCGATGAGCTGGTTGTCTGTGTTGTTTTAATTTGGCTCACCATATCGCAACTCTGTTCCAGGCAGTTGTGGCATACAGTCCCTCCATACACATAACAAAACCCGTCAACAAGGACGGGTTTTGTTTGTGATCAGCCGATCATTATTTCTTAATCTTTACCGGTCTTTTCCAGCCGCTGATATGACGCTGTTTCGAACGGGCAACCACCAGCTCATCTGCCGCTACACTGGCTGTGACCACAGAACCTGCACCTACAGTGGAGTTTTGGCCCAGAGTCACAGGCGCTACTAAAGAGCTGTTGGAGCCAACAAAAACGCCATCTTCAATAGTGGTGACAAACTTATTGGCGCCATCGTAGTTACAGGTAATAGTACCGGCACCTATATTCACTTTGCTGCCAATCACTGCATCACCTAAATAGGTTAAATGGTTAGCTTTAGACCCCACACCTAAAGTGGCTTTTTTCAGCTCAACAAAGTTTCCTACATGGCTGTCGTCCGCCAGCACTGAATCAGGGCGGATACGGGCATAAGGGCCGACAGAGCAGCCAATACCCACAGTAGATTGTTCAATCATGCTGTTGGCTTTGATTTCAGTGTGATCGCCTATCACTGCATCTTTAATCACACAGTTAGGGCCTATCACCACGCCGTTACCCAATACGACTTTGCCTTCAAAAATCACGTTGATGTCGATCATCACATCGTTGCCAACAGTGACATCACCCCGAATATCAATGCGGGCCGGGTCGCGCAGGTTGGCGCCGTTTAACATTAATTCTTCTGCTTTTCGCGCCTGATAAGCTCGCTCTAACTGGGCCAGTTGCACTCTGTTATTGGCGCCTTCAGTTTCAATGGCTGTGGCAGGATGAGCAGTGGTAATATCCACCCCTTCTTTGTGCGCCATAGCAATAATATCAGTCAGATAGAACTCACCCTGCGCATTGTTATTCTGTAACTGGCTTAACCATTTTTTAAGTTGTTTGCCAGGAACGGCCATAATGCCGCTGTTCACTTCAGTGATTTTCAGCTGTTCGGCATTAGCATCTTTTTGCTCAACAATACCCACCACTTTGCCGTTTTCACGCACCATGCGGCCATAACCTGTTGGGTTGGTTAAATGCACAGTCAAAACCGCCAGACCATCGGCAGATCTAGCCGCCAGCAGTTGCTCCAGAGTTTCTTTACGGGTTAAAGGCACATCACCATACAGCACCAGCACTGTGTCGTTATCCGCGATATGAGGCACAGCCTGCTGTACTGCATGGCCTGTACCTAACTGTTCGGCTTGTAACACCCAATGTAAGTCCTGTTCGCCCAAAGCGGATTTCAGCTGATCGGCGCCATAACCGTACACCAGATTAATAGACTCTGCGCCCAAAGAACGGGCCGTGTCGATCACATGTTGCACCATAGGACGTTCCGCCACTTTGTGCAGCACTTTAGGTAAAGCAGATTTCATCCGCGTGCCTTTACCGGCCGCCAGGATCACAACGTTTAAAGCCATATCAGCCAATCCTTTTGATTACTATGCGGCGATTTTAACGGAAACCAACTGAAATTACAGTGAATGGGCAAATAAAAAAAGCCACCCTAAGGTGGCTTTTTAGCATGCAGTAATCCGCTTATTTTTTGCGAAGTTTCTGGATTAAACGTAACTGGGCAATAGCTTCAGCCAATTGAGCTGCAGCTTCTGCGTAGTTGAAGTCAGCGCCTGCATGTTGCATTTGCTCTTCAGCACGTTTCTGAGCAGCTAATGCAGCTTGCTCGTCCAGATCTTCAGCCCGTACCGCCACATCGGCCAGCACTGTGACGCTGTGCGGCTGTACTTCAAGTACGCCACCAGCGACATAAATCAGATGCTCTTCGCCAAACTGTTTGACGATACGAACCATACCAGGCTTGATTCCAGTAAGAAGCGGAATGTGACCAGGTAAAATACCTAACTCACCTTCACTACCTGTTACCTGAATGGATTCCACCAGACCAGAAAAAATCCGCTCTTCGGCGCTTACCACATCCAGTTGTACTGTCATTGCCATTTCGCTCTCCTAAAGCTGTAGTTGATTACAGCTTCTTCGCTTTTTCGATGGCTTCGTCGATAGAACCAACCATGTAGAAGGCTTGTTCTGGCATGTGATCGAATTCACCTTCCAGAATGCCTTTGAAACCACGGATAGTTTCTTTCAGCGGAACGTATTTACCTGGTGAACCAGTGAATACTTCAGCAACGAAGAATGGCTGAGACAGGAAACGCTGAATTTTACGAGCACGGAATACCGTGGTGCGGTCAGCGTCTGACAGCTCGTCCATACCTAAGATGGCGATAATGTCTTTTAGTTCTTTGTAACGTTGCAGTACTGACTGCACGCCACGGGCCACTTCATAGTGCTCTTTACCTATCACTAATGGGTCCAGCTGACGTGAAGTAGAGTCCAGTGGGTCGATCGCAGGGTAAATACCTAACGAAGCGATGTTACGGGACAATACCACTGTTGCATCTAAGTGAGAGAACGTAGTAGCTGGTGACGGGTCAGTTAAGTCGTCCGCTGGTACGTAAACCGCTTGTACAGATGTGATAGAACCAGTTTTGGTTGAAGTGATACGCTCTTGCAGTACACCCATCTCTTCGGCCAGCGTTGGCTGGTAACCTACTGCAGATGGCATACGGCCTAACAGAGCTGATACTTCAGTACCGGCCAGTGTGTAACGGTAGATGTTATCTACGAAGAACAGAACGTCACGGCCTTCGTCACGGAACTTCTCGGCCATAGTCAGACCGGTCAGAGCTACACGTAAACGGTTGCCTGGCGGCTCGTTCATCTGGCCATACACCAGTGATACTTTGTCCAGAACGTTTGAATCGTTCATTTCGTGGTAGAAGTCGTTACCTTCACGGGTACGCTCACCTACACCGGCGAATACAGAGTAACCGCTGTGCTCGATCGCGATGTTACGGATCAGTTCCATCATGTTTACGGTTTTACCTACACCGGCACCACCGAACAGACCAACTTTACCACCTTTAGCGAACGGACATACCAGGTCGATAACCTTGATGCCTGTTTCTAACAGAGCGTTTGACGCGGCCTGATCTTCGTAGCTTGGTGCTGCACGGTGGATTGGCATACGCTCATCTTCACCTATAGGACCTGCTTCGTCGATTGGCTCGCCTAATACGTTCATGATACGACCTAAAGTCGCTTTACCTACTGGTACGTGGATAGCTTTGCCAGTGTTGGCAACTTCAGCACCACGACGTAAACCGTCGGTTGAACCTAACGCGATAGCACGTACTGTACCGCCGCCTAATTGCTGTTGTACTTCAAGTACTAAACCAGCCAGGTCGCCGCTTGTAACGTTTAACGCGTCATAGATACCAGGTACCGATTCTTGTGGAAAGTCGATATCCACAACGGCGCCAATGATTTGGACTACCTTACCTTGACTCATGTTTAATCCTCTAATTTCTCAAACCTGTATACCTAAGCCTTAGACAGCAGCGGCACCGGCGACGATTTCGCTCAGTTCCTGGGTAATAGCTGCTTGACGCGCTTTGTTGTAAACCAACTTCAGGTCATCCATTAAGTTACCAGCGTTGTCTGTGGCGGCTTTCATCGCCACCATACGGGCTGCTTGTTCGCTGGCCGCGTTTTCAACTACACCCTGATACACCTGAGACTCTACGTAACGGCTCAGTAATTTATCTAAAATTACTTTTGGATCCGGCTCGTAGATGTAATCCCAGCTATGGCTTTTCGCTGCTACGTCTGCTTTTGGCAAAGGTAAGAGTTGTTCGATCACCGGCTCTTGTTTCATAGTGTTGACAAACTTGTTGTACACCAGGAACAAGCGGTCGATACGGCCTTCTTCGTATGCTTTAAGCATCACCTGAACAGAACCAATGACATCAGCCAAACGTGGGTTATCACCCGGACCAGTTTGTTGTGCCAGTACTTTGCCGCCAAAACGTTTGAAAAACGCTGTAGCTTTGTTACCGATCACCGCAATCTGCGCCTGAGCGCCTTGCTCTTTCCAGCTTTTCAGGTCCAGAGCGATACGTTTGAACTCGTTGGTATTTAAGCCGCCGCAAAGGCCACGGTCTGTCGATATCACAATGTAGCCGACATTTTTTACCGGACGTTCAGTTAAGAACGGGTGACGGTATTCAATGTTGCCGTTTGCGATATTGCCGATCACTTTGCGCATACCTTCAGCGTATGGACGGCTATGTGCAACCCGCTCCTGCGCTCTGCGCATTTTGCTGACTGCTACCTTTTCCATCGCGCTGGTGATCTTACGAGTATTGTTAATACTCCCGATCTTACTTTTTATCTCTTTTGCGCCGGCCATGACTAATCTCCGAAAATTTCAACGACCGGGTGCAGTTGCCTGCACCCGATATGTTTACCAAGTCTGAGTTGCTTTAAACTTCTCAATAGCGCCTTTTAACGTCGCTTCGATTTGGTCGTTGTAGTTACCGGTTTTGTTCAGATCAGCCATAAACGCTGCGTGCTCTGAGTGCATGTAAGACAATAAAGCAGCTTCAAAATCCAGGATCTTGGCAACTTCGATATCTTTCATGTAGCCTTTTTCGATAGCGAAAATAGACACACCCATGTCAGCCACGCCCATTGGCGCATACTGTAACTGTTTCATCAGTTCAGTTACTTTCTGGCCGTGGTCTAACTGCGCGCGAGTCGCGTCGTCCAGGTCAGAAGCGAACTGAGCAAATGCTGCCAGTTCAGAGTACTGAGCTAAAGCTAAACGGATACCACCGCCTAACTTTTTGATGATCTTGGTCTGAGCGGCACCACCAACACGGGATACCGAAATACCAGCGTTCACAGCCGGACGGATACCTGCGTTGAATAAACCAGATTCTAAGAAGATCTGACCGTCAGTGATCGAAATTACGTTGGTTGGAACGAACGCAGAAACGTCGCCAGCCTGAGTTTCGATAATTGGCAGTGCAGTTAAAGAACCGGTTTTGCCTTTCACTTCACCGTTGGTGAAGCGCTCAACATAATGCTCGTTGACACGAGATGCGCGCTCTAACAGACGGCTGTGTAAATAGAATACGTCACCCGGGTAAGCTTCACGGCCTGGTGGACGACGTAACAACAGAGAGATTTGACGGTATGCAACGGCCTGCTTAGACAGGTCATCGTATACGATCAGAGCATCTTCACCACGGTCACGGAAGTATTCACCCATAGTACAACCAGAGTATGGCGCCAGGAATTGCAGTGCAGCGGCTTCAGAAGCAGAAGCTACAACTACGATTGTGTGGGCCAGAGCGTTGTGCTCTTCCAGTTTGCGTACTACGTTCGCGATAGTAGAAGCTTTTTGGCCTATAGCTACATAGATACATTTCACGCCAGAGGTTTTCTGGTTGATGATGGCATCGATAGCTAAAGCTGTTTTCCCCGTCTGACGGTCACCGATTAACAGTTCACGCTGACCACGACCGATTGGGATCATGGAGTCAACAGACTTGTAACCAGTTTGCAGAGGTTGGTCTACAGAACGACGGTCGATAACGCCAGGAGCAATTTTTTCTACCGGTGCAAAACCAGCAGCTTCAATTGGACCTTTACCATCGATTGGCTCACCTAAAGTGTTCACCACACGGCCTAACAGGCCCGGGCCAACAGGAACTTCAAGGATACGGCCAGTCGCTTTGACTTTAATACCTTCACGCAGGTCCGCATAAGGACCCATAACTACAGCACCTACTGAATTGCGTTCTAAGTTCAGTGCGATAGCGTAACGGCTGCCAGGAAGCTCAATCATTTCGCCTTGCATACAGTCAGCAAGGCCGTTGATACGGATAATACCGTCAGTAACAGCGACGATAGTACCTTCGTTGCGAGCTTCACTGACAACTTCGAACTGTTCAATACGTTTTTTGATCAGTTCAGAGATTTCAGTGGAATTCAGTTGCATGCTCTAATCCCCAATTATGACTGCAGTGCAGTAGCTAAACGGTCTAACTTGCCACGAACCGAGCCGTCAATCACCATATCACCGGCTTTGATTAACATGCCGCCAACGACGGTCGGATCTACACTACAGTTCAATTTCACTTTACGTGCTAAACGTTGCGATAAAGCCGCAATCAGTTTGTCTTGTTGTGCCGCATTCAGCGTAGTCGCAGAAATCACATCAACAGTGGCTTCTTTTTCGTACTCAGCTTTTAATGCAACATAACCGTCAAAGACTGCAGGCAACGCCAACAAGCGATTATTTTCCGCCATGAGCTTAATAAAGTTCTGGCCATGGGCATTTAACTGCTCACCGCACACTTTTAAAAAGAACTCAGCTTGCTTTTCAGCTGCACCGGCACTTTGCAGTTGCTCAGCGACAAAATCATTTTTTGCTACTTCTGCAGCGAAAAATAACATGCCAGTCCAGGCTTCTAATGCATTGTGCTCAACTGCAAACTCAAACGCCGCTTTGGCGTAAGGACGAGCTAAATTAGTCAGTTCAGACATGGCTCATCCTCAATTAAGTTCTGCGACCAGTTTTTCCAGGATGTCGCTGTGAGCAGCTTCATCTATTGAACGCTGAAGAATTCTTTCTGCACCAGCTACAGCTAAAGCTGCAACTTGCTTACGTAATTCTTCTTTCGCTCTGATCCGTTCAGCTTCAACTTCGGCTTTCGCCTGAGCCAGGATTTTTTCCCGCTCTGCCTGAGCTTTTACGGCAGCTTCTTCAATAATCTGCTGTTCGCGTTTTTTCGCCTGGTCAATTAAAGCAGAGGCTTGCGTCTTAGCTTCAACCAGTTGCTGTTTTGCTTTCTCTTGCGCTAAACGCAGATCCTGCTCGGCGCGATCAGTCGCGGCCAAACCGTCTGCAATTTTTTGCTGGCGAGTTTCAATAGCATTGATGATTGGTGGCCATACATATTTCATACAGAAAAGTACGAACACCAGGAAAGCTATTAATTCACCAATGAGAGTGGCGTTAATATTCACGACCGCTTCTCCTTATTTACAAAGTAAATGGTTCTGTTCAGAGACCGAATTAAGCTAATGCGAACAGCATGTACAGACCGATAGCAACACCGATCATCGCGATGGCGTCGATTAAGCCTGCAACGATAAACATTTTACCTTGTAAAGAACCGGCCAGTTCTGGTTGACGAGCAGCTGATTCTAAGAATTTACCACCTAAAGTACCGAAACCAATTGCAGTACCTAAGGCACCGAAACCGATTAACAGGGCTACTGCGATGTATTTTAAGCCTAATACCATTTCCATGATTTTCTCCAAGTTTCTAAGTTAAAGTTAAAACGAAATTTTTATAACGAAATCAGTGTTTTTCGTGCGCCATACTCAGGTAGACCACGGTCAGGATTGTGAAAATAAAGGCCTGAAGTGGAATAACCAATAAGTGGAACGCGGCCCAGACAAAATGCAGACCAAAGATCTGGTAAATGCCCGTCATAGCGATAAGGATAAAGATCAGTTCGCCTGCATACATGTTACCGAACAACCGCAGCGCCAATGACAATGGTTTTGCCAGCAGAGCTACAACTTCCAGAATAAAGTTGAACCAGTACAACCAGGGTGTATTAAACGGCTGAGTCGTCAGTTCCTTGATGAAACCACCCACACCTTTAATTTTGATGGAGTAGTAAATCATCAGAATAAATACGCCCAGCGCCAGAGCAATAGTCATGTTCAGGTCGGTGGTAGGTACGATTTTCATGTAAACATGGTGCGGGTCATAGCCCATAGAAGCGCCAATCATTTGCGCTGAATATGGAATGAAGTCCACAGGGATCAAGTCCAGCAGGTTCATCAGCAAAACCCAGACAAAAATGGTTAATGCCAGTGGAGCTATAACAGGGCTCTTACCATGAAAGGTGCTTTTGACGATAGAGTCGATAAACTCCACAACCATCTCAACAGCACATTGCCATTTGGTCGGAACACCGGCATTGGCTTTTTTCGCCACTGCACGGAAAGAGAACAGGAACACAAGTCCCATTAGAATTGACCAGGCCAAAGTATCAACGTGAACGGTCCAAAAACCTTCGCCGACACTCCAGTTGGTCAAGTGGTGAGTAATATACTCTTTGCTTGTAATCTCAGCACCTGATGCCATCGTTAGTCCCAATTATCGTAGTTAATTAAAATCGGTATCAGAATTTGTAACAGCAATGCCAGGCTAAAGGCCGTAATAAAAATCCAGTGCACTACTGCAACAAATTTCAGCACTGCTACAACCAGCAATGCCACGATAAAAAATTTGATGGCTTCGCCCCGGTAAATGGATTTCAGGATCAGTTGCACCTGATCTGCACCGTGAAAGCGGAACACATACCAGGCAAAGATGGAATGAGGAAGCATGCCACAGAGCAGCCCCAACAAAGCGGATTTTGCGGATCGTCCATCCATTGCCAGCCAAACTATAGTTGTTATTACGGCTGCGGCCACAAACTGGCTCAGCAACAACTTCAGGATTAGCGATAAAGGGCCTTTTTTTTGAGTTTTCAGCACTTTTTATGGCCTGCTAATCCTGTCAATATTGAATAGTTTAAAGCCTGCGCAAGTATACTTATCTGCCTTTTTTTTGCAAGAAAAAGCGGCCTTACTCTAGCTTTTGTCTGAGATAATGAAAAATTACAGCCTAGGATTCAGAAGACTCTGACTGTAATTTGTTCAGTATGCCTTCGAGCTCATCTAAGCTGCTGTAGGAAATCACCAGATTGCCTTTGCCCTTTTTGTTGTAATTAATCTCAACAGGGGCGGCAAAACGTTCACTTAAGCGTTGCTCCAGCGAACTGACATCCGGATCTTTGACCTTTGGAGTAACTTCAGGGGCAGGTTCAAGCAGTCGGCGCACCAGATTTTCAGTATCCCGTACTGTCATCTGCTTTGCAGCAACAATGCGGGCTGCATCGGATTGCGCCAGGCCATCCAGTGCCAATAAAGCACGGGCATGACCCATTTCAATATCACCATGTTCCAGCAATAACTTCACATCGTCATTCAGTTGGTTCAGACGTAATAAATTAGTTACACTGGCACGGGATTTACCTACAGCATCAGCCACTTGCTGATGGGTTAATTCAAATTCAGACAACAAACGCTGCAGCGCTATGGCTTCTTCCATCGCATTCAGATCTTCGCGCTGAATGTTTTCAATCAGGGCAATAGCCACAGCAGCTTCGTCTGGTACGTCTTTGATAATACAAGGAATAACATCCAATTGCGCCAACTGGCTGGCACGCCAGCGCCGCTCACCCGCTATGATTTCATAAGACTGTTCACCCACCTGGCGCACCACAATAGGCTGGATCACCCCTTGAGAACGGATCGAACTGGCTAAATCCTCCAGTGCATCCTGCGACATATCTTTACGCGGCTGGTATTTACCGGGCTTGAGCCATTCAATCGGCAGTTTTTGCAACTCGCTCTGCTGGGCTGAAGAAAAGTTGGCGTCATTCTGTTGATCAGACACAGGTTTAGTAGTGAGTAAAGCGTCTAAGCCCCGGCCTAAGCCACGTTTTTTTACCGACATCTTCAGTTGTATTCCTTGTCAATTAGGCAGGAGTGGTGGTTTTTACAGTTTTTTTATCGGCGCGGCGCAAAATTTCGCCTGCTAATGCCAGATAAGCTTTAGCCCCTGTTGAACCTTTGTCGTAATACATCACGGGTGTACCAAAACTCGGCGCTTCGGCCAGTCGTACATTACGTGGGATCACAGCACGGTAGACTTTATCGCCAAAATGTTGTTTCAGCTGCTCAGACACATCATTGGCCAGACGGTTCCGCGGGTCGTACATAGTCCGTAAAATACCTTCGATTTTAAGGTCCGCATTCACCACAGAGGTCAGCTGATTGATGGTGTCCATCAGAGCAGTTAAACCTTCCAGTGCATAGTATTCACATTGCATTGGCACCAGCACAGAATCGGCTGCAGCCATAGCATTGACCGTCAGCATGTTCAGAGCCGGCGGGCAATCTATAAAAATAAAATCGTACTGCTGGCGGGCTTCTTTAAGTGCATTACGTAAACGTAGTTCACGGGCAAACACATTGAGTAACCGGACTTCGGCTGCTGTCACATCAGAATTGGCTGCCACCAGGTGGTAACCACCTGCGGTTTCTTTCACCACTACTTCGGCAAAAGGTTTTTCTTCAACCAGCAATTCATAAGCACTGGCAGGTACAGCGTATTTGTCGACACCGCTGCCCATAGTGGCATTACCTTGTGGATCTAAATCAATCAACAGTACCTTACGTTTGGTTGCGGCCATAGAGGCAGCCAGATTGACCGCTGTGGTTGTTTTGCCCACACCACCTTTCTGGTTTGCAATAGCTATGACTTTTCCCACAAGGACCCCAATACGTTTTTGATTAAATTAGACTTTCTCCAACACCACCAGATAACGTTCTGCGTTCAGTGTTGGCACCTGTAACGGATGACTGCCGACAACTTTAACAAAATTCGGCAAAGCTGCAATTTCTTCTTGAACTAAAGCACCTTTCATGGCCAAAAACTGGCCATTGGCAGCGGGCAAATGCTGACACCAGTTCACCATATCCGTCATCGACGCAAAAGCACGGCTTAAGACCGCATCATACCCTGTTTCAGGTTGATGATCTTCCACCCTGCTCTGAATAGCGTCAAAGTTCTGTAGTTTCAGCTGCAGTTTGACATGATTTAAAAAACGAATGCGTTTGCCGAGGCTATCCAGCAGGTAAAATTGCTTGTCAGGTAAAGCGATCGCCAGTGGTATACCAGGTAAACCAGGACCAGTGCCCACATCGATAATACGTTGTCCAGTGACAAAAGGTACCACCACCAGGCTGTCCATAATGTGTTTCACCAGCATTTCTTCCGGATCACGCACTGAAGTCAGGTTGTAAGCACTGTTCCATTTATCCAGCAACTGGACATAAGCCACCAGTTGTTGCAGTTGGTGTTCAGATAACACCAGGCTGGTCTGTGCGACCAGCTTTTTTAATTTTTCCAGCATGATGATCCCAATGCTTAAGCAGATTTGCGCAGTAAACCCTGTTTTTTCAGGTAAACCAGCAATAACGAAATGGCTGCAGGTGTAATACCTGAAATACGGGAGGCCTGACCCATAGTTTCAGGTTGCACCTGATTCAGTTTCAGTATCACTTCATTGGATAAACCTTTCACCACTTTGTAATCAAAGTTGGCAGGCAAACGGGTATTTTCGTTGCGTTCCTGCTTGGAGATCTCATCCTGCTGCCTGTTGATATAACCTTCGTATTTGATCTGAATCTCGACCTGCTCAGCCGCTGCAGCATCTGCCAGACCAGGGCCAATCAAATCAATTTTCATCAGATCCTGATAATTCACTTCAGGACGACGGATCAGATCTTCCAGACTGGCTTCTTTGCTCAGCGGAGTTTTAACCAGCTTGTTTACTTCAACCAAAGCTGCATGCTGTGGATGGATCCACTGCTGTTTTAAGCGCTGTCGTTCCAGCTCAATCTGTTCAATTTTCAGGTTAAATGCAGCCCAACGCGCATCATCCACTAAACCTAATTCACGACCTTTGGCTGTTAAACGAATATCAGCGTTATCTTCGCGTAACATCAGACGGTATTCAGCGCGGCTGGTGAACATACGGTAGGGCTCTTTGGTGCCCATAGTGGTCAGATCATCAATCAATACACCGACATAAGCCTGATCACGGCTTGGTGTCCAGGACTCCTTGTCCTGCGCAAAAAGAGCTGCGTTCAGACCAGCCATTAAGCCCTGGGCGCCAGCTTCTTCATAGCCTGTAGTGCCGTTGATTTGACCTGCGAAAAACAGGCCTTTGATAAACTTGGTTTCCAGTGAAGTTTTTAAATCCCGTGGATCAAAAAAGTCATATTCAATGGCATAACCTGGGCGGGTGATATGGGCATTTTCCATACCTTTGATTGAACGCACCAGATTTAACTGCACATCAAAAGGCAAGCTGGTTGAGATGCCATTTGGATAGAGTTCGTGCGTAGTTAAACCTTCAGGTTCAATAAAGATCTGGTGTTTATCTTTGTCAGCAAAACGGGTGATCTTGTCTTCAATCGAAGGACAATAACGTGGGCCTATGCCTTCAATCACCCCGGTGTACATAGGGGATCTGTCTAAACCATTACGGATAATTTCGTGGGTTTTTTCGTTGGTATAGGTGATATGGCAAGGGATCTGAGTAGGTTGATCCTTGTGCGATCCCATAAACGAAAATACCGGCGTAGGGTTATCGCCAGGCTGGGCCTGCATCACTGAAAAATCAACAGTTCTGGCATCGATCCGGGGTGGAGTACCTGTTTTTAAACGGCCAACACGGAAAGGCAATTCACGTAAACGCCGCGCCAATGCTATAGATGGCGGATCACCGGCACGGCCACCGCTGTAATTTTCTAAACCAATATGGATCTGGCCACCGAGGAAAGTACCAACAGTCAGCACTACTGATTTGGCTTTAAATTTCAAACCCATTTGGGTCACAACACCACAGACCTGATCGTTTTCTACGATCAAATCATCACAGGCTTGCTGAAAGATCTTCAGATTGGGCTGGTTTTCAAGGACATGACGCACAGCGGCACGATAAAGCTGACGGTCAGCCTGAGCCCGTGTTGCACGTACAGCAGGACCTTTCGAACTGTTTAAAGTTCTGAACTGGATCCCGGCACGATCCGTGGCTTTTGCCATCACACCACCTAAGGCGTCAATTTCTTTCACCAGATGGCCTTTACCTATGCCACCAATGGCCGGATTACAGGACATCTGACCTAAAGTCTCAACGTTGTGAGTCAGCAATAAAGTTTGCATTCCCATGCGGGCCGCAGCTAGTGCAGCCTCTGTGCCGGCGTGACCACCACCAACAACGATGACATCAAATGTTTCCTGATAAAGCATATAGGCCTCGAACTCAAAACCAGTTCTGTAAAAAGGGCGCGTATTGTAACTGGATCTGAAGCTTTGGGAAATGATTAAAACTCGATCACGATCCTGAAAAGATCACTAGTAATATATAAGGATCTTTAAAGAGATCTTTTTGTTATGTTTACTACTATACAGAGCCTTTTCTGTGGGTAACCTTTGATCTGTTTTGAAGATCAATCAGTTAGAAAGGATCGGATCCTGTGATCAACACAAGATCCTGAGTCTGATAAGCGGTGTTTAACTAGCTGTTTTATACACAGAGCATAAAACCTGATTTGTTACGCAGAGGATAACTTCAGCTTTTACATAAGTTATAACTACACTTATGCACATTACACTTAAAATTTAATAAAAACTGTGGATATCTGTGTGTAACTGGATCATAAGTATGATCCTCTCCATAGAGAAGTGGATCA
>CBIMJC010000015.1:0-25637 GCA_966244125.1 uncultured Rheinheimera sp.
ATAAAAGTTACCACGTTCACGACGCTCCAGTGCAATGGCGCCTTCAGGTACAGCCCAGCCACTGATTTCATAATCCATATACCAGGAGAAATCACGGCCATAAATGTCACGGTTACCTACTTTCACCAGATAACGGGTGACAGATTCGAGCTCAGCCGGCACTGTAGCACCGGATTCACGTAACATCACGGCTGATACTGTTTCCGAACGCACCAGTTCACCCATAATGACTTTTTTCTGACCGGACTCAGGCGACCATTCGGTCTGCTGCAAATCCGCTGGCCAGAAGTGACTGCCACCACGCACCATTATCAAACCTAACACGCCCACCACCATCACCAGACACAAGGCAATGGCACCAGCGTTTAACCAAATCCAGGGAGTCCCTGATCTGAACCAGGCTCTTACGCCAAATAAAGATTTCATCAAAGTGCCCCTTAATTACAGATTGCTGAAGCGTTGACGTAAACGCTGCCGTATCACTTCGGCTAAGGTATTAAAGACAAAGGTAAAGACAAAGAGCACCAGCGCGGCCAGGAACAAGACCCGGAAGTGCGTGCTGCCTACCGCAGTTTCAGGCAGTTCAACCGCTATATTGGCGGATAAAGTACGCATACCTTCAAAGATATTAAAGTTCACTACAGGGCTGTTACCTGTGGCCATCAGCACTATCATGGTTTCACCCACAGCACGGCCAAAACCCACCATAACTGCAGCGAATACGCCAGGACTTGCCGTTGGCAGAACCACACCGACCATAGTTTGCCATGGGGTGGCACCCAAAGCTAAAGAACCCTGAGTTAAATGACGGGGCACGTTAAAAATCGCATCTTCGGCAATAGAGAAGATATTTGGAATAACAGCAAAACCCATGGCTATCCCTACAATCAGCGCGTTACGCTGGTCGTAGTTAATACCGTTGTCGGTAAACCACTGACGTAAACTGCCATCAAAAAAAGTGTTGTCGATCATAGGGCTGGCGCTGACCGCCAGATAACCAAACAGAATAATGACCGGCACTAAAAACGCCGCTTCCCAGCCTAAACCAAAACGGTTACGAATGGATTCCGGCATATAACGCCATAAATAAGCGGCTGCCAGCATCATAAATGGCATCAGCAGCAAAATGGCAAATACAGCACTTAAGTACTCTTCGACAAAAGGTGCCAGCCATAAACCAGCCAGGAAACCTAAGATGACTGTAGGTAAAGCGGCCATAATTTCGATGGTGGGTTTGACCTTACCGCGCAGCACAGGCGTCATAAAATAAGCCACGTAAATCGCGCTCATAATAGCCAGCGGTGTCGCAAACAACATGGCAAAAAAGGCGGCTTTTAACGTACCTATAGCCAGCGGCACCATACTCATTTTGGCTTCAAATTCATCAGAGCCGGCAGAGGCTTGCCAAATGTATTTGCCTTCGTCACGACCTTCGTACCAGACCTCGTTCCACAGTGCGGTGTACGACACATCAGGATGCGCATTTTCCAGCTCAAACTTATGCATCTGGCCTTTATCGTCCAGCATCAGGAAATTAGTGTTGATAGGAGAAATGGCAATTTGTCTGGCTGTCAGCCCATGATCAAAAGCTTCCAGAAACAAAGTACGGGCAGAGGTTCCGTAATGGATGCCTAAATGACCTTTGTCATCTATCGCCATAAAACCTTTGCGTGAGTACTCCGCATCAATCTGAGTGATGGCACCAGGGTGCTGCTCAAAATCACGGATTTGTTTTAAGTCGAAGTTATTGTGCTGATCTCGCACTAAAAACCATTGGCTTAATTCACCTGTAGATGAACCCACAACCAAAGACACAGTACCCACCAGAAACTCCATGGCGGTGATCTGAGCACCAGAAGATACCGCATTTACGCTTTGGACTAAACGCGCCTGCTCCGGGTTGTTGATAGCGTAATAATGAATGTGCCCGGCTTCATCTGCGACAAACAGATTCTGGAAGGTGTTATCGATCAGAATTTTGCTGGCAGACTTTGGCGCATCAGGCAAAGTGTAATCAGTGCGGACTACTGTAGTTTCGCCAGTCAGGAAGGCCGTTTCTGCCACCATATTGGATAAAACTAAACGACCATCGGCCGTGTACGCACTGAGCATACGGTTTTCGTCTTTTTCCTGAATGGCTACAGCTAACAAGGCCTGACCCTGAGCATCCACCTGCACAGGAGCTTCACCTAAAGGAAAACTAACCTTAGGATTGACCTGGCGCTGGTCATTGGGATAACTCAGCAGGTATTCGTGTTTGGCAATCAAAGCCTGACCATTGGATAAACCCAAAATGATAGTGCCAGTGCGCGGGTCTGCTTTACCAAAAGCAGTCACGGTAGCTCCGGCAGGCAAAGCCAACTGCACCTGCTGCTTCAGCTCACCCGTTTCAGCATTAAAAAACTGCAGCTTCGCATCAGAGCTAATGGTTAAACCCACTTCACCGTAACGTTCAATGCTGCTGTGCAGTGGCTGAGCGGCAGGACTTTGGTAGCTGGTTTTCTGTTCCACTGAAGCGGAAGAAAACAAAGGCCCGACTTCAGAAAACAGATAAACAAATATAGTGGCAAAAGCCAGCACCACACTGATGCCGGCAAAGCTGATGCCATATTTGGAGATTTTATCTTTAATAGCCCGCCAGCGCCGTAATCGGGCCCGACGTTCACCAGTTGGCAGCAAAGAACGCGGTGAATCACCGACTGATTGCTGACTTGGATGGGTTGAGTGCATAGTTGCGATACCACCAGTTACTTTAAGATGCTGGCAACTATAGTAGAGTTTTATGACGGAAATATTACAACATGGCTTTTTGTCATATAAATGACACATAACCGAATGCAGGATAACGAATAATTTTTTGTTTTAAATAGAATAAACAAGGCACCTGGGTGGTGCCTTGTTTGTATCAGTTGAACTTACTTAATACCTAAGTCAGCCAGAGCTTTGGCAGCTACTGTTGCCGGGACTGGCACATAACCGTCATGAGCAACCACGTCCTGACCATTTTTGGACAATACGAAGCGAACAAACTCACGCTCTAAAGGCAACATTTCTTTGTTCGGGTGTTTGTTCACGTAGACGTACAGGAAACGCGATAACGGGTATTTACCGTCTAAAGCGTGATCTGCATTTGGTGCATAAAAGGGTTCACCTTCTTTTTTCGCTAAAGGTAAAGCACGTACGCTGGAAGTGATGTAGCCGATACCTGAGTAACCTATACCATTGATAGACTCACTGATCCCCTGCACTACTGAAGCCGAACCTGGCTGTTCGTTGATGCTGGATTTAAAGTCGCCGCCACATAAAGCCACATCTTTAAAGTAACCATAAGTACCAGATACAGCGTTACGGCTGTACATAGTGAAATCACGGTTTGCCCATGCGCCTTCCATACCTAACTGGCCCCAGCGGGTCACATCTTCTTTGTAACCACATTTGCGGGTTGCAGAGAAAATCGCATCCACCTGAGCAATAGTTAAACCTTTTAACGGGTTGTCTTTATTCACATAAACAGCCAATAAGTCGATTGCCACAGGAATAGCCATTGGCTTGTAACCATATTTGGCTTCGAAATCCTGGACTTCTGATGGCTTCATCGCCCGGCTCATAGGACCGAAGTTTGATGTGCCTTCAGTTAAAGCTGTAGGAGCTGTTGAAGAACCTGCGCCCTGAATTTGGATATTCACGTTTGGATACTGCTTACGGAATTCCTCGGCCCATTTGGTCATCAGGTTGTTTAAGGTATCAGAACCAATACTGGAAATATTGCCTGAAACACCAGTGGATTTTACATAAGCCGGTAATTTAGGGTCAGCTTCGATAATGGCCGCCTGAGCGGTCAGGCCTAAAGCTGCTGCGATCAGACTTAATGAAGTTATTAACTTTGCTACTTTCACGTTGCTCTCCTCACAACAGACCAATGTCTGTTCGTGGTTCAGGTTGTTTTCTGCGGTTCATCATAAGAAAGAAATATGACACTAATATGACGAAACAACAGAAGCTATTTTGAGCAACAGCATTTTTTTTAAATTGTCCGGAGAATTGCGACGACTTGACTGTCAAAAACCAGCCATAGGTCTACAATGGGGTAAGCCAAATGAGGCTAACTCACTGTTTTTTCATAAATGTTTTGCATTTTTATCAGTTTTCCGTCGTTTCCGGGAGTAAAGTTGGATGAAGCAGTTAATTTTAACCGTTATAGGTCAGGATAAAGCAGGTTTAGTAGAGCAACTCGCCACAGTCATTGCCAGTCATCAAGGCAACTGGATGGCCAGTAACCTGAGTCACTTAGGGGGGTATTTCGCCGGTATATTGCAACTGGAAGTCCCTGAAGAACATTTATTTGCATTAACCACTGAACTGGAACGTATGTCTGATCTGGATATAAAAATTCAGCAAGGTTTAGACTCAGAGCTGCACCTGGATAAACAACTGCAATTTGTTATCACAGGCAATGACAGACCTGGCATAGTGCGTGAACTGTCCAGCGTGATGAAACACAAAGGCGCCAACATTATCCACTTTGAAAGCTCCCAACAAAGCGCTCCGAACTGGGGTGTGCCACTTTTTCATGCCATAGCTACAGTAGAACTGCCTGCTGGTCTGAATAAAGATGAAGTGGTGAAAGCACTTGAAGCCATCGCATCTGATGTAGTGGTTGATGTAGAACACTGATCCGGTTTAAAAAAATATTCTTGTGTATAAAGGATCATGGCTATTGATCCTTTCATCAGTCTGTCATAAAACTGCCATAGAGTAGCTCCCAAACCTGATCAGGAGCGCGTTATGGTCATTACAGAGCTAATACATACTGTGAGCGATACGAATTATTTTCCCCGCGAATTAAGCTGGCTGTCCTTTAATGGCCGCGTACTGCAGGAAGCAGCAGACGAGCGTAATCCACTGATTGAGCGGTTACGCTTTTTGGGCATTTATTCCAACAACATGGACGAGTTTTTCCGGGTTCGGGTGGCGGATGTAAAACGCCGTATTCTGCTGAAAAAGTATCACTCTGACGAGCAGGAAGACGCGGAACAGCTGTTGCATGATATCCAGCATATAGTGCTGAAACTGGGTGAGCGTTTTAATAAAATTTATGACGATTTACAGCAGGAACTGCGTAAATACAATATCGAGCTGATTGATAACTTTAAGCTGACCGACGCTCAGGCCCAGTGGGTCAGAAGTTATTATCGCAGCGAAATACAACGGCATTTATCCCCTATTATTTTGTCCGCCGAAGAAGTGAAGCTGGCAAAACACCTGGAAGATAATGCTACCTACCTGATGGTCGAGATGACAGGGGCGAACAAAGCTGAATATGCCATAGTGCAAGTCCCGACAGATGCGATGTCACGTTTTGTTGAACTGCCGCTGCATTTAAATAAAAGTAAAAAGAAAGGCCGCTACCGCCGGCAAATTATTTTGCTCGACGACATCATAGTGCACTGTTTAAAAGACTTGTTTAATGGCTTTTTTGATTTCTGTGAAATTCAGGCCTTTTCACTGAAACTGACCCGGGACGCCGAATACAATATCAGCGATACATTGGATCAATCCCTGATCGACAAAATGTCCAAGGGCATTAAACAACGCTTAAAGTCTGAGCCTGTGCGTATGGTGTACGATGCGCATATGCCGGAACATATGCTGAAAATGCTGAAAAAACTGCTTGGCTACAGCTCCTATGACTCCTTAATCCCTGGTGGTAAATACCGTAATTTTAAAGACTTTATCGGCTTCCCGAACATAGGCCATCCGTCTTTGGAATTTCCGCCTATGCCGGTATTAAAAAGCCCGGAATTTGAACGTCATACCACCAGCTTTGAAGCGATCCGCACTTCAGATATTTTGTTGTATTACCCTTATCACAGCTTTGGTTATTTCACTGAATGGGTACGTCAGGCTTCCTTTGATCCTAAAGTCACCAGTATCAAAATGACCATGTACCGGGTGGCGAAAAACTCCAGGGTGATCCACTCCCTGCTGGATGCAGTGCGTAACGGCAAACAAGTGACAGTAGTGGTTGAACTGAAAGCCCGTTTTGATGAAGAAAACAATATCAACTGGGCACGTCGTATGACCGAAGCTGGTATTGAAGTGATCTTTGGTCTGCAGACCTTAAAAATTCACTCCAAGCTGTGTTTAATCACCCGGCAGGAAAAAGGCAAAACGCAAAAGTTTGCTCATATAGGCACGGGCAACTTTAACGAAAAAACCGCCCGTGTATACACAGATATGAGCTTGTTCACCTGCCACAATGAAATTTGTGATGAAGTGGATCAGGTGTTTGAGTTTATTCAATACAGCTACAAACCTTTCCAGTTTAACCACTTGATTGTGTCTCCGACCTGGAGCCGGCCTAAACTCAGTGCGCTGATAGAGCGGGAAACCAGCTTTGCCACTTCGGGCCGTAAGGCTGAAATCACATTAAAGGTCAATAACCTGGTCGATAATCAAATCATTGACTTGCTGTACAAAGCCAGTATGGCTGGTGTGAAGATCCGTATTATGGTGCGGGGTATGTGTTCGCTGATCCCAGGCATTAAAGGCTTAAGCGACAATATTCATGTCACCAGCGTATTAGACAGATTCCTGGAACACGCCCGGGTGTATGTATTTAACAATGGCGGCGAAACCGATTTGTATATCTCATCGGCCGACTGGATGACCCGCAATCTGGATCAACGGGTGGAAGTAGGTGTGCCTATTTATGATGCAGCCATTAAACAGCAAATTCTGACCACTCTGGATATACAGTGGCACGACAACGTCAAAGCACGGATTATTGATAAAGATCAAAGCAATCACTATGTAAAAAGAGGCAATAAGCGTAGCATTCGCTCCCAACAGGAAATCTACGATTATTTTGCTCAGTTGCAGCAATCCACTCAGGCCGGAACATGACCCACTGGACCAGCGCAGACGCGACAACAGAAACCCAGAACGCCAACTATATGGCCGCTGTTGACTTAGGTTCCAACAGCTTTCATATGGTGATAGCCCGTGTAGTAGATGGCGCTTTGCAGCTGTTACACCGCGAAAAACAAAAAGTACAGCTGGCCGAGGGGTTAACAGAGGATTTACTGCTGACCGAAGAAGCTATGCTACGTGGCCTGGCTGTGTTGGCACAGTTTGCCGATACTTTAAAGCCTGTACCGGGCCAATCGGTGCGGGTTATCGCCACTTATACCTTAAGAAGGGCGAAAAACAGCGCTATGTTTTTACGCCGGGCTCAGGCGGTGTTCCCCTACCCTATAGAAGTGATTTCAGGCCAGGAAGAAGCCCGTTTTATTTATCAGGGCGTAGCCCATTTTGAGCATTATCAGGACCGCAGGCTGGTGATGGATATAGGCGGCGGCAGCACAGAATTTGCGATAGGCGAAGGTTTCCAGCCGCTGAAACTGGCCAGCCGCAATATGGGCTGTGTCAGTTATGCCCAGCAACATTTTCCCAATGGCCGCATCAGCAACAAAAAGTTTGAGCGGGCTATTTTACAGGCAGAACAGGAACTGGAGCCTATAGTCTCGGCCTACCGTGAAACCGGCTGGCAACAGGCCGTGGGCACATCCGGCACTATTAAAACCATCCGCGATATTATTGTCGGTTTAGGCTGGCATCCGGTTTGTATTGAACTTGAGCATCTGCTGCAATTAAAAGACTTGTTAGTCGCTCAGGAAAACAGCCTGCAACTGGATTTACCCGGTTTAGCCGATGATCGCAAGCTACTGATTTGCTCTGGTTTAGCTATCCTGATCGCCGCCTTTACCATGCTTGGTATTTCGCAAATGTATTATGTCGATGCCGCTTTGCGTGAAGGTGTGCTCTATGAGATGAGCGACCGCTTGCATCATCATGACATTCGTGAACATACCATTCAAAGTCTGATCAAAAGGTACAGCATAGACACAGCTCAGGCCGACAGAGTGCGTAATACTGCGCTGGAGTTATTCGCTCAGTTGCGGACAAGCTGGCACTTAACAGACGAAATGGCTGATTTATTAAGTTGGGCCGCTACTGTTTATGAAATTGGTTTGCACATTAATTCCTCCAGCGTGCAGCGGCATTCGTCTTATATTTTAAAAAATGCCAATTTGCCGGGTTTTAACCAGGAACAGCAGCAGCTGATTGCCACACTAGTGCGCTCCCACCGCCGTAAAATTAAAAGCGAAGATCTGTCGCAGTTTTATTTGTACAGCGCAAGCACAGTAGTGTCTTTACTGGTGCTGCTGCGTCTGGCTGTGTTATTAAATCAAAAACGCCGCGACGATTTTTTACCTGAACTTAAGGTGCAGGGGAAAAATCAGCAACTCAGCCTGCACCTGCCGAAAACCTGGCTGGAACAACAACCCCTATTAGTGGCGGATCTGCAGCAGGAGCAATTGCATCTGAAAAAGATTGCCTTTGTGCTCGACTGCCCTTACTTAACAGAGTGCAGTTTGCAAAGTCCGGGTTTTGATCCATCCGGTGCGGAAGACGACTAACAGTAAAAAGCCTCACAGGCAAAAAGGAAAGTCACAGATGCCACAAATATTTAGTAACGACGCCATCAGCAGAGCTTTATTGCTGGTGATCCTCTGTGCCGGTGTATTCTTTTTTATTGGTTTTCTGGTGCCTGTGCTGGCCGCTTTAATTATTTGTTTTGCCAGCTGGCCTTTGTACCGTCATCTGCTGAACTACTGCCGCAGTAACTCAACTCTTGCCGCCAGCGTTGCTATTATCGCCATTCTATTAGGGCTGGTGATCCCACTGGCTATGGTATTCAGCTATGCAATGGAAGAAATTAAAGCCTGGATAGAGTGGCTGAAATACGCCAATGAACATGGCGCTGCGGTCCCTGAATGGTTAAAGGCCCTGCCCGCTGTAGGAGAAACCTTAGCGACTTACTGGCAAACCTATTTAGGTGAACCACATCAGTTGGGCCAGGTGGTCAGCCTGGTCAGCGGTGAACAGATAGGCGGCATCTCCAAATGGGTGCTGAATTTTGGCTGGACCACAGCAGGTTTTATGCTGACTCTGCTGTTTATGCTGATCACCTTGTTTTTTCTGTATAAAGACGGTGAACGTCTGGCCTGGCAACTGGATACTGTCGGCGAGCGTATTTTACCGGACCGCTGGAACCGTTTTTCCCGGGTTGTACCTGCCACAGTCAGCTCCACCGTGATAGGCATGACCATTATCGCTATAGGCGAAGGTGTGGTGCTGGGCATAGCGTACTGGATAGCAGGCGTGCCCTCCCCTGTGGCTTTTGGCGTATTAACAGGTTTTATGGCGCTGATCCCTGGCGGCGCGCCCTTATCTTTTAGTTTGATTTCCATTTATCTGATAGGCACAGGTGATTTAACAGCTGGTGTTGGCCTGTTTTTATGGGGCAGTATTGAGCTTTTTATAGTCGATAAAACCATCCGGCCTAATCTGGTCGGCGGGCCTGTTAAACTGCCGTTTTTACCGACCTTTTTTGGCCTGATAGGTGGCGTCCAGACCATGGGCATGGTGGGTTTATTTGTCGGCCCTGTATTGATGGCACTGCTGGTCGCCATTTGGCGCGAATGGCTCAGAGAGCCAAATGAGAACAAAAAACTGGCCGAGGTGCTGCAGGGCCAGGTTGATCCTGAGTAAAGCTCTGTTGGTCTGACAATAGAGTCAGGCCACTTTGCTTTTGCGCAAAGAGCCAGTATGGTAGTGCGCAAAAGCCCTAAGGATTGCAGCATGCTCAGAACTTTAGTTTCACTACTGGTTGCCGGAGTTTTTTCAACTCAGGCCAGCACAGATTTAAAACCTCAGACCGAATCTGCGATTAAAAACATTCAGCCACAAATGCTGGAGTGGCGTCGTCATTTTCATCAATACCCTGAACTGTCGAACCGTGAAGTCAATACAGCGAAAAAAGTAGCGGAGCATTTAAAATCCCTTGGTCTGGAAGTACAAACAGGTATTGCCCATCATGGGGTGCTTGGCGTATTAAAAGGCGCTAAACCCGGCCCTATAGTGGCGCTGCGGGCCGATATGGATGCGCTGCCAGTGACAGAGCAGGTTGATTTACCTTTTGCGTCAAAAGTGCGCAGCACCTTTAATGGTCAGGAGGTTGGCGTGATGCATGCCTGTGGTCACGACGCCCACACCGCCATGCTGATGGCAACAGCTTCTGTGCTGACTCAGCTAAAATCAGAACTTACCGGTACAGTTTTATTTGTGTTCCAGCCCGCCGAAGAAGGACCGCCAGCCGGAGAAGAAGGGGGCGCTAAGCTGATGCTCAAAGAAGGGGTTTTCGCTAAATACAAACCTGATGCCATTTTTGGCTTGCATGTCTGGCCAGGCCCTGCAGGACAATTACAGGTCAAAAGCGAAGGCATTATGGCAGCGGCTGACAGTTTTAATATCACGGTAAAAGGCAAACAAGTACATGGTTCCAGCCCATGGCGTGGGGTCGACCCTATAGCGGTCACAGGCCAGCTGATTACCGCCTTACACCAGATACCAGCCCGTCAGCTCGATGTGACCCAAGCGCCGGCCGTGTTATCTGTAGGTCAGGTGCATGGTGGTGTACGCTGGAACATTATCCCGGATGAAGTCAAACTGGAGGGCACGGTTCGCACCTTCGATCCACAGATGCGTGAGCAGTTATTACAAAAAATGCAGCACACTTCAGAACACATAGCCGCAGCCAGTGGCGCGACCGCAGAGTTTCATAACCATGGTTTTGCCGCCGTCACCTGGAATGATACCCAACTGACCGAATGGGCTATGCCCAGTTTGCAGTGGGCTGCAGGCAAAGCCGGTGTGGCACCGATCAAACCTATTACCGCTTCTGAAGACTTTTCGTTTTTCCAGCAAGAAGTACCAGGCGTGTTTTTCTTTTTGGGTATAGCAGAGGACAATACCCCGGTTGAAAAAACTGCACCTAATCATTCGCCATTTTTTCAGGTGAATGAAAAAGCCCTGGAAAATGGTGTGCGGGCTTTCACTGGTCTGGCGCTGGATTACCTGGCTAACCCGGCAAAAACAGATAAGAAAGGCTAAAAAGCAGCAGGATCACAGTAGTGGCAAAGCCCAGTGCTTTGCCGCTGCACTGTTTTAGATCCTGCCAGCAGGTGAACAGCCCTGTCACTGTCATCGCAAAAATCAGACAAGTCTGGGACAACAGCAGCGCGGCCTGACTGAACCAGACAGGCAGAGTAAAAGCCATATTGATCAGCACTACAGCGATAAAACCCAACACAAACCAGGGGAAAACAAAACCCTCTTTGTTTTTGCTGTTCAGACTCAGCAGGACTAAAAAAGGCACCAGTAAACAAACCCGGAATAATTTGGCGATCACAGCCTGTGGTGCTGCATCGCCTAACTGACTGCCAGCCGCTACAGCTTGCGACACTTCAGGCGCTGTGCTGCCAATCAGCCAGGCCAGTTGAGCTTCAGGTAAAACGCCAGCCTGCATCAGCAAGGAATAGCCCAGTAACGCCAGCACCCCCATCAGCAATACCAGAGCCAGGCTTTGAGTTAACATCACTTCGTTGCTTTTGCGCACAGACCAGGTGGCAAAAATAGCCGAGGTACCACAAAAACTTAAACCTGCGCTGACTAAAAGTACCAGCTCTTTTGGCAATTTAAATACCTTAAGCCCAAGCCATAAGGCGACAGCCAACACCAACACCACCAAAAGCAGCAGCTGTATCAAAGCCAGCGGGCTGGTTTGCTGCACCAGAGCCGGATCAACACTAAAGGCAAATAACACTATGCCAAAACGCAGCGCTTTTTGTTGCAGCAGTCCAAGTTTATCCAGTTGAGACGCCAGCCACTGACGTGGCTGAATGGAACAATAAGGCAAGACAAAAGCGGCAGCTAATCCCAGTAACACCGCCAGAAACACCGGATTGATCCAGTGCCGGGCGGCAGGCAATAACAGATAACAGAGTTGTAACAGCAGACTAAACAGTACTAATGCCAACATAAAGAGGTCTTCTTTGTTGTAGAAACAAGGCTATTGTACTGGCGTCAAAAAATAAGAATAATGGATTAATCTAATCCTTCACATCAGATAAACAAATGAATTATCCCAGCCCACGCCATTGGTTGTTATTAGATGCCATATGCCGGCAACATAGTCTGACCAAAGCTGCGGATCTTCTGGCGTTAAGTCAGTCCGCAGCCAGTCAGGCATTAAAAGAGCTGGAACAACGTTTAGGCCAGCCGTTATTTTTGCGGCAGGGGCGACAGTTAATTCCCACTCAACATACGCTGGATTTATTACCCAAATTGCAGGTATTTCTTGAACTGCAGCAGGAGCTGGTGAATTCAGAACCCGAAAAAGGTGAGTTGCGGCTGGTTGCCAGTGAAACTGTAGGCTGTTATTTGCTGCCGGCTTTACTGGCAGAATTTATTGCTCTTTATCCGCAAATCGACTTTAAATTGCGGCTGTGCAACAGCAGCGAAGTATTACAGCTGATGCACCAGCAACAGGCCCAGCTTGGTTTTGTTGAAGGACCTGTATTAAGTGCTGAGTTTAGTATTGAACATTGGCGGCAGGATTTGACTGTCTTATTTGGTAACCCTGCATTGCATCAGAACTTGTCCACAGAGCAGTTATTGGCCCAGCGCTGGATAGTGCGGGAACCTGGTTCAGGCACAAGAGCTGTGCTGGAACATGAACTGGCGCGCCTGCACTGGTCTCCGCAGAATCTGCTGGAACTGGAACGACCTGAAGCTATTAAACAGGCGGTAAAACAAGGTTTAGGCGTCGGTTGCCTGCCTTTGCTGGCGGTGCAGGATGAAATTAATGCAGGTCAGTTGGTGTTACTGCAAAGTCCATTGCAATTGCAACGCCATTTCAGACTGGTACAACATAAAAACTATCAAAGCCCGCTGCTGCAGAAATTTTTACGTTTTCTGCAGCAGGCTGATCCGGTTAACGGACTTTAATAGCTTTAGGCTTGGGCTGTTGCTCAGCCGGTAAACTAAAAGAAAAACTACTGCCTTTTTTCGGCTCGCTAAAAATCATCAGCTTGCTGTTATGGCGTTGCAACACATGTTTGACTATGGCTAAACCTAAGCCAGTGCCACCTGTAGCACGGGCTCTGGCCTGATCCACCCGGTAAAAACGTTCAGTCAGCCGTTTGACATGCTGTGGCGCTATACCTTCGCCATTGTCTGTGACGCTAAACACAGCTTTTTGATGCTCTCTGACCCAGCTGACCTGAATTTCACCACCATTAGGCGTGTATTTAATAGCGTTAGTAATGAGGTTCGAGAAAGCGCTACGCAGCTCTTCGCGAATACCAGACACCACCAGATTAGGTTCAACGGAAAAGCTGATCTGATGCTGTTTATCACGATTTAAGGTTTGGGATTCCTGCTCCAGCATCGCCAGCATAGCAGGCACATCTATATGATCTTCAAACTGCACTTTAGCTGCGGCTTCGATACGGGATAAGGTCAGCAACTGCTGGACCAGCGCATCCATACGTTTGGTCTGCTCCAGCATCACGGTGTGAGCTTTTAACCAGATGCCGGCATTAGGCAGGTTGTCCGCGTCCATCACCTCCAGATACCCCTGCAGTACAGTTAAAGGGGTACGAAGTTCGTGCGAAACATTGGCCACAAAGTCTTTGCGCACCTGCTCCAGCAGTTTTAATTGAGTAATATCGCGCACTATCAGCAAATGCTGGTCAGCACCGTATTGCAGCATACGGTACTCCAGCACCAGATCCTCATTGACAGGTGAGGCTAACTCCAGCGGCTGGTCGAATTGTTTTTGCTGAATGTAAGTCTGAAATTCCGGATTACGGATCAGGTTATCAATACGCTGGCGTTCATCCTGAGGCCAGCGCAACCCCACCAGTTGCTGCGCCAGTTTATTGCACCAGATAATGGTCCAGTCGCTGTTTAGTACCACTATGGCATCGGGTAAGGCTTCGGCGCCGTCACGGAACCGCCGGATCAGGGACCTGAGCTCTTTGTTCTTTTTGCGGGCTTTGCGCTGACGATAATAAATGCCATCAAAGACTTGCTGCCAGCTGCCGTCCCCTGCCGGTGGAGTCAGTTTTTTATCACGCCAGAGCCATTTATCCAGAATAAAAATATGCCGGTAGTTCCAGACGAGCAACACTAAAGAAGCGGCAAATAAAGCGGGAAACAGCAGGTCAAATAACCAGCCTATCAGTGCAACCACAAAAAATAAAAGGAAAATGCTGCCGACGATTTTCCTTTTTGATAATAACAAACGCATAGCACCTACTTATTGCCCGTCGTATTTGAAGCTGCAGCTTTGTTGGCTGCCCTCTTTCCCCCCAATCGCATAGTAATCTATGTATGTTGGGGCCTCATTCGGTTGCCGCCGCGCTGCAACTGCAACTACTTAGGGCAAGCCCGTCTACTTTGAAGCTGCAGCTTTGTTGGCTGCCCTCTTTCACCCCAATCGCATAGTAATCTATGTATGTTGGGGCTTGTTTCGGTTGCCGCCGCGCTGCAACTGCAACTACTTAGGGCAAGCCCGTCTACTTTGAAGCTGCAGCTTTGTTGGCTGCCCTCTTTCACCCCAATCGCATAGTAATCTATGCTCAGGGGGCCTCATTCGGTTGCCGCCGCGCTGCAACTGCAACTACTTAGGGCAAATAGCTTTAGTCATTAAACAGGACTATTTAGCTGAAAAGCGATAACCCGAACCACGTACAGTTTGCACTAAACGGTCATGCCCGGCCAGAGAAATGGCTTTGCGCAGACGACGGATATGCACATCCACTGTCCTGTCTTCGACATAGACATTGGTACCCCAGACATGGTCCAGCAACTGCTCGCGGCTGTAAACCCGTTCAGGGTGCGTCATAAAAAAGTGTAATAAACGGAATTCTGTTGGCCCCATATCCACCGCTTGCTCAGAGGCTGTGACACGGTGCGACACAGGATCAAGCTTTAATCCCTGCACTTCAATCACATCGTCCAGACTGGTGGGTGCAACACGGCGGATCACAGCTTTAATACGGGCCATCAGCTCTTTTGGCGAAAAAGGCTTGGTCACATAGTCATCAGCCCCGACTTCCAGGCCACGGACTTTGTCTTCTTCTTCACCACGTGCTGTGATCATAATAATAGGGATAGTGCGGGTCAGCTCATGAGCTTTCATTTTTTTGGCAAACTGAATGCCGCTGCCGCCGGGTAACATCCAGTCCAGCAGAACCAGATCAGGGTAAGGCTCGACCAGCATGTTCACAGCTGAATCAAAATCCTCCGCTGTACTGGCCTGATAACCATTTTGTTCAAGCACAAAACATAACATGTCACGGATAGGTGCTTCGTCTTCTACGACCAGGATTTTTCTAGACATAACCCTCTACCAATTCAAGCTAATTTATTGATTGTGACCAGTATGACGCCAGTTTATGACAGTTTTATGAAAGCAAAACAAGCACTGTGCCACCTGAAGACCCGCACACAAGTCCAGTACCTGACGTTCAACTTACTCTGCTTTTTTATCTTACTGAAATAAAAAACCTCAATCTGCTTACATTTTTCTAATAAAACCAAAAGTCCTTTTCATGACACTTTGGTGAACCTTTTTTTACAAACCAGCCGCTACGCCACGCCAGCCGTGGCCTGCATTTTTAGCTCCCCTGAACAGCAGCCCACTGTAATAAAACAGTCATTAAGCCTGAGTATGGTTGGCCCCAGCTTTTTATAACAACAGTATTCCTGTACTTATCGGAGATTGAGTGATGGCTTTACGTAACTTTTTAAAATTGAGCGCAATTGCCTCAGCTTTAGTATTAGCGGGTTGTGGTGGCGGCGATATCAATATCGACACCGGCAATGGCGACAATGGTGGTGTGACTCCTCCTCCAACCAGCTCATGTCCGGCTTTTGCAACTCAAGCAGCAGCTTTAGCTGGTGTAACCACTCCAGTCTGTGAGATCAAAGGCACTATTACCAGCAATGTGACCTTAACTTCTGATATAGCCTGGGCCTTATCAGGCAAAGTCACTGTAGGTAATGACAACGCCAACAGCGCAACCTTAACTATTCAGCCTGGCACCAAGGTGTTTGGTAAAAGTGGTGCTGACTATTTAGTGGTTGCCCGTGGTTCAAAAATTCAGGCTGTAGGTACAGCCACTAACCCTATCATCATGACGTCAGTCAACGATATGTTAGGTTTGTCTGACGACGAGTCAGCGGCTGAATGGGGTGGTTTAGTTTTATTAGGTAAGGCACCGACCAACAAATGTAATCAGGCTGATTTAGCCAACTGTCAGGTCGAAGCTGAAGGTGAAGCTGGTCCATACGGCGGCGCTAATCCGGATGACAGCAGCGGTGCTTTAAAATATGTGCAGGTACGTTACGCTGGTTTTGAAGTGATCCCAGATAACGAATTAAACGGTATTACTTTTGCCGGTGTTGGTCGTGGCACAACTGTTGAATACATTCAGGTGCACAACAACCTGGACGACGGCGTTGAGTTTTTCGGCGGTACTGTGGATGCTAAATATGTGGTGTTAACAGGTAACCGTGACGACTCTTTAGACTGGGCTGATGGCTGGACAGGCCGCATGCAGCACGTATTAATCCGTCACAATCCAAATAACACTAAAGCGAATCGTGGTATTGAAGCGGACAACCAGTCATCTAACTTCACAGCCACACCAATCAGTAAACCAAAAATTTCTAACCTGACCATTATTGGTAATAACTTTGACGGCGATGAAGACTCAGAGGGCATTTTATTACGCGCAGGTACTTCTGCTGAGTTGTACAACGTGATAGTGACTGGCCCGGAAAAAATGGGCGAGTGTTTTGAAATCAACACTACTGAAACAGCCAACTTCGCCAACAGTGGTGATTTAGTGTTCCGCAACTCCATCATCGACTGTGCTGAACCTTTTGCCAATATCAAAGACTCTGCCGGCAACGTGACCTTTAATGCAAAAACCTGGTTTGAATCTCAGCCGAACAATCTGGTGGGTGATGCGTTATTAGGGGGTTATGTTCCGGCTCCTAACTCACCAGCTTTAGGCAATGGCTACAACGTGTCCAACAACGTTGACGGCTGGTTCGACAATGTGAACTACATTGGTGCCTTTAACGGCACAACAGACTGGACTAAAGGCTGGACTACCTCATTACACGTCAATGACGGTGTGAACTTAACCTCTTGCCCAGCCGGCACTACTGAAACAGCCAACTTATCAGGCCGCTTAAACTGCCAGTTAACAGGCGATATCACCACCAACGTCACGTTAGCAGCTGGTGCTGAATATGTATTAAATGGCCGTGTCCGTATTGGTGTGGACAACACCACCAGCGCCACTTTAACAGTGCAGCCTGGCGTAACTATTTACGGTAAATCAGGTGCTGACTTCCTGGTTGTGACCCGGGGTTCAAAAATTATTGCTGAAGGTACTGCAGCTAACCCTATCACTATGACCTCAGTACAGGACGTGATTGGTTCACCAACTGCAGCTGGTCAATGGGGTGGTTTAGTACTGCTGGGTAAAGCCATTACCAACAAATGTGCTGATGCAAACAACTGTGCTGTACAGGCTGAAGGGGATGCAGGTCCATACGGCGGCAACAACCCGGCAGACAGCAGCGGTTCTCTGAACTATGTGATTGTAAAACATGCTGGTTTTGAAGTTATTCCTGATAACGAATTAAACGGTATTACTTTTGGTGCCGTAGGTTCTGGTACTAAGTGTTCGAACATTCAGGTACACCAGAACGTGGATGACGGTGTCGAGTTCTTCGGTGGCAGCGTGAACTGTAAAAACGTAGTTCTGACCTCAAACGGTGACGATTCAGTCGACTGGGCTGATGGCTGGAACGGTAAAATGCAGTTTGTGTTAGTTAAACATGCAGCGGATAACGCCAAAGCGAACCGCGGTATTGAAGGCGACAACGACGCGGCTAACTTCACTTCAACTCCGGTGTCTAACCCAACTATCGCCAATATGACCATCATAGGCAACACCTTCGACGGTACTGACGATTCTGAAGGTGTGTTACTGCGTGCTGGTACTAACGCTCAGTTAGCCAACTTCGTAGTCGCAGGCCCTCAAGGCATGGGGGAGTGTCTGGAAATTGAATCTGCACCATCACAAGCCTTAGCCGCTGCTGGCAGCCTGACCATGACGAACTCTGTGATTGCCTGCCCTACTGAAGCCGTCAAAGGTACTGTAGCCACTGGCGTCACCACTCAGGCATGGTTCCTTGGTCAGACAGCGAACAAGCTGGCAGCCACTCAGGCTGACGTCTTAAAAGGCATCTTCACTATCGACACTACTCCAGCCAAAGATATGAAAACTGTGGATGCTTTCTTCGATACCACAAACTTTGTTGGTGCAGTCTCTGAAAGCAACAACTGGACTGCTGGTTGGGCTGTAGGCCTGAACGACTAAGGCCACTTTAAACTGCCAGCATGCTGGCAGTTTTGCATTCACTTTGTGCCGGGCCTCCTTTGGATAAGCCCGGCTTACAGTTGAATAGCCAAAGTGATTGACGCTGCAGTGAGACGACAAGCGAACGAGACCCCAGGAGCATAGTAATCCTATGTGACTGGGGCGAGTAAAGGTAGTCAACAAAACTGCAGCTTTAAGCACGAAGGCTAGATGAAAGAATTAGCTGATAGGACCAAGTTCAAATGAGCAGCAAGCAAAGTTTTAAAATCAGTCAGGTTGGCCGTGGCGTGCTGCTGGCGTTAGCCGCAACAGCCAGCATGATGCCTGCATTAGCCCAGGACGCACCTGCGCAGCCGGCAGAAGACAGTAAAGAAGTTGAGCGCATTGAAGTCTCTGGCCGTCTGATGAGCTCAGCTGCTTCGGCAGCAGCAGAACGCCGTGAACAACCTTATGTCGCAGAATTATTAGGTATGGAGCAGATCTCCAGAGCAGGCGACAGCAATGCAGCAACGGCTTTACGCCGTGTGACAGGTTTAACCTTAGTCAAAGACAAGTTTATTTATGTGCGTGGTTTAGGGGAACGTTACTCCAGTACTCTGTTAAACGGCGCTATGGTACCAAGCCCGGATCCAACCCGTAACGTTATCCCTCTGGATATGTTCCCGGCCGGTATTATTGAAAGTTTAGTGGTACAAAAAGCTTATTCACCTGAACTGCCTGCCGCTTTTGGTGGTGGTAGTGTCAATATCCGCACTGCCTCTATTCCATTGCAGCGCAGCTTTAACCTGTCGGTCGGTACTGGTTATAGCAGCCTGAACAGTGATGACGCCTATACATACAATGGTGGTGGCGACGACTGGATGGGCAGTGACGATGGCACCCGTGCTATGTCACCGGAACTGCGTGCCGCTTTGGATCAATACGGCACTATTACGCAGATTAATATCGCTGAAGCTTTAGGTGGTATCAATCAGGGTAACCTGGCTCAGGCCGCCACTATAGTGCGTGAACTGGGTTTAAACTTTAACCGTGACATTGATGTACAACGCGAAAATATCAAACCTGACTTTGATGGCGGCGTCTCTTTTGGCGACAAGTTTGATATCGGTTCTTCAGTTTTTGGTGTGATGGCTGGTGTCAGTTATGACAGATCCACTCAGAATATCGAAGAGCAGGAACGCTACTTCTCGGTATCAGGGGATGAGCTGATACCACTGAATTTATACGACGATATTAAAGGTACTGAACATCAGGTCAAACTGTCAGGTATGCTGAACTTTGGTTTGGAACTGGATGAAAATCACCGCTTTGAAACTGCCTCTATTTACCTGCGTGATACCAAAGATGAAGTCAAAGTTAAAAATGGTGACAGTATAGAAACCATCAACGAAGAGGATCGTTTTAACACAGACACCTCTTTACGTTATGAAGAACGTTCTATGCTGAGTAATCAAATTCGTGGCCGTCATACACTGCCATGGTTGTATGACATCAGCTTCGACTGGCAATACACAGATGCCAAAGCTGAACGTGATGCACCGGGCGAAGTGGAATACCGTTATGTAAACGAACTTCAGGACGATGGCACTTACACTTCGTTCCTGCGCCGTAACCAGAACGCGGTAACCTACAGTTTTGGCAAAATGGAAGATGACACAGAAAATGGCAGCTGGAACGCCAAACTGCCATTTACGCTGGGCAAAGCTGAACTGGTATTAAATGGCGGCTACTCTTACTTTGAGCGCCAGCGTGAATCTGAAACCAACCTGTTTAACTTTAACACTGTAGGTTACAGCCTGGAGCAGCTGAGTCAGAACTTCTCAGAGATCTTCTCGGATGAAAGTATTCTCAATACAGCCAATGGCTTCCAGATCTCTAACGTTACCACTCAGGCTGATGACTACATAGCAGCACAAATGACAGATGCGGCTTATGTTGGGATGGAAATGAATTATGACTACCTGTACCGCTTAAACTTTGGTGTACGTTACGAGGATTTCCGTCAGATTTCTGTGCCATTAAACGCAGATGGTGAAGTCAGCGGTAATATCGAAGAGTTCCCGTTACAGGAAGATGGTTTTTACCCGTCTTTGTCCTTCACCTGGTTTGTCAGTGAAGAATTACAGGCCCGCTTTGGTTACAGCAGCACTGTAGTTCGCCCTGACTTACGTGAAGTGACGCCTGTACTCTTTATCGACCCTTTGACCGACTTTAAAGTCACAGGTTTCTCAGGCCTGCAAAGCACAGATGTCACCAGTTATGATGCCCGTTTAGAGTGGTATTACGACGAAAGTAACTACAGTCTGGGTGTGTTCTATAAAGACCTGGATAAGCCAATTGAATCCATCGAGTTAAGTGGTTCAGACGGTAACTTGCTGATGTCATTCCGTAATGGTGACACAGGTGAAGTTTATGGTATGGAAGCTGAATTCCTGCAACAACTGAATGTGCTGGAAGGCGATAACTGGCTGGATAACTTCTTTGTCGCGGGTAACTTCACCTACAGTGAGTCTGAAATTACTATTCAGCCTTTTGCCGGTACTAACCTGACCAACCTGAAACGGCCTTTAAGTGGTCATTCAAAACATGTGGTGAACCTGCAGTTAGGTTTTGACTCAGACAACGATGAGCACAACGCGACTCTGACTTACAACGTCTTTGGCAAACGTATTGCTTTTGCCGGTGTGAATGATAAAGACGATGCCTACGAACAGCCGTTTAACTCGTTAGACTTTGTCTATTCCTACACACCGTTTGAATCAAGTTCAGTGAAATTTTCGATGAAAAACCTGCTGGATGAAGATGTGGAAATTATGCAACAAGGTGAGTTATTACAACGCCGTGTTGAAGGCCAAAGCTACGGTTTAAGCTTTAGCTACAAATACTAATCCCGTCTGAAAAGCAGAGTAAGTTCCCGCCGGGTCACTTACTCTGCTTTTTTATTGCTGCAAAAGTATAAATTCAAAGTTTCCATAAGCCACAGATCTGCACAACCTGATTCTGCAGTACACTGCTCAGATGATTCCTGTGCGGCTCCGGAGCTTTGATGTATCAACTTTATATCGCTAATAAAAACTACTCGTCCTGGTCCTTGCGGCCCTGGTTGTTAATGCAGGTGCTGGCTATCCCTTTTGAAGAAAAGCAGGTCCGGTTTCAGTCCAATGACAACAGTGCGCAATTTAAAGCTTTTGCCCCTAACGCCAAAGTGCCTTGCCTGCATCATGACCAGTGGGTGGTCTGGGATTCGCTGGCTATTGTTGAATATTTAGCTGAACGTCATGCCGGTGTCTGGCCAGAGGATCAGAAAGCGCGCAGTTGGTCACGTTCGGCCGCAGCAGAAATGCACTCGGGTTTCAGCGCACTTCGCAGCTACTGCCCTTTTCATGCCGGTGGTCGTTTTGATAAAACGCCCTTACCCGACACTGTACTTATTGAGTTAAAACGGCTGGAACAGCTGTGGCAGGAAGGCTTACACCGATTTGGCGGGCCTTATCTGGCAGGACAAGATTTCAGTGCAGTCGACGCTTTTTATGCCCCTGTCCTGTTCCGCATCCAAAGTTATCAGTTGCCTGTGGCAACTTCTGTTTTACCTTATATAGAGCTGATGATGAAGTTGCCCGCAATACAACTCTGGTATCAGCAGGCGCTGGCAGAACCCTTTTGGGATGATGAACACGAAATAGCGGCCTTGGGTGCAGGCAAACTGATTGCCGATCACAGACTGCTGTCAGTTAACTCGTCAGCCACAGGGTAAAAATGCGCACCTGAACCTTGTGCAGCCAGCTTATCCTGCGGGTTGCGCAAGGGGCAATGTGACATAGATAAACAACCACAACCTATGCACATACTGAGTTGATCTCTCAGGTCGGTCAACTGAGCGATACGCGAATCCAGCTCAAGTTTCCACTGTTCCGACATCAGCTGCCAATGCTGTTGGTCAGGGTTTTTCCCCGGCGGCAATACAGATAAGGCTTTGCCTATTTGTTCCAGCGGTATACCTGTGCGCTGCGCTACTTTAATAATGGCTACCCGCCTTAATACATCCCTCGCATAGCGCCGCTGATTGCCGGCATTACGCTGGCTCTGGATCAAACCTTTTTGTTCATAAAAGTGCAAAGTGGCGACAGAGACTCCACTACGTTTTGCCACTTCGCCAACAGACAACAGCGTTTTTTTTGCATCAGATTTTAAAGACATAAAAAAGCCTTGACCTTAACCTTACTTGAGGTTTTAGCATAACCGCAATTTCATCACCGGAGAAGTTTTTATGCTGGAACATGCGGTATATGCGATAGGAACAGGTTGCCGATCCGAACAGGACTGTGCGCAACAATTATTAAGTCGTTTGCAGCGTGCTATCAATCAACGCAACTGGGCCCTGTTCAACGAATGTTTTACCCCTGATGTGCTGCTGGTGAACTTACTGGGGCAACGCCTGAGCGGACGGGCTGAACTGAAAGCCTACCTGCAACAGCTGATGGAATTACATCAGGACAGAGTCTGGCAGTATCAGCTACTGCATCTGCAACAATTGGATCTGGATACCTTTTTAATCAATGCGGAACAACGCTGGCAACATAAAGAGCTGCAACACAAAGTAGGTTTGTGCAGCACTCCGCTTTATGTGGTGAAACGACAAAGCAGCCTGTGGCAGATCTGTGCCGGCAATATGCTTTAAATAACCTGAACCCGGGATAAGCAGCGCCACTGAACGAGCATCTTTTCGTGCCTCTCTGCGTTGCTTTGTCTAACCATAGCTTGCTATGGTTAGACAAAGCGCCTTGATATGCGCAAAAATCTGCGCATTCAATCAGCAAAGACTTAAAGCACTTTAATAGATTGGCTTATCTATTTGATTTATCTGGTTAAATATAAAGCATTCGACACTCATTATCCCGAGTTCAGGTTAAATAGACGAATAACCAAAACGTTGTAAGGTTTTTTTGATGAGCCCTTGTTGTTGCATCAGTGTCAGCTGCTGCTGGATCTGTTGCACCTGCAAAGGATGTTTTGGATTAAGAGCACAATACACAGCGGCGGGCTCAGCCCACAAGGGATCAAGCGCCAGCCTGGAGCTGTCGTAATGTTGCTGATAATAGCCATAACTTAAATCTACTGTCATGACTAAATCCAGCCGGCCTTGCTCCAGACGCTGAATGTTTTTTTCCAGAGACTCAGCGTCATCCCGCACTGCGGCCTGGCTTTCAAACAAGGGCTGTAATTCAGGGTAAGAAAAGCCCCGTGTCGTACCTATACGCTTGTGGAATAAATCCTGATTCGAGCGCACCGGACTGTCTTCAATCCGGCGCACTATGTATTGACGGGTGTGAAACAACACCGGAGTCCAGCTGAGCTGGTAGTTGGCAGGCACCCATTGTGGGTTAAGAAAACAACTGATATCTGCTTTGTCTGTCACCAGCCATTCGACCACCCGGCCACGGGGTAAATCCAGATACTGCACCGGGCGTTTTAATCTGGCAGCAAGGCCATCCAGCAGCTCTTTAGCAATACCGTCTGTTAAACGTTGCTGTTGATCAAAGATAGCGTAAGGCGCGGTATTGGTTTGGCTCACTACAGCACGTAAGGGTTCAGCTGACAGAGTCAGGCACAAACACAGCACCAGCAATGACCACCACTTCCACATCAGAGCTTACTCTATTTTGCGTTACGGCCAGAACTTTATCATAACCAAGCATTTAGCATTTATACAGTCGCTACCTATATAAATCCGGCTTTTCTCACCTCCTTTTGAGCCAAAACAAAACAGGCAGCTCAAAGGCTGCCTGTTTTCTTTTACGCTGCGGATCAGAACTTATGTTCTATACCTACAGCAACATAATCACTGTCCACTTTAGTATCAAAATCAAAGCTGCTATACCAGCCAAACACTTTGGTATTTTTACCCAGTTTATAGTCAGCACCAGCTGATACACCGTTGTCATCTTCTAAAGTCTGGTACTGGGTTTTTAATTCCCATTTGTCCAGCATATAAGCCAGACTTGCCAGATAACCATCTGACTTTTCGCTGGTCTCCACTTCTTCCTGCTGTTGCACCATGGCGCCCAGTTTGAAGTCAGCAACTTTTACCTGTACTGTGGCTCTGGTGGCGTCATAACCATTCATTTCACTGTCCATAGCAACAGAGGCATACCAGCTGGATTCTTTCAGACTTTCGTCGCCGTACACTACAGCGTAAGACTGCGCATCTTTGGCATCTGCACCAGCTTCGTCTTCCATCACATGGCTGAGCATCAGCTTAAAGCCCTGAAAGGAGGGTGAGCTATAAGCGATAGAATCGCTCATACGATTTTCACCTTTCCATAAGGTTTTTATATCTGCTTCGTAATCGCCAAATAAATCGACCTTGCCCTGTGACATTTTAAGTGCAGTGTCATGACGACCCGCTGTTACAGTACCAAATACACCCTGCAAACCAATAAACTGGTTACGGGATTTGATATTTTTTTCATTGGCTTCATCTGAAGGATCTACTTCCCACTCCAGTTGATAAACCACTGTTAAACCATCTTCCAAAGCGTAATCACCCTGGATACCAAAACGTGATGCATTACTTTTTAATTCGCCGAACGATCCTTCGCCCTCATCAGACTGCTGTGCTGTTACGTTAATTTTTCCGTAGATCTCCCAGTCTTTTGCCTGGGCAGTAGCAACACAACTTAAAGCCAATGCAATACTTATGAAAGTTTTTGCAAACATGATTTTTTCCTTAGTAATAGGGACTTAGGGCTAACAACAGGAATTCTGTTTAGCTGAATTATAACCATTGCAGGCAAAAGTCCAGCTTTCGCCTGCAATTATTTACCCGCCTTTTGCCGCTGAGCTATTGATATATGACAATAAAGCTTCAGCACCATGACGATTGGAAGTCTATTTTATGACTCAATGATGACAGTATTATGACAACGTCAGGGTGCCAATAACTCCTGACACTGCTCTGACCTTTTGGCTTTATCAAAATCCAGCCCTTGTTGCAGAATTCGGGCAGAGGGACGCCATTGCGGGCTTAACCAGCTTTTGCTAAGTCGCTGATCCGGATACTGAATATCGGCCATATCCAGCATGCTGTGAAAGACACTGCTGGTGAGCAGAGGTTCGGTGCGGCGTTGTTCAGCCAGAGCTTTTTTCTGAGGGTACTGCAGATTGTATGCATCCGAGGTCCAGAGCAAAGCGGCGACCCGGTAATCCCGCTCCGTATTATGGCCATGGCCACTTTTTGCACACTGACCATCAAAAATATTC
>CBIMJC010000016.1:0-24232 GCA_966244125.1 uncultured Rheinheimera sp.
GATATTGCCTGGCCAGTCAGAAAACTGTAGTCATTTCAAAGCGCAATTGCTAAACCTTATCCTCTTTGTACTACAGGCAAAGTACTGCGCCAGCAGAGGAATATCATCGCGGCGCTGATGTAAGGCCGGTACAGTGACTTCAAACAGATTGATGCGATACCATAAGTCTTCGCGAAATAAACGTTGAGTAATAAGCTCCGTCATATTGGCATGAGAGGCACTGATGATACGTCCGGTAAATTCTTCAGTTTCACTGCTACCAATCCGGCTGAACTGACGGCTCTCCAGCACCCGTAATAACTTGGCCTGATGCACCAATGGCAGCTCAGCAATTTCATCCAGAAATAAAGTCCCGTAATTGGCCTGGTAGAAAAAACCCTGCTGTTTTTTGTCGGCCCCGGTAAAAGCCCCTTTTTCGTGCCCAAAAAACAGTGATTCAAATAAATTCTCAGGAATAGCTCCGCAGTTCACACTGACAATACGGCCAGGTCTGCCACTTTGCTGATGAATAGCCCGGGCTATCACATCTTTACCTGTGCCCGTCTCTCCATGCAAAAATACAGCTCCGTCACTGCTTGTGATTTTTGACAAATAGGCGGCTAATTTTTTCATCCCCGGGTTTTGCCCTATGACTCCTGGCAACACCTCTGAAAATAAGGCCGTAAAATTATTTAAAGCGCTCACTCAGCTCTCTCCCTGTTCAAATGAAAAAATCCTAGCACCCTTCATGCTTGTACCGCTTTTGAATTCATCTCTATTTTTTTTGAATGCATCACCAAATCAGATACAAACAAAACTCAACATTAGCCAAAATCATCCATTGAGAAATAAATAACGGATAAATTCATCCACACTCAAAACAAATAAAGCAAACAGGTTGAACAAGACAAATGTTCCGATGAAGAGAAAACCAAAAATAAACAAGCAAGACTTTGAAAAATATCAAATTTAAACAGAAGAAAAATTTATCCATCGCCAAAACAAGCTATGGCCTGTTTTTTGAATCAGTCGAAAGGCTATCAACCAGAACTTCAAGAATATGCCACACACCATAACCTATGGAGATACCACTATGAGTGAAAAAAAATATATTTGCAGCCCCAATAATGATATGGCTATTTTGTTTGAACATGTCTACGGCGCCAATTTTACCAGAGCCGTGATCTCTGCAGAAAAACCCACACAACGGGAATGGATAC
The DNA here is from genome assembly GCA_966244125.1 of uncultured Rheinheimera sp. Lineage (GTDB taxonomy): Bacteria > Pseudomonadota > Gammaproteobacteria > Enterobacterales > Alteromonadaceae > Pararheinheimera. The sequence continues at coordinate 1,200 of CBIMJC010000016.1, forward strand.
AACCTTTTTTCTCCTCTGTGGCTGACGCCTTGCTGTTTCAGGAGATCCTGATCAACAAACTCTCTATTGCGGACTCTCCCTCTGAAAAACTGGAAACAGAATTAATGACGGGTGATATGTACTACAGCATTTCTCTGGCTGTGTTAAACCTGCTTCGCAAGGACACAGAAGTCTTCCTGCAACAAAAGCAGACATCGATGAAACTGGACGGTAAAAACTGCATTCTGGTGCTCTGTGGCTTGGGCAGCGCCGGTGTACCGCTACTGTACAATAGCTTTAACCAAGCTATGAATGCCGCACAGATCGTCAACTTTATCAACAACCTGAGTATTGAAGATCCGGCAACCTTAAAGCTGTACATCGCCAGCAATGCCAGTGCCGCTCAACAAAACTACAGCTTTGACAGCATCGAACAGATGCGGGCTCAGTTCAAACTGAACCTCGAAACCCAGAATACAAATCTGGCTTTGTTGATCGGAACTCAGGGAAGCCTGGCTTCTGAGATATACAAACTGATGAATAACAAAGACTTATATTTAAACTACGATTTTTCCTCTACCGAGGTTTATGGGTATTTATTCCCGATATTGACTCAGGGCGCAGAATCCTATGGGGTTGAGCCAGATGACAAATCCCTGACTGATTACAAAAAACTAAGCATGACAGCCATGGTCAGCGTATTCACCAAAGACAAACAATATTACCAGCAGATCCCGGTGCGGCGCAGCCTGGCCAAAGTAAAGCTGACAGCATCGTAATTTTATCAGCAGGTTTTGAATTGGCCTTGGTGACGCACCAACAAAGGAGCTATGTATATGAGCAGCACATCTGGCAGCAGCGGACCATTGGATCTGAAGACATACCTGAAAACTGGCAGCAGCTTAGCATTGATATCCAATGCTCTGCTGGACGGAGGCATGTCGCATCTGGAATTCACTAATAAGTTTCGATTTCCGCCGGGCAGTCTGGCTGCGGAACATATATTTAAAACGGGAATGCACGGTGTCTTATTTACCAAAGTGGCACAAACTGCGGGTATTTCTTCACTATTCGGCATGGGGTATTACCTGGCTGACATGAAGAAAAACGGTTTGACCAGAAACAACATTTTTATGCTTGGAGGCCATTCGCTTTTTTTGGCCGAGTCCTCGACACTCTATTATGCTCTGGCCAAGGCAAATAATATAAAAATGTTTCACTTATTGAATACGAGAGCTGCACGTTTTGGTGGTTTTGCCGATGCAATTAAGTCAATAAACTATTTATTTGAAAAAGATTACAAAAGCAGCATGATGTACGCATCATTAAGTTTAGGAAACTTCAGCGTGATGTTATTTAACAACCATCACAAAAGTCCCGCTCAAAGTTTTTTATCCAGGGGTTTTACTTATATGCCTCCCAGAAACTTTTTTCTTATGGGTGCTTTTTTATATTTATATAAAGCCTATACAGAAAAATAAACACAGAGGATAAAAAAACAATAGAAGCCATCAAAAGGCTTCTATTGTTTTTAAATGAATACCTGAGTTCAGCTTATCCAACAACCAACTCAAAACGTCATGATGCTCCGTGAGCTCTCTGGCCTGCCCCATATAATAAAAAACCTCAGCTTCTGAAGGAGGCAAAGCTTTGAACGGCAAAGCTGTAAAACCCAGCTTAGTGATGGCTCTGTTGGATGCCAGATTGTAATCAAAAACTTTAGCATAACAGCTGTGCATGCCCAGATAGTCACGACCGGCAGCCATCAATAGATCCACGGCCAGGGGCCCATAACCTTGTCCCTGAAAGTCTTTTCCCAGCCAGTAATAAAAAAAGCCAATACCATCAAACAGCTGTAAACTCACACAACCAATAAAACCATACTCCTGATGCATCACAGCAAATAAGTGGCGTTCCTTCTCTTGCTGGCACAGATGCAGCCAGGCCATCCAGTGTTGGGCCGAAGAAAAAACCGGCAAATTGCAAAGTTTTGCTATTTCCGTATCTCCGTACTGCCAGCCAAAATCAGCCACATGATAAAACTGCAAAGGGGTTAAACTCAGAGCCCCCCTGGCTAATGCCTGTGCCGGACAGGGCATCTGCCTGATCAGCCTGACCAGCTCCTGTTGGGTGGCCTGTAAAGATGGCTCGGCGGCACCACTTTGCAGTGCACTATTCAGGCTGTCCAGAGCACGATCAAATTTACCCATCTGAATATCTGCCAGAGATTTTTCAACAGGTGACGGGGACCACAAACCCAGTCGCTGTAGCAGTTTCAGGCCAGGCCAGTCGCTCAGATAGATCATCAACTTCACCAGCTTTCTGCTGTTGGCTTCGGATAGACGTACGCCGGGTTCTGCTATGCAGCTGCGAATCGCATGTATCAGATCCAGACGATGCTGATGCCGGATCAACTCATGAGGCAACTGACACAACTGCTGCAATGACAGAGCTGCCAGCTCAGGTGTTTTAACCCTGACGGGATGTTGCAGCGGGGAGACTGTGTGTGCCGGCAAAGCGGCTGGATCAGACAAAGCCATAGAGTGTCCTTCTAAAGGTGCTGCCTTGCAGCTGCATAAGTTATGCAGACTCTAAGCAACCCATATGCCAGACTCCTTCTTTTCATAGCCAGGGCAGAATACCGGATTACAGCTGAGGATACAGGCCTGGATCAGCTGTAGCGGATTACCAGCCTTGCCCCGAATCAGCCACTGGCCTCAACACATCAGGCTGAAAACGGCCAACCGCAGTGTGTTACTTCAAGGGATCAGTTGTCCGGCAGATCCCAGTTGTGTTTTGGATAGCGGCCTTTCATTTCCTTTTTCACCTCTGCATAACCATTAGCCCAAAAACCTGCCAGATCCTGAGTCACCTGCAACAAACGACGGGCCGGCGACAACAAGTGAATTTTCATAGCTAAACGTCCGTTGGCCACTGTAGGGGTATCAAGTTGGCCGAACATTTCCTGGATCCGGACAGATAAAATAACCTCGCCTTCTTCACTGTACTGAAGTGGGACCATTGCGCCTGACGCAGAACGCCAACGCTCTGGCATGCAGCTGGCAAGCAGCTGTTGTTCTTTGTAGGTTAAACGTTGTAACAATAAAGTCTTCAGATCTAACTTATTCAAATCATTAAGTTTTGTGAAACCACCTAAGGCGGGAGCCAGCCATAGTTCTGCATCAGCCCACAAGGCTTCATCATCCACTTTTGGCAACTGATGTTCAGGCATCAACTGCTGCATCAGTTGCAGCCTGTAACGCAGCTGCAGGGCCTGTTCAGTCCAGGGTAAAGCCTGTAAACCCTGTTGCTTCAGCCAGTCCAGCCAGGCTTGCTGTTGCTCTGTTTCCGTCAGTCGGGTATTCAGAGCTTTACGCTCCAGTACACAACTGCCAAGCATCAAACGTCGCTCAGCAATAAAACGGCCTTGCTGGGCATCAAAACCAAAACAATCTTGCTGCTGCAAATCGTCCCGCCATTCCTGGATCAGTTGTGCCATGGTCCAGCGTGCGGCCAGACTAATTTGGGTGCTGTGACCAAAATACAAGTCACAGATCACCAGCACTTCTGTGCCAGCCAGAGGGCTGTCCGGAAACAATAATGCGCCGGCGTTATTGGTCAGCAAATAACCTTTGCCCCGCAAAATTGCAATGCGGTCCGGAAAAGCACGGCTTAATAAAGCTGCCGTTAAGTGCTGCGGCAAATAACTGCTGACTTTGATCTGATTTTGTTGGGCCAGTTGTTTCGCCTGCTGCAATAAAGCGCCATAGAGAGGCTGCTGCAGTAGCTGGTCGATGTCCTGCTCACGACTGCGGTTTGGGTTGTCCAACAGAGTAGCCAGTACTACAGCCAACCAGGCTGCACTTTGTTCTCCCTGCTGTTCCAGTTGTTTGCCATGCAGCAGCAAAGCGGCCAGTCTGGGTTCAGTCCCTGTCGCCAGCAACTGCCGGCCAAATTCGGTGATCTGGCCTTTGTCATTAATGGCTTTAAGTTGCAACAACACCCAGGCTGCTGATTTCAGGTTGGCTTGGGGCGGTGGATCCAACCAGAACAATTGTTCTGCTGAGCAGCCCCAGGCTGAAATTTCCAGCAGCAAAGAAGTTAAATCCGATTGCAGTATAGATGCCGGGGTAAAAGCGGCGCGGCGTTGCCACAGCTCTGGGCTGTCAAGCCGATAACATACACCTGCAGCTAAACGCCCGGCCCGTCCAGCTCTTTGAATAGCTGCCGCCTGACTGATGGCTACAGTGTCCAGCCGGGTTAAGCCATGTTTGGGGTGATACAGGGCCTGGCGACAGACACCTGAATCGACCACTACTTCGATACCTTCGATGGTTAAACTGGTTTCGGCAATATTAGTGGTTAATACCAGTTTGCGCCGCCCTTCTGGGCTGGGTGCTATGGCCTGTTGCTGCTCCGCCAGAGTTAAAGCGCCGGACAAGGCATAAATGTCTAACCTGTTGTCTCTGTTTTGCTCCAGTAACCAGTCTCTTGCCTGATGAATTTCACGCTGGCCAGGTAAAAAAGTCAGAATACTGCCCTGATGTTTCAGGCTGGCTTGCAGGCTTACTCTGGCACTTTGCAGCCAGAGAGGCTCAGAGGTTGGCACCTGATACAGAATATCCACGGGGTAACTGCGGCCTTGACTGCACAGCACAGGAGCGTCCAGAGCCAGAGCCAGTTTTTGCTGGTCCAAAGTGGCGGACATAATCAGCAATTGCAAATCGCTGTTGAGTTGCTGCACCTCCAGCGCTAAGGCCAACGCCAAATCAGCCTGCAGGGAACGTTCATGGAATTCATCAAATATAATCAGGTTTATGTCTGTAAGTTCAGGATCCTGCTGAATTTTCCGGATCAACACCCCTTCTGTGACGATCAATAAGCGAGTGTTTTTGCTGTAGCTTTTTTCATGGCGGATTTGATACCCCACCTGCTGACCCACAGTTTCGTTCAACTGGCTTGCCAGATAACTGGCAATACTTTTAGCGGCCAGTCGTCTGGGTTCCAACAGCAGAATAGTTTTTCCGGCAAAATCGGCATGATTGAGTAAATACAGCGGCAGGTAGGTCGATTTACCAGCACCGGGCGGCGCAGATAAAATCACTTTATTGTGCTGCTTCAGGCTCTGGATCAGATCCGGGCAAATTTGTGCAACAGGTAACAAATCAAATCTCTTTAAAACAAAAAGCAGCCTTATCTTAGCTGCTTTTTAACGTTAACCTAAATATCCGAAAACTATTCTTTTATCAGGGTTTGAGCCACTAAACGAATCCCCATACCTGTTGCACCTGCGGCCCAAAAGCCGTTGGCAGAACTATGGAAAGCTGCAGCTAAATCTAAATGCAGCCAACCTTTGCCGTCGTTCGGTACAAAACGGCTTAAAAAACCTGCTGCATTGCTGGCGCCACCAGTGCCACCTCCTTTGATCGGGCGGCTGTTGGCGGTGTCGGCGTAAGGGGAAGGACACTGGCCCTGATGCCATTTTTCCAGTGGTAATTGCCAGGCACCTTCCTGCACCTGGTCGGCATAACCCAGTACACGTTGCGCTAAAGCTTTATCCAACGCAAAAACAGCATTGTATTCTGTGCCTAAGGCATTCATCGCTGCGCCGGTTAAAGTCGCGGCATCAATAATAAGTTGTGGTGCTGCTTCAGCGGCTTTTTGCAAACCATCAGCCAACACCAGACGGCCTTCAGCATCTGTATTGACTATTTCGACAGTGACGCCATTTTTATAAGTCAGTATATCACCCAGCTTAAAAGCACCACCTGAGATCAGGTTTTCGGCACAGCATAAAATCAGCTGCACTCTTTTGTTTAAGCCCTGCAATATAGCCAGAGCTAAAGCTGCTGTGACAGTGGCGGCACCACCCATATCACATTTCATCGTCACCATACCTTCGCTGGCTTTAATCGAATAACCACCACTATCAAAGGTGATGCCTTTACCCACTAATGCGGCAAACACAGGCGCATCGGCTTTGCCCCTTGGGTTGTAATCCAGTACCAGCATGGCCGGGTCGCGTTCACTGCCGCGGCCTACCGCATGGATCCCGACCCAGCCATTTTCCAATAATGCGCTGCCTGCAATAATTTCGCTGCTGACAGTGCCAGAGGGCGCTACAGATTGAATAAAGGCGGCGGCCTGCTCTGCCAAAGTGACAGGGGCTAAGTCTTGTGGGGTTTGGTTGATAATGGCTTTGGCCCAACTGAACGTCTGATGTAACTGCTGTAATTGCTGTTGTTCAGCTTGTGTACCTGTCCAGCCTATAGCTGTCAGCTTTTTGGCCGTACAAAAGCCCTGATACAAAGCCCACTGACTGTCCACAGTCCAGCCTTCACCGGCCAGTTGGACGTTCTGAATTCCCAATGCATCCAACTGGCGGCCGGCTTTTTGCACAGCACGTAAATCTTCAGCTTTGACATGTAACTGGTAGCCTGCTGTATCTGGTGTCAGCAGCACATTTTTGCCCCATTTGGCCTCTGCCGCCACACTGCTTAAACGAACCTGAATTAGATCTGACATGGTTTTTTTATCTCATCATCACCGGATAAACACTAGGCCCGAGTGTATCACAGCCACTTAACTGGTTAAGACGCTGTGCAACATTTTCGCGCTTAATGCGATAAGTAATGCGGCAAACACTTTCTTTAGCGTTGCTACAGGTAAACGATGCGCTAAAGCTGCGCCCAGAGGCGCGGTAAAATAGCTGACGGCCGAAATCAATACCATAGCGGGCAGGTAAACATAACCCAGGCTGTATTGTGGCAACACCGCATCTGTCGAAGCACCGGCAAGGAAATAGCCCAAAGTACCGCTGATGGCTATAGGTAAACCCACAGCGGCAGATGTGCCAATCGCATGCTGAATTTTGACATTACACCAGGTGAGAAAAGGCACGGTCAGCGAACCACCACCTATAGCAACTAAGGCGGATACGGCACCTATCACCAGCCCAACACCACTTAACCCGACAACACCTGGCAATTGGCGGCTGGCTTTGGGTTTAATATTCAGCAACATCTGCAAAGCGACATAACTCATAAAGCAGCAAAAGAAGATAGCCAAAGCTAAAGATGATAAAGCCGCCGCCAGATAAGCCGCTGCGACAGTTCCTATCAAGATAGCAGGTGTTAACTTCCATACCACTGGCCATAAAATAGCTCCATGGCGCTGATGACTGCGCATACTGGAAAAAGAGGTGACAATAATAGCCGCCATAGAGGTTGCCAATGCCATATGCACAGACAATTCAGCCGGAAATTGTTGCGCTAAAAACAAAGCGGTCAGCACAGGCACCATAATACCGCCGCCTCCGACTCCTAATAATCCGGCAAAAAAACCTACTGTTGCCCCCAGCAACAAATACGCAATCATCCATTCAATGGCCATCACAACTGTCCGCTTTCCAGAAAAAGAGTTCTACTTTAACAAAGTACTGCAATAAATATCTTCTGTTTTGAACAAGTTAACTGATGCAGCACAGAACAATACTTCCCAAGCTGTGTTTTTGCGGTTTAGAGTGTGGTTTTATAAAACCAGCCAAATCTGCCGCTTGTTGGAAAAAAGGTGACGCAGCCAGTTCTGCTCTGTATACTTCCGCGGCTTTTTTAATAGTGATTGCAGCTGTCATATTTTTCTGCTATCACTAGCCGCCAACTTTTTGCTTGGCACTGTTTTACAGGAGATGATCATGCCAGAAGGCAAAACCGTAAAAACTTTGGGACTGTTAGCCCTTGCTGGCGTAGAGCCATATCAGGCCGCGCAAGGCGAAGAATACATGAACCCAAAACAGCTGGACCATTTCCGCCGCATTCTGGACGCATGGCGTCAACAGTTACGTGAAGAAGTGGATCGCACTAAAAACCACATGGCCGACGAAGCTGCAAACTTCCCGGATCCAGTGGATCGTGCTGCTCAGGAAGAAGAGTTCAGTCTGGAATTACGTGCTCGGGATCGCGAACGTAAATTACTGAAAAAGATTGAAAAAACTCTGCAGAAAATCGAAGACGAAGACTTTGGTTACTGTGACACCTGCGGTATTGAAATTGGTATCAAACGTTTAGAAGCCCGTCCTACTGCCGATCTGTGTATCGACTGTAAAACCCTGGCTGAAATCAAGGAAAAACAACTGGGCGGTTAATGATGCCTGTTGTTCCTCCTGCCTACAGGGGCCGGTTTGCGCCATCGCCATCCGGCCCTTTGCATTTTGGATCCCTCATCGCTGCTGTGGGCAGTTATCTGCAAGCCAAATCCCAACAAGGCCAGTGGCTGGTGCGGATGGAAGATATCGACAGTCCCCGGATGCAGCCCGGAGCGGCAGACGGTATTTTACGGACCTTAGAACGTTATCAGTTGTGCTGGGATGCTGATGTCTGGGTGCAAAGCCAACGACTGGAGCGTTACCAGCAGGTGTTGGAGCTGTTAAAACAACAGCAACTGACCTATGCCTGCAACTGTAGCAGGGCCCGCATTCAAAGCCTGTCACAAGGATATGATGGCTTCTGTCGGCATCAACAGCTGACTGAAGGTTCGCTGGCCTGGCGCTTAAAAGCACCGGCCACAGCCACCAGCTTTATTGATCTTTTGGCAGGCGAAGTGCAAATCCCAAGCGCCCTTGCCGCCGAAGATTATATTTTAAAACGCCGTGATGGCTTATTTGCTTACCAGCTGGTGGTGGTAGTGGATGATCTGGATCAGGGCATTACTGAAGTGGTACGTGGTGCAGATTTAATAGAGCTGACGACCCGGCAACAGGCCTTGTTTCAGCTGCTTGGCGCTGATGCACCAGCCTATTTGCATTTGCCTCTGGCTGTGGCTGAACCAGGATTTAAGCTCAGCAAACAAAACCATGCGCCAGCGGTAGACCTTTGGCCCGTCAGCGAGACTTTAACTGCTGTTTTGCGGTTTTTGGGCCATCCGCCACCCGCAGATTTAAAAGGGGCTAATGCAAAGGAATTGTTAGCCTGGGCCAGTGCTCACTGGCAAATCAATCAAATCCCCCGCCAAAACGAACAAAAAGCCGCAGATTTTTTATAAAGCATCAGGCCGCACGTTCTATTTTCCCAGAGGCTGCGGTATCATTAGCCGCTTTTTTCATCGAGTTCATTTACAAAAGCTCACAAGGAGTACTGCCATTATTTCGCGAGTCCTGGATTTTTGCCGCCGCACCCTTGGCAGCAAAAGCGTTGAGAGCGTTGCTCAACCCAAAAAAAGCCGTCAATCCATTCTGCCTGAGCTGAAAAAAATCTCCCGTGATGCCCATTCTGTGTCGCGCAAAGACATCAGCCCTAATGCGCTTAAGGTGTTATACCGCTTAAAAGATGCGGGTTATGAAGCCTATCTGGTTGGTGGTTGTATCCGCGATATTTTGCTGGGTTTAAAACCCAAAGATTTTGACGTAGTGACCAATGCTCACCCTGAACAAGTGCGTCAGGTATTTAAAAACTGCCGTTTGATTGGCCGCCGTTTCCGTTTGGCTCATGTGGTGTTTGGCCGTGAAGTCATTGAAGTCGCAACTTTCCGTGGTCACCATACAGGGGATGACGAAACCAGCCCTAAAGCCAGTCAAAGTGATGCAGGCCAGATTTTACGTGATAACGTTTATGGCACTATTGAAGAAGACGCCGAACGCCGTGATTTTAGTATCAACGCTTTGTACTATTCAGTGGCCGACTTTGCCATTTACGACTTTGCCAACGGCCTTGAAGCTATAGCAGAGCGTAAAATTGAACTGATTGGCGACCCTGAAACCCGTTACCGTGAAGATCCGGTGCGGATGCTGCGGGCTGTACGTTTCGCTACCAAACTGAATATGGACATAGCCCCGGCAACGCTGGAGCCAATCAAAGAGCTGGCTGTGCTTTTGAAAAATATTCCGGCAGCGCGGTTATTTGAAGAATTCCTCAAGTTATTTATGGCAGGTAAAGCCTTTGATAACTTTGTGATGCTGAACGATTTGGGCATTATCAAACAGCTGTTGCCGCAACTGGCCAAAGTATTAAAACAGGACAGTAGCGGCAAAGTTTTTAACATGATCACTAAAGCTATGCAGGACACGGATCAGCGGGTCGCTATGGATAAACCTGTGACTCCGGCTTTTACCTTTGCAGCTTTGTTATGGTACCCGGTTGAACAACGGGCGGAAAAACTGCTGGTTGAAAGTGGTTTAAACGAAGTGGACGCGCTGAATATAGCGATGATGGAAGTGCTGGACGAAGTACAACGTTCTATTGCTATTCCAAAACGTTTTAGCCTGACCATTAAAGATATCTGGTTCCTGCAAAGCCGCTTAAGTAAACGTGCGGGTCGTCGTGCCTTTAAATTACTGGAACAAACCAAATTCCGTGGTGCTTACGACTTCCTGCAGCTGCGTGCTCAGGCCGAAGGTGGCGAGCTGCTGGAACTGGCCAATTGGTGGCAACGATTCCAGGCCGATGACGAAGCAGGCCGCGAGCTGTTAGTACAAGGCCTGGGTAAAGAAGGCATTGAACGCCGGCCACGCCGCCGTCGTCCGCCGACCAAACGCCGCCCTCCGGGTTCAGCAACCCATGGCTGAGACTCTGGTTTATATTGGGCTGGGCGCTAATTTAGCCCAGCCAGTGCAACAATTAGAGCGCGCTGTGTTGGCTTTGCAGGGTATCAAAGACACAAAACTGGTTCAGGTCTCCTCTTTTTATGGCTCCAAACCTATGGGACCGCAGGATCAACCGGATTATGTCAATGCCGTAGCAGCTCTGCATACCCTGTTATCCGCAGAAGAGTTACTGACAGAATTACAGCAGATAGAGCTGGAACAAGGCCGTCAGCGTAAAGACGAACGTTGGGGTCCCCGGACTCTGGATTTAGATATTCTGCTGTTTGGCCATGACATCATCCAAACTGAGCGTTTAACAGTGCCACATTACGGCATGAAAGTGCGTGAGTTTGTGCTTTATCCGCTGGCAGAACTAGACTCAGATTTGATATTGCCTGATGGTTCTGAGTTGAGTGAGCTATTAAAGATGGTGCCTTTAAACGGCCTGACTCGTCTTTGATAACTTGCGCGCCTTATGGTTTTATGCCAATGTGCGCCCCAAATTACTCCCTTGTGGTCGGATGAGAGAAAATGGCAAAAATTACCACTGCTCAATTGCTGAAGATGAAACAAAAAGGCGAAAAAATTACCGCCTTAACGGCCTATGATGCCAGTTTCGCGAAATTGTTTGCCGATGCCGGTGTGGAAGTTATTCTGATCGGTGACTCTTTGGGTATGGTATTACAAGGTCACAGCGATACTTTGCCTGTGACCACAGCTGAAATTGCTTATCACACCCGTTGTGTCCGCGCTGGTGCTCCGCTGGCTTTTGTCATTGCCGATATGCCATTTATGAGTTACGCCACAGTAGAACAGGCGATGCACAACGCTACGCCCCTGATGCAAGCCGGTGCCAATATGGTCAAGCTTGAAGGCGGTGATTTTTTATTACCGACCATTAAAGCTTTAACCGAACGGGGTATACCGGTCTGTGGTCATTTAGGTTTAACGCCTCAGTCTGTGCATGTGTTTGGTGGTTTTAAAGTACAGGGGCGCGATGAGCAGGCTGCAGATTTAATGGTGCAACAGGCCATAGCCTTACAGGATGCAGGTGCTCAGCTTTTGGTTGTTGAGTGCATTCCATCTGCTTTGGCTGAACGTATTTCCAAAGCTCTGGTCATTCCGGTGATCGGAATAGGCGCAGGCAAAGAAACCGATGGCCAGATTTTAGTGATGCATGACTTATTGGGCATCAGTTCTGGTTATATCCCTAAATTCTCGAAAAACTTCCTGCAGGAAACCGGCGAAATTAAACAAGCCATAGGCAAGTACATTCAGGACGTCAAACAAGGCCAGTTTCCTGGCCCTGAACATAGCTTTTAAGGTCAGCTTTTTATGTTAATGATTCAGGATATAGCTCAGCTGCGCGCGTTAATCCGCCAGTGGCGCAGTGCTGGTGAACGGGTTGCCTTTGTGCCGACCATGGGCAATTTACATCAGGGCCATTTGCAGTTAGTCGATACCGCCAAACAAAGAGCCGACAGAGTTATTGTCAGTATTTTTGTGAATCCTATGCAGTTTGGTGCCAATGAAGATTTAGACAAATACCCCCGCACTTTAGAACAGGACTGCAAAGGACTGACTGAACATGGTGCAGATGCGGTATTTACCCCTACCCCGGCCGTTATTTATCCAAGGGGACTGGACGTACAAACTTATGTCGAAGTGCCGCTTTTGGGTGACTATCACTGCGGTGCCAGTCGCGCCGGGCATTTCCGTGGGGTGTCGACCATAGTGACTAAGCTGTTTAATCTGGTGCAGCCTGACATCGCCTGTTTTGGCCAGAAGGACTATCAGCAACTGGCTATTATCCGCCAGATGGTAACAGACTTGTCGATGCCGATTGAAATCATAGGTGTGCCCACCACCAGGGCTGCTGATGGTTTGGCCTTAAGTTCACGTAATGGGTATTTAACAGCAGAACAACGTGCCACGGCTCCGGTGTTATACCGTACCCTGCAGTGGATGAAACAGCAGCTGAATCAGGGCTTCTCTGATTTCAGAGCTTTAGAGCAACAAGCTAAAGACCAGCTTAATGCTGCAGGTTTTAAAGCCGATTACGTCAATATCTCCAATCGTCAGACTCTGGTGCCTGAGTCCGACGCCAAGGCTGCGTTAGTGATACTGGCCGCTGCTTATCTGGGCACGACCCGTCTGATTGATAATATCGAAGTTTAACTCTCAGAAGAAAGATCAGTGGGTCAGAGCCAAAGCTCTGACCCTGCTAGTCTTTTTTTGGCATCAACAGCCATAAGACTATATAGACAAACAAGCCTGGGAAAGCGGCGGATAACACTGACAACAATACATAGACCAGACGCACACCACCGGCGGACCAGCCAAAATACTCTGCTATACCACCACAAACCCCAAAGATCATTTTGTCATTCGATAAAGCTAAGGTTTTATCCGACATAATACTTCCCTCCCATTTCACTTTGCCTTTAAAGTAACGCTGCAGCACCACAGATGCAATGCCGCTGTTGTAAGCAACTATGTTTCGATAAATTCATGACTAAGCTGTTAATCTGAAGGACTCCCAATGTTAGCACTGCTGTTGCTGATCTCCTGCCTGACGTCTCTGCTGGCAGCCTTAGTGGGTTTTGGTGGTGGCATGCTCCTTATTGCCATACTGCCGCTGTTTTTACCTGTCGCAGCCATAGTCCCCATCCATGGCCTGACTCAATTAGCCAGCAACAGCTCCAGAGCTCTGTTCTCTTTGCACGACGTGTTGTGGCCGCTGATCCCTGGTTTTCTCTGTGGTTCACTGCTGGGGGTCGGGCTTTTTGGCTGGCTCTGGACACAACTACCTGTACAGTATCTGCCGGTTTTTATCGGGCTTTATATCTTGCTGAATTTATGGCATCCGGGCTTTAAAGGGCTGATGAGCAGGTATGAAAATGCGATCTGGATAGGTTTTTTACAAAGTGGATTAGGTTTATTTGTCGGCGCAACCGGGCCTCTGTCCACCAGTCTGTTACTAAAACACAGTGCTGACCAAAACAAAGTGATAGTAACAGCCGCCTTGATGATGTCTGTCAGCCATTTATTGAAAGTTCTGGTGTTTGGCTTTATCGGCTTTGCTTATCTGGACTATCTGTGGCCTTTAGCGGCATTGATCCTGGGTGCTGTGGCTGGTTCTTATCTGGGTTCCAAAATACGGCCGCCAGCACCGGATCCGCGCTTTATCCATTGGATAAAACTGGGATTATCGGCTCTGGCGTTGCAGATGATACTGACGGTAGTGCTGTGATCCGGCAAGGGATCAGCTGTCTTTAGCCAATTGTAATAATTTCGGCAGGAACTCTTTATCCAAAGCAGCCACTTGTTGCTGCTCTTCCAGTACATCCAGCAAGATTTGATCAGTCGTCAGAGGATTGGCTAAAACGACACGAAAGACCACAGTATCCTGGCGCTGGTAACGTTCAGGTTTAATCCTGGTACGGGAGACAAAAGAGCGGCCTTCTTCGCGCTGGGTTTTCTGAATAAACTTCGTTAAGCCATTGAGCAGTTCATTAAACTTCTGCCTTTTTTCAGGAGAAGCCAAAGCCATAGCTTGTTGCACTTCTGCCGGCACATAGCGGTAGGTCAGCAAACACAGCTCAGGTTCGGTGATCAGTTCAAACTCCGCATGCTCTTTAATTAACCCAGCAAAATAACGGGCTTTATCCAGACTGCGGTTGATCAGAATTTCATAACCCTGACGGCCAATCACCTGCAGACAGGCATGCACCAGCATGGCCATACCTGGTCTTGAGCCTTCCAGCGTCTGGCTACCTAAATCTTTCGAACCTTTACGCAGGATATACTCGGCATGATGTTCTATCGCATGAGCCGAAGACGGGTGTTTAAACACCACCATACCAGCGCCCATAGGCACATACATTTGTTTATGCGCATCAATGGTCACTGAATCCGCTCTTTCTATGCCGCTGAGCAAATGACGGTATTTGTCCGATAACAAAGTGGCCCCACCCCAGGCGGCATCGACATGGAAATGGCAACCCAGTTCTGCAGCTAAATCAGCCAAATCATTCAGCGGGTCAACATTGCCGGTTTCAGTGGTACCGGCCACCCCCACTATCGCCATGACTTTGATATTTTTGTCATTCAGCTCACGGCTGATGCGGCGCATCTCAGCGCTTTGCACTTTGTTATTGGCATCGGTTTTCACCGGAATTAAAAACTCACGGCCAATACCCAAAATATCAGCGGCTTTGCCTAAGGAATAATGACCACGTTCTGACACTAAAATGGCTAAACCTTCATAGCCATAATATTTCATAGCGCGGTACAAACCTTCTTTGGCGACGCCTTTAAAATCACCTTCGGCTTTTAATAATCGGTTACGGGCTATCCAGAGCGCCGTGATATTGGCTATGGTGCCACCAGAGCAAAAAGCCCCTAACGAATGGTTGGCGCTGTGCATCCATTTTTTATAAAAGCTGTCACCTTCGCCGTACACCAGATGGTGCATCATGCCGATGACCTGGCGCTCTAACGGCGTAAAAGCTTTGGAGGTTTCGATTTTCACCAGATTCTGGTTTAAACCCACCATCATTTTGGACAGAGGCAACACAAAATAAGGCAAAGCCGAAGTCATATGGCCTATAAAACTTGGTGCTGCAGTATGCACTGAATGCGCCACCAGTTTTTCCATCATCTGTTCGGCATAATCCGACACAAATTTAGGTTCTGACGGGATTTGATGGGCCTGGAAATCGCGCTCTATTTGCCACAGCGGTTTTTCCACCGCGACAATACTCTCACGTAAAAAACCAGCCAGGTTCTGCGAAATATTCTGCTCTATGATACTTAAAGTAGAGTCCGGCGCCTCTGGCACAGTAAATATCCGCCACAAGGCTTCCTCAGAAGCAGTTGCCTGACGTTTGTTTAATTCTGTCATTCGTATCCTGTCTCACCGTTGTGTCTCTATCGGCTTCTTATTATGTGTTTTCAGGCCGTAAAATCAGTAAGTCAAAAAGGAGGTCACTGTACTAAATGCACCTTTAAATGTCTTTAAAAAAATTCATCTGTTGATCATCTCTGTGCAAAGATGCCGCAAAAAACCACAGAAACAGCCTGTTTTTGCCGAATCTCGCCACCTGATTGCAACAAATCTGTCGGGAAACAGGTCACTGCATCAGATTAAAGTATTAGCTGTCAGCCTGAATTAAATCAGCTAAGCTATTAAGGTATTGTTTTCAGGTTCCTTTTTACGAGTCATTGCATGCTACGGATCCGTTCAGCCCATTTTATCCTGGTCAGCCTTGTGGTGTATCTGCTCGCCATTGCTATTTACGTGTATTACCAGTACCAGCAAACTTACCAAACTAAACTGGCGCAGGTTGATCAGCAGTTAATCAATGCAGTGAAAGCAGTTCCTTACCTGTTAGGCGACAATTACCATGACAATATCAGCGGTCCGCAGCATATTTCCCGCACCGAATACCTGAAACTGGCAAAAAAGCTCAGCCTTTATGCCAGGGATCTGAAACTGCAGTATGTCTACAGCATGATTCAGGTCGATGGCAAAGTGCATTTCACCTCGTCCAGCTACACAGAAGATGACTTATTACGTGGCCAGTTAAGTTACTTTTATGATTATTACCCTGAAGCCACAGACGCAAACAAGGCCGCTTTTGCCTCTATAGCCCCGGTATTTGAGGAATCGGTAGACCAGTTTGGCCATTTTCGCTCTGTATTGATCCCTTATCAAAGCAACGACGGCACCGTCTATTTAGCCGGAGCGGACATCGCCATTACCGATTTGGATCAATGGCTGATGGCCAGCATGCAACAGTCTGTGTTAAGTGGCTCGGTGTTTTTTGGTTTAGCTTTGGTACTGGCGTTAAGTTATGCCATGGTATTACGACATAACCTGACCACAGATCGTAGTTCAGGCCGTCGCAATGCGTTAGCTCTGGAAGCTCATTTGCGCCATGAGACAGGAGCCTTAAGTCAGCTGGCTGTTTTGCAGGTCAATAACCTCGAGGAAATCAGCCACTTGTACGGCACAGTGATTGCCGAACAGGCCTTTAATCAATTTATCCAGCAGTTACAACTGCACTTAGGCCGCCCTTTCCGTTTGTATCGTCTGTCCTTTGAAAAACTGGCGATCCGCCGTGTCGCCAGCATTTCTGACAGTGAATTGCATGACAAACTGAAAAGTTTTGATTTCACCCAGCCTGTGCTGAATGACCCTTACCTGCTCTTTACTGTGACTTTAGGTGTGGCCTTGTCGCCTGCTGCTGTGGTGCTGGAAAACGCCACGCTGGCTGTGAATACAGCGCGTTTGCAGCAACAGTCTTTGGTGGTGTACTCCGACAACTTACTGGCGCTGAAACAACATCTGCATACCAATATCAAAATGGCCAAAGAAGTGCGTGAAGCCATAGGCCACGAACAAATAGTGCCTTACTTCCAGCCTGTGGTGCAAATCAGCACAGGCGAGATTTTCCAGTACGAATGTCTGGCCCGGATTTTACGTAGTGACGGCAGCATACTGACGCCGGATCAGTTTTTAAGCATCATCAACCGCAGTCATCTGGATACAGAACTGACCAAAATGATGTTTATTAAAAGCGCCAGTCAGTTTGCGGCTTCCGAAGTCAGCTGGTCTATTAACATTAATTGCCGTGACTTACTGGACGACGATTTACAGCAGTTTTTCCTCGATTATCTGCAGCATTATCCCAAACCTCAAAGAGTGTATTTCGAACTGGCTGAAGCCGGAGTCTTGCCTCAGTTTGAACGCTGCCGGGATGCGATAGCTGCATTGCAGAAAACCGGCGCCAAAGTCCTGCTGGACGATTTTGGTGTAGCCAGTGGTATAGGTATGGCGGACCTGTTGCAGTTGCGGGTCGATGGCTTAAAAATTCATGGCAGCTTAATAGAACTGATAAGCTCAGACCCTGACGCTCAGCTGTTTATCGAGCATATCAGCTCTTTTGCCAAACAAACCCAGTTGCTGATCATTGCTGAAATGGTCGAAAGTAAGCAGTCGCTGGACGCGCTGGAAAGGTGCGGCATCAGTTACGCTCAGGGTTATTACTTTGGTCCGGCCGCTCCTGTGCCGCTGCGATATTATGAAAGAGGCGCTGTTTAAGCGCCTCTTCTTTGCTGTACTGATAAACAAGCTTAGCTTCGAAGCCCTATACCTTTATTAATCAGGTACATCGCAAAGCTAAAAAACACCAGAATAAAACCAATAATGACACTGAAGGCGAACACCAGGTTGACATCACTGACGCCTAAAAAACCATAACGGAAGGCGTTTACCATATAGACAATAGGGTTCACTTTAGACACGTATTGCCAAAACTCCGGTAATAAACTCAGCGAATAAAACACACCACCCAAATAAGTTAAAGGCGTCAGCACAAAAGTAGGAATAATGCTGATGTCGTCAAAAGTTTTCGCATACACAGCGTTAATTAAACCGGCCAGCGAAAATAAAGTAGCAGTCAGCACCACAGTGGACATCAGAATAAACAGGTGATGCACTTTGATATCAACAAAAAACAGCGATAACAAAGACACTATTAACCCCACCAGAATACCGCGCGCCACACCACCTCCGACATAACCCAGCACTATGATGTAGTTCGGTACAGGAGCCACCAGCAGCTCTTCGACATTACGCTGAAACTTGGCGCTGAAAAAAGACGAAGCCACATTCGAATAGGAGTTGGTGATCACCGACATCATAATCAGGCCAGGCACTATAAACTCCATATAACTGAAGCCACCCATATCACCGATACGGGAGCCGACCAAAGCACCAAAAATAACAAAATACAAGGTCATAGTGATGGCAGGTGGCACCAGAGTTTGCACCCAGATCCGCATAAATCTGTTGGTTTCTTTATAAAGAATACTTTGCAGCGCTATTAAATTACGTGAACTCATGCTTTGGCTCCGCGTCCGTTTTCGACCAGACTGACAAACAACTCTTCCAGACGGTTGGCTTTATTGCGCATCGACAGTACCTGTATACCCTGTGCTGTTAATGCACTGAATACCCCATTGAGGCCCTGAGCTTTTTCCACATCCACCTCCAGACTATGACTGTCGGTTTGACGGAAGTTGTAACCATCCAGGGTGATCACAGCATCAGTGGGGGCAATATCGAGCAAAAAGGTTTCTTTATTGAGCTTACTCAACAGGTTTTTCATGCTGGTGTTTTCGACGATCTGGCCTTTGTCGATAATGGCGATATTGCGGCAGAGCGACTCGGCTTCTTCCAGATAGTGAGTGGTCAGAATAATAGTCACGCCCTGCTGGTTAATGTCTTTTAAGAACTCCCACATAGAACGGCGTAGTTCAATATCCACGCCTGCTGTAGGTTCATCTAAAATCAGTAACTTAGGTTCATGCATTAAAGCACGGGCTATCATCAGACGGCGTTTCATACCGCCTGAGAGCTCACGCGAGCGGGCATGGCGTTTGTCCCACAACCCCAACTGACCTAAATATTTTTCGGCCCGAACCAAAGCGACAGAACGTGGCACGCCATAATAACCGGCCTGATTCAGCACTATCTGCAGTACAGTCTCAAACTGGTTGAAGTTAAATTCCTGCGGCACTAAACCCAGCTGGCTTTTGGCATCTTCCAGTTGAGTATCCAGATCGTAATCAAAGACCCTGACAGTACCGCTGCTTTTATTCACCAGCGAGCTGATAATGCCAATGCTGGTACTTTTACCTGCACCATTTGGACCCAACAAGGCAAAAAAGTCACCTTGCTGCACTTCAAGGTCTATGCCTTTTAAGGCGACAGTGCCGCTTTTATACACTTTGTGTAACTGTTTAATTTCTAACGCTAAGGTCACTGTTGATCTCCATAGCCCCAACGGCCGACTAACTGTTGCTTTAAACCTAAATGGTCCAGAATTCGTGCCACCATAAAGTCGATTAAATCATCGACTGATTGCGGCTGATGATAAAAACCAGGAGCGGCCGGCATCACCACAGCACCGGCTTTGGACAAGGCCACTAAGTTTTCCAGATGAATGGTGCTCAGGGGCGTTTCGCGTGGCACTATAATGAGCTGACCACGCTCTTTCAGCACTACGTCCGCAGCACGTTCAATCAGATTATCACTCATGCCATGGGCAATAGCGGCTGCAGTGCCGGTGGAGCATGGGCAAATCACCATCTGCTTTGGTGCTGCAGAACCCGAGGCGCAAGGCGAAAACCAGTCGTCTTTGCCATATACAGCTAACAACTCTTTGCTGGCTCCGGTTTTTTCCAGAATAAAATCGCGGCAGGCTTCAGGGCCACCCGGCAGTTTTAAATCATATTCAGTCGCAAAGACCACACGGGCGGCACTGGAAATCAGCAGATGTACTTTGACCTGTTGTGCCAGTAAGTTTTCCAGCAAACGCCAGCCATAACCAGCGCCTGAAGCGCCGGTAAAAGCTAAAGTGACTTCTTGGGTCATGGAGTTCTCTTCTTTAGAATGAGGGCAACTTTAATCTGCTGTCAGGGCATCCAATAGCTTTTGGTGAATACCACCAAAACCGCCATTGCTCATAATCACTATATGATCCCCTGCAGAGGCTTTTTCAACCAGAGCAGCCACTATTAATTCCACTGACTGAAAGACCTGTGCTCTGCCAGGCATTTGTTCTGCTACAGCGGCGAGTGACCAGCCCGAGTTGGCAGGTTCAAACAGCAGCACGTTATCCGCATCATGCAAAGAATCAGCAATAGCCGATTTATGCACGCCCATCCGCATGGTATTAGAACGAGGTTCGAGCACAGCCCAGATGGTTGCCTCCCCCACCCGGGCTCGTAAACCCGCCAGAGTAGTTTCAATAGCTGTGGGGTGATGGGCAAAATCGTCATACACAGCTATGCCTTTGACTGTACCCTTGAGTTCCATCCGGCGTTTTGGCGCAACAAACTGAGTTAAAGCTTCAATAGATACAGCCACAGGCACACCGACATGACGGGCAGCAGCTATGGCCATCACAGCGTTTTCAACATTATGATTGCCACATAAATCCCAGTGCAATCTGCCTTGTGACTGCCCCTGATAAAAGAGTTCAAATACGCTGCCATCCGGTTGTTTTAGTTCAACAGTCCAGTCTTTGCCATAACGCTGTTGTTCGCTCCAGCAGCCCATAGCGAGGGTTTGATCCACAGCTTCAACATGGGCCGGGCTTAAAACCAGACCAGTGGCCGGCACCATACGCAGCAAGTGGTGGAACTGACGCTGAATGGCAGCCAGGTCAGGGAAAATATCAGCGTGATCGTATTCCAGATTGTTAATCACCAGAGTGCGGGGTCTGTAATGCACAAACTTAGAACGTTTATCAAAAAAGGCCGTGTCGTATTCATCGGCTTCAATCACAAAAAACGGCGAGTCGCCTAAACGGGCTGAGCTGTCAAAATTCTGTGGAATACCACCAATTAAAAAGCCAGGTTTTAAACCTGCATAGTCCAACACCCAGGCCAGCATGCTGCTGGTGGTCGTTTTGCCATGAGTGCCGGACACAGCCAGCACCCAACGCTGATGCAATACCTGTTCTGCCAGCCACTGTGGCCCTGAGCTGTATGGAATATTCTGATCCAAAGTGTATTCCACAGCCGGATTACCCCGGGACATAGCGTTACCAATAATCACCAGATCAGGGGCTGGTTGCAGCTGGACCGGATCATAACCCTGGGTCAGTTCTATGCCCAGTTGTTCCAGTTGAGTACTCATAGGTGGATATACGTTGGCGTCTGAGCCTGTGACTTTATGCCCAAGACTTTTGGCAATAGCGGCTATACCGCCCATAAAAGTGCCACAAATGCCCAAAATATGAATATGCATACGAGATCCTTAACCTGTCCTTCTTGGATGTTGCCGCCATTCTAGCAAAGGACTCTGCAGAGCAGCGGAAATAAAACCAGCATAAACCTGCAATTTAACCTGAACTTGATTAAAATGGCAGCTGCTGTGGCCGACAGCCTCTAATCAAAATTCATACTGCGGCCACAGCGTCCTCTACCTACACAAAAAAAGGATGGTTTTATGCGTCGATTGGCTCCGGCCCTGCGTCTTGATGGCGCAGATGCAGAACTGATAGATCTGATTAAAAGTATCGTTGCCGCCTGTAAAGAAATTTCGTTTCGGGTTGGCCAGGGCGAACTCTCAGATGTATTGGGTTCGACCCTGAATGAAAATGTTCAGGGTGAAACCCAAAAAAAACTGGACGTGATCGCCAATGAACTACTGAAAGATCTGATCCTGGAAACAGGCTCCGTTATGGCAATTTCTTCCGAAGAAGAAGACAGCACAGTAGCAGGCAACCCAAAAGGCAAGTACCTGGTCACCTTCGACCCGCTGGATGGATCGTCCAACACAGACATCAACAGTTTAATAGGCACTATCTTCTCTATTCTGCCCGCCCCCCAAGGTGCAGATCCGGCCGATCCAGCTATTTTCCTGCAACCTGGTACAGCCCAGATCGCTGCAGGTTATATCCTTTATGGCCCGTCTACTATGATGGCGCTGACCACGGGCAAAGGCACTAAAATGTATACGCTGGACAAGACCTATGGTGGCTTTTTGCTGACAACAGAAAACGTCAGTATTGCACCTGTCACCGCAGAATTTGCCATTAATATGTCAAACCAGCGCTACTGGCAACCTGCGATGCAGAATTACATTGCCGACCTGTTAAAAGGTAAAGAAGGCCCACGGGGTAAAAACTTTAATATGCGCTGGATAGCAGCCATGGTCGGTGACGTACACAGAATATTATGCCGGGGTGGGATTTTTGCTTATCCGCGGGATTTAAAAGATCCGAAAAAACCAGACAAACTGCGCCTGATGTATGAAGCCAATCCAATGAGTTTTCTGGTCGAACAGGCCGGTGGTGCCAGCAGCACAGGGACTGAGCGCATTATGGAGATCCAGCCTGTGGATATTCACCAGCGTGTGGCGGTCATTTTAGGTTCCAAACACGAAGTGGAAAGCTGCCTGAAGTATCATCAGGCCTAGGCTGGGTAAAAGCAGCAGCTTCAAGTACGACGGCTATAGCCATATTTACGTCCGCTGCTATAATGCAGCACCAAATTTCAGAACAGAGGAAGCGTTATGAGCTTAAGTCAGGTTGCCGCAGGTAAAAATCTGCCAGATGAAATTAATGTCATCATTGAAATTCCGGCCAATGCCGATCCAATCAAATACGAAGTAGACAAAGACACAGGCACTGTCTGGGTTGACCGTTTTATGGCGACTCCAATGTTTTATCCGTGCAACTACGGCTTTGTAAACCACACTCTGTCGTTAGACGGAGACCCGGTTGACGTATTAGTGCCCACACCTTACCCACTGGTGCCAGGTGCAGTGATCAAGTGCCGTCCTGTTGCTGTATTAAAAATGGCAGACGAGTCAGGTGAAGATGCAAAAGTATTGGCCGTGCCAATCAGCAAACTGACTAAAATTTACGACAACATTCAGGATCTGAATGACGTGCCA
>CBIMJC010000017.1:0-24097 GCA_966244125.1 uncultured Rheinheimera sp.
TCAGGTGTCAGCACTTCGTCGGCGTCTATGCTCAATACCCAGTCATGTTCACACCAGGCTAAAGCCCTGTTACGTTGTGGACCAAAACCAGGCCAGTCGGTTTGATAAACTTTATCGGCGTACTTCTCCGCTATTTCTACCGTTCTGTCTTTACTGCCGGAGTCGACCACTATCAGTTGATCAACCCAGCCAGCAAGCGACTGTAAACAAGCTTCAATCCGGTCTTCTTCATTACAGGAAATAACAAAACAGGAAATTTTACGGCTACGCATGCTTAAACCTCTTCCTGTTTGGCCGGAGTAAACTGGACCTGCGACAAATCACCAGAGACATGGTTGTTACGGATAGATTTCAGCTGGAACCTGTATTTCAGGTTACGCCAGAACGAAGTACCGCCTTTGCGGGTTCCGCCACTCATTTTATCGATTTCGCTTTCAAAACGGCTGGCCGACCACAAACGGTAAGGCAAGATCGAATACACAGTCAGGTTTAACTCAGGGTAAAACTGCAGATCCACATCCACAGGGCGGAAAAACTTCGGCCGGCTCAGCAGCTTTTTGGCGCCTGCCAAAGTTAAGGCATAACCTGTAGTGCAGTTCGGCACTTTGGCAAAATTCACCAGGCTATAACCATCACCCAGATCTTTTTTCTGCTCACCTGTACCTGCTCTGTCATCGGCTAACTTGATCATATCCCAGTGGTTTAACTGAGTAATTTTTTCCAGCACTGTCAGAAATTCAGGCTCTAAATCTATATCGTCTTCCAGAATAAAGGCCATGGCGATATTTTCATCCACCATACGCTGCCATAAAGTACGGTGACTTAAATAACAGCCAATTTCGCCCGGCGACAAAGGACGGCGGAATTTTTTCTGGTTTAATGCCGGATCATAACAAGCGGCCACTTCAGCCTGGCTCAGGTTTTTGCCATAAATAGCGCTGAAGCGTTCAGCGTCTAAACCCAGCTTATGCAGCTGCTTTTTGGCTGATTCATAACGCTCAGGGTTGGAATCCAGATTAATTAACCAGATTGGGTATCCTGCAAACTGTCCCATGTTTTTCTTCCACTTTATTCTGCTTCTGTGCAACGATTTTACCTGAACGCCTTCTAAAGACAGAGCTTTTTTTCCCGCAATGCCCCTGAAGACTGAGTGCATACAGAAAAAGTTCTTTTGCAATAAATAAGATCCGTTAAAATGCCTGCAATCACAGAGCTAAACAGAGCCTCCTATGTCAGACTTAAAACAAAGCTTTTTAGACAGTTTAAAACGTCACCGTGACGCTTTTGCCACAGTAGAAGCCTATCACGAGCAAGCCATGCAGCTGTTGGCCGCAGTGCAGAACTGCTTACAACAAGGCGGTAAAGTGGTATGGATGGGCAACGGCGGCAGCGCAGCCGACAGCCAGCATTTAGCCGCTGAGTTTATGGTGCGTTACAAAGCAGAACGTGGTCCTTTGGCTTCTATTGCCTTAACCACCGACACTTCTATTCTGACAGCCCACGCCAACGACTACCATTTTGACAGCGTGTTTGAGCGTCAGGTGTTAGGTTTAGTGCGGCCACAAGACGTGGTGATTGGCCTGACAACCTCAGGCAAAAGCCCAAATATCAATTTAGCCTTAAAAGCCGCCAATGACTTAGGCGCTTTTACTGTTGCCCTGACTGGCCGTGATGGTGGTTTAGTGAAAGACATCGCCAAGCTGCCTATTATTGTCAAAAATGACGAAACAGCCCGTATTCAGGAAGTGCATATGTTTATTGGCCACTGGCTGTGCGAAGCTTTAGATATGGCCATAGTAGGTACTAACTAATGATCAACTTAAGCCTGCTGCAAAATTTGTCTTCTGCTTCTGTACTGGTGGTGGGTGATGTGATGCTGGACCGCTATTTTAATGGCGACTCGCAGCGTATATCGCCTGAAGCCCCTGTGCCTGTGGTGAAAATCAGCAAAATAGAAGACAAAGCCGGTGGCGCTGCCAACGTGGCACGTAATATCGCCCATCTGGACGGTAAAGTAGGCTTGTTAGGTATTATTGGTAACGACAGCGCCGGCGAGTCTTTGCAGCAGTTGCTGGCCGGTGAACAAATTCACTCCGAGCTTTTGAGCCAAAGTCATAAACCTACCATCGCCAAAATGCGGGTGGTGTCACGCCAACAGCAAATAGTGCGGCTGGATCAGGAAGAAATGTTCAGCAGCCAGGATGCACAACTGCTGGCAGAACGTTTTGCTGCTGTGTATCAGAACTACGATGTGATCCTGTTCAGTGATTACAACAAAGGCTCGTTGCAGCAGATCTCCAAAATGATCCAACTGGCCAAAGCAGCAGGCAAAACTGTATTGGTTGACCCCAAACAAGCAGATTTGTCGGTGTACGCCGGTGCTGATGTAATTACACCAAACTTAGGTGAATTTAAAACCGCTGGCGGCAAAACAGCGTCTGTGGAAGAAATGCTCAGCTCAGCCCGCGAGCTGATGCAAAAAGCCGGTTTAGCTTCGATTTTATTAACCCGCAGCGAACAAGGCATGAGCCTGATTACCGCTACTGAACATCATCACTTCCCGGCCCAGGTGCTGGAAGTCAGTGATGTGACTGGTGCCGGTGATACAGTAATAGCCACTTTAGCTGTGATGTTAAGCGCTGGCATGTCGTTGCATGATGCGACTCAGTTGGCGAACTTAGCGGCTGGCATAGTAGTCGGCAAAGTGGGCGCTGCCACTGTATCGCCTGAAGAATTGGCCGCTAAGCTGAATAAAGATTTATTCCGTCAGGGCGATTTTTACCAGACGCCTTTTGACAAAGTACTGCAGCATATTCAGTTTGCCCGTCAAAACGGCGAACGTATTGTCTTTACCAATGGCTGCTTTGATATTTTACACGCAGGTCATGTGCGGTATTTAGCTCAGGCTAAGGCTTTGGGTGACCGTTTAGTGGTAGGCCTGAATTCAGATGCTTCAGTGCGCCGCTTAAAAGGCGAGCAGCGCCCTATCAATAGTCTGGAAGATCGCGCCACAGTGCTGGCAAGTTTGGCCAGTGTTGACTGGGTGGTACCTTTTGGTGATGACGCTGCCGAAAACGACACGCCGCTGAAATTAATCAGCACTATTTTGCCTGACGTTTTAGTCAAAGGTGGCGACTACAGCATTGAAACCATAGTAGGTGCGGACGTGGTGATAGCTAACGGCGGTGAAGTGCAGGTACTGACTTTTGTTGATGGCCGCTCCACCAGCAAAGTAATACGGAAAATTCAGGATTTACAGGGAAATAACTGAGTTGTCGCAGCCCATAAAATCTATCTGTATTCTGCGTTTATCCGCTATCGGCGATGTCTGCAATGCAGTTTCTGTGGTGCAGGCCATTCAGCGTCGGCATCCGCAAGCGCAAATCACCTGGATTATCGGCAAAATCGAAGCCCGTTTGCTGGAAGGTTTACCCGGTGTACGTTTTGTCGTCTTTGATAAAAAGCTGGGTAAAGCAGCTTATAGCCAGCTGAAGCAGGATTTAAAAAACGACTATTTTGATGTGCTGCTGCATATGCAGGTGGCCTTTCGCGCTAATGTCGCTTCACTTTGTATCAAGGCCCGCAAAAAAATTGGGTTTGACTGGCATACCGCCAAAGAACTGCATGCGCTTTTTATGCGTCATCGTATTGAGCCAGCACCACGCAGTCATGTACTGGATGGCTTTCGCCAGTTTGCCAAAGCTATTGGGGTAACAGAACAACAGCTGGGCAATACCCCTACATGGCAACTGCCTATTCCTGAAGCCGATGAGTTATGGGCTAAAGAGCAACTTGCAGCCACTGGCAACTCCAGGGTGTTGATCATCAGCCCCGCAGCTTCTAAAGCCGAACGCAACTGGTTACCGGAGCGTTATGCGGCTTTGGCCGATTATGCCCAGGCTAAAGGCTTTGCAGAGATTTTATGCGGTGGCCCAACAGAGCTGGAACGCAGTTTAAGTCAGGCTATTTTGGCATCGGCCCAGCAGCCGATCACAGATCTGACCGGCAAAACCAATTTAAAACAGCTGCTGGCGTTGTTAAAACACGCAAGTTTAGTCTTAGCGCCCGACACTGGCCCTGCTCATATGGCGGTGGCTGTCGGCACTCCGGTCATAGGTTTGTATGGCCACAGTAATCCGGATCGCACCGGGCCTTATTTATTCCGTCAGTATGTGGTCGAGGTGTATCACCAGTCGTTGCTGGAGCAGCGCGGCAAAACAGCAGCAGAATTAAAATGGGGCACCCGGGTGAAAGGCAGCGATATTATGCAAAAAATAGCGGTAGAAGCCGTGACTGCTATGTTCGATAAAGTAGTGGCAGAGCAGCAGTTATGAGCCAGCAATTATGAAAAAGATGCAAAAAGCCGCCTTTTTAGACCGTGACGGTGTGATTAATATCGATCATGGGTATGTCAGTCAGCCTTCGCAATTCGAGTTTATCGACGGAGTCTTTGACGCTTGCCGCCATTTACAGCAACAGGGATATTTACTGATCGTCGTAACAAACCAGTCCGGTATAGGCCGCGGTTATTATAATGAGCAGCAGTTTCATCTGTTAACTGACTGGATGAAAGCTCAGTTTGAGGCTCATGGCGTCACCCTGACCGATGTGTTTTTTTGCCCTCATCATCCGGTTAATGCCAACCCCCCTTATCAAATCGACTGCGATTGCCGTAAACCTGCACCAGGCATGTTATTACGGGCCATCAACAAGTATCAGATAGACCCGGGCCAAAGCCTGATGCTGGGCGATAAAAAAGCCGATATGCAGGCAGCCAAAGCTGCTGGTGTTGGCCGTAAGGTGTTGGTGTTATCAGGTCAGACCCTGACAGCAGAAGATCAGGCCAGCGCTGATGAAGTCTGGCCTTCGATAAAATCGGCTTTGGAATTGGTAAGCAACTAAACTTCCGGCCTGCATTTTTACAAGGAATGTAATGCAAAAACTTTTAGTTAAGTCATTAGTGGCCTTGCCTTTAGCATTGCTGATAGGCGGCGGCCTGTTTTTTATGGTCAGTAATAACAGCAACACTCAGCCTCAAACTGCGCAAATTTCTGCTATTCAGGACCCCAACCCAACTGCTTTAGCCACAGAGTCGGAACTAATCACAAAGCCCAACGCCAGTCCGGCAACACAGAAACCAGCCGAACAGTTGGTCCTGATTGAACAAACAGACTGGACACTGGATCAGCCTCTGCGAACTCAGCTGACAACACTGAAAAATCAGGCCGACCAGGGCGATCTGCAGGCTGCTTATGTTTTGGCGATGAATCTGAGGTTTTGTAGCATGGCGCCACTGGACGAAACCGATTTAGAAGCCCGGTTGCAACAAGCCTATCAGTATAAGGACGACGGTGTTGCCATAACGAACATCAAAGAGCGCTATCAGTTTTGCGAAGGAATAACTCAGCAGCAACGTGCTGAGTTTTACACTTATTTAGAAAACGCAGCCAAAGCGGGTTATGTTTATGCTCAGGAGGAGATGGCCACAATCACGCCAGAGCAATACATGAAATTGACTGATGCGACTGAGCTTGCACGCGAAGCCTATATCCAAAAGCGGAATGAATTTATTCAGCTACAACTTTTTATGCTGGAATCCGCATCACAACACGGCAGCATCAAGGCGCTAATCACCCTGTCGACTATGCATCACTCACAAAACTATGGTGAGCATGGTCGGACTAAATCCTATGCGATAAACCAGATCATTCTTGAACTGACAGACGACAATGAATTGCAAAGCAAATACTCAGGTTTTCTGCAACGTCGCCAGTCAGAGCTGACACCAGAGCAGATTGAGCAAGCCCTAACTATGGCAGAGCAGTGGCTGGCGATAATAAAAGCCAATGGTACGCTTTATCTGCAATAACCATTCGCCTTTTGTCCACATTTACAACCACTCGTTATGAAAGCCTCAGAAATCAAAACAAAGTTACATATAGAAACAATAAGTTGAACATAGCAAAAAAAATTGTTAATTTACCTTTTTCAAAAACAAAAGGAACTGTATAAATGAAGAAGACTTTGTTGATCGGCTTGCTCACCTTGCTTCCCACCATGGCTTTTGCCCAGAACTCTGATGCAGAAAAACAACAGCTGCTACGGGAATTCAAACCTTACGCTACATACTTTGGTTTTTCAGATCCGGAGCAGTACCTGAATTTTGCCAATAAAATGGAAAGGTTAGTTGCTGGTTCATTTACCGCAGGCCCAGCACTGGAAGAGGACCCTGTCTATATTGCATTTAATGGTATTCCTTATGACTCCTTAACTGCAGAACAAAAAAAACAGGTGGAAACCATGATGCAAACCCGTCGTCAGCAATTAGCTGATGCGCTTGGCGTTCCGGTTGAAAAGCTGGAAACGTCCATGGACGCCTATCTAAATTATCGGGATTTAGCAAACTCTTTATACAAGTTGAAGCAACAGAAAAAGGGAATTGTCAGCACCTCTACTGAAGACGAGGAGGACGAAAAGATAGAAGTGATAGAAATTAAAGCTCGCAAACTCGACGACTGGGGCGGCTACGGCTCTGTTTGGATGAGCGTCGGTCTGAGAGATATCGCAATGGGCATGGGTATCGCACCACTCGTAAATTTTACTGTCTATTTTGAAAGTCGCGGTACAACGCAGGTCTTTCGTTACTCCAATACGGCTGGCGCTTATTCTATCCGCCCCGAACAACCTGTAGACAGAAGCTGCCCAACATGTGATAGCCCAATAATTCTGAACTAGCGCAGGATCATATACCTGAGAGGCCAGGAATTGCTGGCCTCTTGCTAACTTTTACACCAGCTCTAGCATCACTTCAGCTTTACTGACTTCAAACTGCTTCGGCTCATCCACATTCAGCGCTGTTACCACACAATCGTCGACCACCATAGCGTAACGTCTGGAGCGCACACCACCAAAATCACCTGTCTCTACATCTAAACCAAGAGCTTTGGCAAACTTGCCTGCGCCGTCTGCTAAAAATACGATGTCAGTGGCGTTATGAGCTTTGCCCCAGGCGTCCATCACATAAGCGTCATTGACTGAAGTGCAGATAATACGGTCTACGCCTTTATCAAAAAACTGCTGGGCATGTTCAATAAAACCAGGTAAATGGGCCGCGCTGCAGGTGGGAGTAAAAGCGCCAGGCACAGCAAACAACACTACTTTTTCGCCTTTAAAAACTTCAGCTGTGGTCAGGTTTACCGGGCCATTGTCAGTTAAACGTGCAAAGGTGACTTCGGGTAAGGTATCGCCAATTTTGATCATAAATTTATCCCTCATTTAATTCAGTTAATCCAAAGCAGCTTTAACATAGACATCAAATCTGTTCGCTTTACCAGTAATTTGCATGCTGGGTTTTTGCCCTGCTAAAAACTCTGCATACCCAGGTCGCTTTACGACCACTCTTTTGCTGGCCAGTTGCCAGGCCAACGGAAACAATGCATCTGCGTCGTCATCCGTTCCGACCACCTGATGAAAAGCCTGCATTTCTTTTTTCACCAAAGCCGATTTCTCGCGGGCCGGAAACATAGGATCTAAATACACTACGTCCGGACTCGGCAGCCGGGTCAACGCCTGTTGTGACGGCGCAAACACCAGTTGCATGCGTTCAGGCAGCCAATGGGCTAATTCCGGATCAAGGGCTGCACGACGTAAACCATCGGCCAGTAAAGCAGCGACCGCTGGCTGGCGTTCGACTAAAGTCACTTTGGCACCCAGACTGGCCAGCACTAAAGCATCCCGGCCTAAACCTGCTGTGGCGTCTACTACGGTTAAACCCGGCTTTTTGGTTAAGCCCACAGCTTTGGCTATAGCTTCACTTTTACCACCGCCAAACTTACGCCTGTAGGTGGCAGCACCGCTGGCAAAATCGACCAGTATATCGCCTTGTTTATTCAGCTCAGTGTTGCGCAGCACCAAAGCATCTCCTGCCCAGCATAAATACCAGCCTTGCGGCGACTCTGTAGCCGATAAGCCATAGTTCTGCTGCAGACTGGCTGCAAGATCAGGCGGGAAATCAGGAGATGCATAAAAACAGGTGCCTGGCATAAGCTCTTCATTCGGGTCAGTTTTCATTAAATTCAGAATTTAATTTTACTCTGACCCGAATTAAAGATCTGCTCTAATTTACAGCTTGCGGATATTATCTGCGCCGTCGCGGTCAATCAGATGAACAAAAGGATCTACACCTACATAAAGTGGTTTCTGATCCAACACCAGCTCTATGCTGTTTTCACCTGTCACCAACTGATGTTTTTTCAGATAAATCACGCCACTTTCTCCACTGATTTGATCCGGGTCTACGCTGAATACACCTATGTCGATTTGTTCAGCCAGCGCCTTCGTTGTTTCAGTGCCTTTTTCGTCAGCCAGCAACTTGTCAGCATGCAAAATTAAATTCAGCTGAAATTTGCCATCCGCCAGTTCTGTCACTTTGGCGTCTTTCACCCGCAAATCGTACAAGGTGATGCTGTTAAATAAGTCGTCAATAAAAGCTTTTTCTTCAGCCGTTGTGTTCTGACTTAAATAGCTGACCAAATCCAGCGTGGTTGGGAAAGGATCGTTGCGGAAGCGGTATCTGTCGTTAAAGGCCTTTAAGTTGGCATTTAAACGCTCTTCCCCTAAACGATCTTTAATGGCCATCATCACCACTGAGCCTTTTTGGTAATGAATATAACCCTGACCTTCTGAACGTAATAAGGGCTGTTCGCCGATACGCTCCGCTGAACGTCCTTGGAGGTAACGGTCTAATTCATATTTGAGGAATTTACGGATTTTGTCGGCGCCGTATTTTTTCTCCATCACCATCAAAGCTGAATACTGTGACAGGCTTTCTGAAATCACAGCACTGCCCTGTACATCAGCAGCCCCCACCTGATGACCCCACCATTGGTGGGCCACTTCATGCGCTGTGACATAATAAACAGGGTCAATGTTTTCAGAGTCCCGCAAGTCGGTAATAAAACCTATTTGCTCAGAATAAGGCACTGTATTGGCAAAACTCTGGGCGAAACTGCGATAACCAGGGAACTCAATAATACGCAGCTGTTTGTGCTGGTAAGGACCAAAAGCTGTGGTGAAATAATCGATCGAGTCTTTTACCGACTCCACCATCCGATCCACGTTCCATGGATGGCCTTTGTGGTAATACACCTCAATAGCCACTCCATTATGCTGTGCTTTTTTCACTTCATAACGGCCAGAGCTAATGGAATAGAAATTCACCATAGGCTGGTCCATTTTGTAACTGAAGTAGTTACGGCCATCCTGTTGCCACTGTTTTTGCAGATAACCAGGAGTTAAGGCCAGCTGATCGCCTTCGGTGGATATAGTGGCTTCAAACTGGATAAAATCGCCGTCCGGGCCGAAGAAGTTCTGAGTATAAAACTTCGAATCTTCCAGCTTATTGGCGCGCTCATTGGGCTCTAAACCACGTTTTAAGCGCTCATGCCTGTCCTGCAGTTCAGCCCCTTCCTGATAACCAAAAGTAGGTAACAACTCCCAGTTATTAATAAAAGTGCCGTTTTCAACCACTGTCGAATCAAAACCTGTTTCACGCAGGCCGTCAGAATCCCGGGTCAGTTCAATCACACCTGATACAGTGGCACCGGGAGCCACAGGGGTGCTGAAATTCAGCCATGAAGTACGGAATTTAGCTTCCCGTTCAGATAAGCTGGCGCCTTCTATGGCAATACTCAACTGCTCTGTGTTGTTCGGCCAGTTCACCAATACTTTTTCGATCGGCTGTTGCGATTTGTTTTGCCACTGGATCTGCATCCGGGCCTGTACCTTTTGCTCTGACGGGAACAAA
Source organism: uncultured Rheinheimera sp. (assembly GCA_966244125.1). Taxonomy (GTDB): domain Bacteria; phylum Pseudomonadota; class Gammaproteobacteria; order Enterobacterales; family Alteromonadaceae; genus Pararheinheimera. Next base: position 9,806 of record CBIMJC010000017.1, read on the forward strand.
TCAATCTGCGCTTTCACATCTGTAGTCACTAAAGCCGGCAGGCTGGCGTACTGAACAAAAGCTTTTTCGTACTCAGCCTGTAAATCTGTTGTCTCTTCGGCGGTAATATAGTTATTCAGCAGTATGGTTTGCTGATAGATAAAAGCACCAGTACCCACAGCCACTACTACAGAAACCGCAATCACCGCCTTGCCGGTTTTACCTAAGTGATAACCCAGTTTGCTCCAGCGTACTTTCAGACTTTGCAGCGGACCTCTGTGATACAAACCGTACCCCAGCACAAATAATATGGTGCTGATAGCGCCCCAATACAGCATATAAACCGAATGGGTGCTTAAGCTGTTGGCGTATTGATTTAAATCAGAAAAGCCTATGCTGGGTGAAGAGCTGAAGTTATACAGGCTATGGCCTAAGCCCCAGGAAGCCATCACCAGTGTGCTTAAGAAGTAGCCCACAAAAAGCCCCATACCAACAAACTTATTCGGACTAAGCACCTGCAGGAAAAACGCCAGTACGGCACTCATCATAAAAGGCAACAACACAAAAAAACCAAGACGGATCAGGTACTGACTCAGCTCAAAGTTTTCAATGCCCTTAATCAGTTGGTAGCCCATAGTCGTCAGAATACCCAGTGCTATTAAGGCACTCATCACCAGCGCCATCGCCATTAACTTGGCAGTCCAAAAAGTTAAGTTAGGCACTGGCATGGTGTCGATAATATCGCCCATACCTGAATTGCGTTCACGCCACACCACTTCAGCGCTGTAATAGACGATGACAATAATCATCAAAAGGCCAATAGAACCCAGAATATGTTCCACCATAGTCTGGGTCAGAGGCCAGTTGGAGGTACCATACCAGCCATAGTCCGCAAACAATGGGCCTATCAGCTGGGCAACAGTAATTAACCCCAGGATAATAAAAGGCGCGGTAAACAACACTTGCTTGACTTCAAACTTTAACCGGACGAAAAAGGCCGGCAGAAGCGCAGTGGCAGAAGCTTTTTTCTGTAAATTCAGTAAAGAAAGTTCAGGTTGTTGCAGTTCGGCTTTGTTGGCCTTTTTCTTGTCTTTACGGTCAAGCGATGGCAGCTTAAACAGACCGGAAACACCAAGCAGCACCAGCGCGACCGCCAACCATAACAAACGGTTTTGCAATAACACCCCTTCAAAACCAACCAGCAGGGTGTTTTTCTCCTGAATAGTCCAGTAACGGGTCAGATCAAAAAAAGTGCGTAAACCAAAAGGATCCAATAACGCAGATAAAGCACGGTATTCAGGTAACCGCGCCACAGTGCCAGAGACTATGTACAGCACCAGCAAAACCACGGCGATCAGATACAAAGCCATCATGGAGCGGAAACGGACGGCTATGGCATAAAACAGTGCCGAAATAATGAAAAAACTGGGGACGGACAACACCAGATAGTGATAAGCGTAAGACCACAGATCTGTAGGGCCAAAACGGCTGGCGTCCACCCATGGCATAAAACTCGCCAGCAACATGCCCAAAGGCACAGCAATATAAACCAGTAATACCACTAAATAGCTGCCAAAAAAGCGGCCAAACTGATAAGCAAAAGGCGAAACAGGTTTAGTGTAAATCAGCTCTTCCATCTGGTGCTGCTGATTTCGCACTGCGCTGCTGCCAACAAAGTTCACCACCAGAAACATGCCAAAGATGCTTAAGGTCAACAAGGTTTGGCCTATAGCAAAAGGACCATTTTTAAACACTTCACCACCGCCTCCTATGCTGACATTGTCTGAGGCGACAGATAAAAAGCTGATTAAAAACAATAACAAACCTACGACATAAAAAGACGGCTGGCGCAGGTAATAACTCAGCTCAAAACGGGTCATTAAAGCAAACATAACCCCTCCTATGCTGCAGCTTGTGCTGAGCGGTGATTCGACAAACAGGAGAAGTACACATCTTCCAGCCCGGCCGCCGTGGCAACAAAACCTTCAGGGGCCTGATCGGCAAATACATTCAGTACAGTGCGGCCTGCAAACAGACGTTTGGAAATAACGGGCAATACTTTTTCCAGCTCAGCTGCTTCTTGCTGCGATACAGTTTTAGTCCAGATTTGGCCACTGACCTGCTGGATCAAATCCAGCGGATTACCCTGCAACAAAATCTGCCCGCCAGCCAATACCGCCATAGCAGGACAAAGTTCGGCCACATCATCCACTATGTGGGTGGACAAAATAATGACTTTTTCTTCACCTAAGCTCACCAGCAGGTTGTGGAATCTGTTGCGCTCTTCCGGGTCCAGACCAGCAGTAGGTTCGTCCACAATCAATAAATCCGGGTTGCCCAACAAGGCCTGAGCTATACCAAAACGCTGGCGCATACCACCGGAGAAACCACTGACAGCCTTGTCTTTATGCTGAAACAAGTTGGTATGAGCCAATAAACCTTCGACCAGCTCTTTACGCAGTTTTTTCTGGGTGAACCCTTTCAGCACAGCCAGATGGTCCAGCAATTCAAAAGCACTGATACGGGGATAAACACTGAAGTCCTGTGGCAGATAGCCGAGCGTTTTGCGCAGCGCCTGTGGGTCTTTTAACACATCAATGCCATTAAATTCGATGCTGCCACTGTCGGGTTGTTGCAAAGTGGCAATAGTGCGCATCAACGAAGATTTACCAGCACCATTAGGACCTAACAGGCCAAACATACCTTTGCTGATGGATAAATTAACGTTATTCAGCGCTTTGACGCCATTGTCGTAAGTTTTGGTCAGACCTTTAATTTCCAGCATAGGGAGAACTCCATATTTTTATGATGTTTTAATACATCAAGTTAACATGGAGCTTGCTGAGTAGTAACTCATCAATGAGTTACAAATGAAGTGAAGTTGTAACAAGTTATTAAAAGGTCAGAGTGTTGCGCTCTGACCGCGTTATCTACATTTTCAGGCCAACGTAGTTATCGCCGCAGCTGAACGCCACGACTTTACTGATCTCCTGCAGGCTTAAACCCGATTCCTGTTGCCACAGATTAAATTGCTGCTGAATAGCCTTTTGGTTTTTCTGGCTGTTTAAGCCACCTTCGACCACACCAAAATTACGCAGATAAGCCTCTAAATCCTGACTGATAATAAAGGTATCTTTCCCCAGCGCACGTAAGGCATAAGCCCCTGTATTGCCCCCTAATCGGCTGCCGTGTTTTTTCAGATAAGCCCACAAGCCAATAATGTCTTCGCCAGACCACTGGGCTAAAAAGGCACCAAAACTGCCATATTTATCAGCTACTTGCTGTATCATCAACGCATTATCCCTTATCGCAAACACTTTGGTCGCGTTGCGGATAATACGGGGATCTGTGGCTTTAGCGGCCAGCATTTCATCACTCATCAGCAGCATTTTTTCCGGTTCAAAGCCAAAAAATATGTCTTCAAAACCAGGCCACTTGTTCTCTACCACAGACCAGACAAAACCGGACTGGAAGATTTTTTTGCTGAATGCACTTAAACATTCAGCATCCGTCAGTTGCTGTAATTGCGCAGCAGTACGGGGTTTAGTTAATAACGCCTGCAAGGCTGCTTCCCCGCCTTTACGCTCTGCGGCTCTGTGGTAAATCAGTTCAAACTTTTCAACAAAAGCCATCAAGGGCCTCTCCTATTCATAGTCCAGAGTAATTGGAGCTCATGCAGGGGCGTGGGCTTGTCCCCGACCGCATTCAGCCCGGCCGGGGAGTGCAGTCAACAAAACTGCAGCTTCAAGTACGAAGGAACTAAGCTGCAATGCCCATATGGCGTAATAAAGCAGCATTCGAAGGTTCACGGCCACGGAAAGCTTTAAACAGCTCCATAGGTTCTGCGCTGCCGCCTTTTTCTAAAATGTTGTGCAGGAAGTCCTGCCCCACAGCCGCATTAAAAATACCTTCTTCTTCAAAACGACCAAAGGCATCGGCAGACAATACTTCTGCCCATAAGTAGCTGTAATAACCAGCGCCATAACCACCAGCAAAAATATGGCTAAACCCATGCTGGAAGCGGTTAAAACGCGGCGGAATAATCACAGACACCTGCTGTCGGACATCGTCCAGAATTTGCTGTACACGGCCACCTAAAGCCGGATCGTATTCGGCGTGTAAACGGAAATCGAACAACGCAAATTCCAGCTGACGCACTAAAAACAGTGCCGACTGGAAGTTCTTTGCGGCCAGCATTTTGTCCAGCATATCCTGGGGTAAAGCTTCGCCTGTCTGGTAATGACCGGAAATTAACGCCAAAGCTTCCGGCTGCCAGCACCAGTTTTCTAAAAACTGGCTGGGTAATTCCACTGCATCCCAGGCCACACCACTAATGCCTGCTACTGCAGATGCATCCACTTGCGTCAGCATATGGTGCAAACCATGGCCAAATTCATGGAATAAGGTCACCACTTCGTCATGAGTAAATAACGCAGGTTTGCCGCCTACCGGCTTATTAAAGTTACAGGTTAAATAAGCCACCGGATGTTGCAGGCTGCCATCGGCTTTCCAGCGGCGGCCCTGACAATCGTCCATCCAGGCACCGCCACGTTTTTTCGCACGGGCATATAAATCCAGATAAAAACTGCCACGCAGCTCACCTTTGGCGTCAAAAATATCGTAAAAACTGACATCCGGATGCCAGACATCGACGCCTTCCCGTTTTTGTACGCTGATACCAAATAATTTATTCAGCACGCTGAATAAACCAGGCACTACTTTGGTTTCAGGGAAATAAGGCCGCAGTGCTTCGTCAGAAATAGAGTATTTGGCTTGTTTTAACTTTTCAGAGTAATAGGTCACATCCCAGGCGTTTAACTCGTCCACGCCAAATTCAGCTTTGACAAAAGCTTTGAGTTCGGCCAGATCCTGTAACGCCTGAGGTTTAGCACGACGGGCTAAATCGGCTAAAAACTCCAGCACCTGAGCCGGGCTTTCTGCCATTTTGGTCGCCAGCGATTCTTCTGCCGCATTGTTAAAATCCAGCAACTGCGCTAATTCGTGTCGCAAGGCTAAGGTTTCTTCAATAATAGCGCTGTTATCAAACTGACCCGCTGTTGGGCCCTGGTCTGAGGCACGGGTGCAATAGGCCTGATACAACTCAGCGCGTAAATCACTATTGTCGGCATAGGTCATGATGGCGATATAACTTGGGAATTCCAGCGTAAACACCCAGCCGGACAGTTCTTTTTGCTCTGCCGCTTCAGCCGCTGCCAATTTGGCATCTTCAGGCAAACCTGCCAGCAGGCTTTCATCTTCAATATGTTTAAACCAGGCCTGAGTTGCATCCAGCGTATTGTTGGAAAAACTGGAAGCTAAGTCGGATGAACGGCTTTGAATTTCGCCGTAACGCTGTTTTTTCTCAACGGATAAACCAATACCGGACAGCTTAAAATCGCGCAATGCGTTTTGAATCACTTTTTGCTGTGCTGTGGTTAAAGTGGCGTATTCCGCACTTTGCGACAGTTTTAAATAGGCCTGATACAAACCTTCGTGCTGGCCGACATAAGTGCTGAAATCAGACAGCAACGGCAGACAGCTTTCATAAGCTTCACGTAATTCAGGACTATTTTTCACCGAATTTAAATGCGACACAGGCGACCAGAATTTGCTGAGCTCATCGCTGTTTTCTTCCAGCGCGACAATCAAAGACTGCCAGCTTGGGTGTGGCTCTTGCACTACAGCTTCGATATCGGCTGTACAGGCAGCGATCAGTTGCTCTACACGGGCTTTGATTTGTGACGGGTCGATTTGACTGAATACAGGTAAGGCTTGGGTCATGATTGATCTCGTTTCATCTTTTATAACAACAGTATTGGGGCTTTTTTAGTGTTCTCAAGCGTTTTGTCATCTGGCTGGAGAGACTTTATCGCAAATTGACTTGAGTTCGCCCGGTGGACCCCATATAACCAGTTTATTATTTTTTGCTGCGGAACCCGGATCATGACTGAACATTTTGACTATATCGCCATAGGTGGCGGCAGCGGCGGTATTGCCAGCGCCAACAGAGCAGCCAGTCATGGCCAGAAATGCGCCATTATCGAAGCTAAGTATTTAGGTGGCACCTGCGTTAATGTGGGTTGTGTGCCAAAAAAAGCCATGTGGTTTGCCGGGCAAATTGCTGATGCCATTAAGTACGCGCCTGATTATGGTGTAGAAGTTGATATGCCGGCCTTAAACTGGGCCAAATTAGTAGAAAGCCGCGAAGCTTACATCTCCCGTATTCATGCCTCTTACGACAGAGTGCTGGCAAAAAATGGTGTGACCGTTATTCGGGGTTTTGCCCGCTTTGTTGATAAAAACACTGTAGAAGTGGATGGCAGGTTGTATAGCGCCGACCATATTACGATAGCCACAGGCGGCCGCCCTGTGCGTCCTGAGGTACCGGGCGCAGAATTCGGTATAGACAGTGACGGCTTTTTTGCCTTACAAAGCCAGCCCAAACGAGTCGCGGTCGTAGGTGCTGGTTATATAGCGGTAGAAATTGCCGGCGTGATGCAGGCGCTTGGCAGCGACACTCATTTGGTGGTGCGTAAAGACAAACCTCTGCGCAGCTTCGATCCGATGTTATCCGACACTTTGGTGGAGTTGATGGCCAAAGATGGCCCCACACTGCACACTCACAGCGAAGTCAGTTCTGTCAGTAAAAATGCCGATGGCTCTTTAACAGTGCAACTGTCTGGCGGCAGCAGCCTGACTGTGGATTGCCTGATTTGGGCTATAGGCCGCGAGCCAGCCAATGATCAGCTGCAGCTGGAAAAAGCCGGTGTGACGTTGGACAACCAGGGTTTTATTGCAACAGACGAATATCAGAACACTAATGTGCCGGGTATTTATGCTGTGGGTGATAACACAGGGCGTCTGGCGTTAACACCAGTCGCAGTAGCAGCCGGACGGCGTTTATCAGAGCGGTTATTTAATCACAAACCAGACAGCAAACTGGATTACAACACTGTGCCTACAGTAGTGTTTTCGCACCCTCCTATCGGCACTATAGGTTTAACCGAAGACGAAGCCCGTCAGCAGTTTGGTGATGACCAGATTAAAGTCTACCGTAGCGAATTTGCCGCTATGTACACGGCTTTAACCCGGCATCGTCAGCTCACCCGGATGAAATTGGTCTGTGCAGGCCCAACCGAAAAAGTAGTAGGTTTGCATGTGATAGGTTTTGGCGCAGACGAAATGCTGCAGGGTTTTGGTGTGGCGATCAAAATGGGCGCGACCAAAGCCGACTTTGATAACTGTGTGGCTATACATCCTACTTCTGCCGAAGAGTTTGTTACCATGCGATAAAAATCGCGGCTTGGGGTCAGGCCTGACCCCAACAAATCCTCAGTCTGCCACCCTGCCATACCGGTCAGACAATCGGACTATGTCGTCTTCGCCTAAATAAGTACCGGATTGCACTTCAATCAGCTCCAGCGGGATTTTGCCCGGGTTTTCCAGTGCATGCACAGCGCCCAGCGGAATATACACAGACTGGTTTTCTGCCAGCAACGTGTCGACACCATTAATGCTGACTAAAGCAGTACCAGCTACCACTATCCAGTGTTCTGCTCTGTGATGATGCATTTGCACCGACAGTTTTTGCCCAGGGTTTACCGTAATGCGTTTAACCTGATACCGCTGGCCCTGATCAATGGAGTCGTATTTGCCCCAGGGCCTGTAGACTTCGCGATGAATTTTATGTTCGCTGCGGCCTGAATCTTTCAACTGCTGCACTATAGCTTTTACATCCTGAACTCTGTCTTTGGCTGCCACCAGCACCGCATCTTTGGTTTGCACTACAACAATATTCTGCAGCCCTACTGTAGCCACTAAACCTGTTTCGGCAAATACATAGTTATTGCTGCTGTCACAACTCAATACGTCCCCTTTATGGACATTCCCCTGACTGTTTTTGTCTGAAATATCCCACAAGGAAGACCAACTGCCGACATCGCTCCAACGCGCGTCCAGAGGCACAACCACTGCAGAGTCAGTTTTTTCCATCACCGCATAGTCGATAGACTCAGACGGACAAGCTAAAAAGGCTTGTTGATTGACGCGGATAAAGTCCAGATCCGGATCCACTGCCAGCATGGCTTGTTCACAAGCTGCATAAATGTCCGCTCTGTGTTGTTTCAGCTCAGCCAGATAGCGACTGGCTTTAAACAAAAACATACCGCTGTTCCAGTAATAATCACCACTTTGTAAGTAGGCCAATGCAGTGTCCAGTTTTGGTTTTTCAACGAACTCTGCTACCTGATAAGCTTCAGCGGTTTCGATCTTGTTGCATTGCCCTCTTTTGATATAGCCATAACCTGTTTCTGCAGCTGTAGGTACTATGCCAAAAGTGACCAATTGATCGGTAGTGGCAAAAGCTGTCGCGGTCATAACAGCCTGCTGAAAGGCTTCAACGTCAGCAATCACATGATCGGCAGCCAGCACCAGCAACAAGGGATCCTGTCCTTTTTTTATTGCGGTGAAAGCCGCCAGAGCTATAGCTGGCGCCGTATTTCGCCCTGCAGGTTCCAGAATAATATTGTGATTTAACTGGTCAATTTGCCTTAATTGCTCAGCTGCAATAAATCGGTGATCTTCGTTACAGATCACCAAAGCAGCTTCAGCATTCAGGCCCTGTAACCTCATCACTGTGGCTTGTAACATGCTCAAGTCGCCATCCAGTTTTAAGAACTGTTTTGGCATTAAATCACGGGACAAAGGCCACAATCTGCTGCCTGAACCACCCGCCATAATCACAGGTAAAATCATTCTAAATCCTTGTCTGTTCAGATGAGCTGTTGCCTGATCTGCTGAAAACTAACAGCTGATGGCAGATAAGACAGCAAGACTCTGAAACTTATTTGCTTTTTATCTGATCAAAGCCAGCAAAACACGGCAAAAAACCTGTTCTGTACTTTTTGTTTGATAGCACTTTGGTATTGAGTTTAAAATCAGTTTACGCATATTACACAAACTTAATGTACTGTTCAGTGGCTTTTAAAGCTGTACCGTCAGATCTGTAATTCAACAACAACCCTAATACTGGTTCTCTGCGCATTAAGTTGCCATGCTGTGACCACACCTTTTCCGACAGGTTTAAAAAATCTGATTATTTTTTACAGGAGTTAGTATGGCGATTAGTGCAGTTTTGCCATTAAAAGCAAGTGGTAGCTACGATGTCAACGATTTAAAACGGGCTCATATCTTATTTACCTCCTTACAGACTTTTGTCGCTGCAGGAACAATCTCCGAGATTTTTGTGTTGGTTCCGGCCGCCGAAGTGGAGTTAGTACAGCAGGAATATGCCTGCTGGCAGTCGTTAAATATCAAAGTAATGGCGGAAGACGATTTACTGCCTGAATTTAAAAAATATCCGAAGATGCGTGGCTGGCGCAAACAACAGCTGTTAAAAATTGCGATAGCCAATTTAGTCGAAAATGAGTTTTATCTGACACTGGACGCCGATGTGATTTGTTTAAAACCTCTGGATGAAAGCAAACTTATTATCGATGGCAAAGCTTTACTGCAATACGAACAAAGAGCTCAGCATCCGAAATGGTGGAAATCTTCGGCCCGTATTCTGAATATGAGCCCGGATGTAGGGCCAAAAGAATTAGGTATGACGGTCACTCCGGCTTTAATGTCCAGAACCTTAAGCCAGAAGCTGATGCAGGAATTATCGCCTAAAAAAGCAGGCGAAAACTGGGTTGATGCTTTATGTTCATTGCATGATCCGGCCAATCCGAAAAACTGGTGGATAGGTCGTTTCTTAAAACTGAAGTGGACTGAATATTCGCTGTATTACCTTTGTGCCATGAAACTGGGCTTGCTGGAGCAATACCATGTGATTGCAGGCACAGCCCAGACTCCGGCTTTGTTGCTGATCCATGACTCACACCCTTATGAATCCTGGAATGTCGCAGGCAGCTTTGACTTGACCAATCCCGGCTTGTTTTGTGTAGTGGGCAGTAAAACACGTTTACCACCCAAAGAAGTCTGGCAGAAAGTCGCGGCTTTTATTCAGGGTTCTGCCGTTCAGCCGCCTTTGTAAACCGCATTAGCTGCATAAGCCTGAGATAAAGCGCCTGAATACATTCAGGCGCTTTATTCCGGGTTGATACGACAAGTTTTAAAGCTGAAGCAGCCTCCGGATAGCGGACTGTAAAGAGCTTTAGCGGTATGGTTTAAAACGTGCGGCGTCCAGTATCGCAAATAAATGCACTATGGCACCGATAATAGCCGGGATCACAAGCCACCACAGGGCATAACCCACCACAGTAACGGCAAAAAATAAAATTGCGGCAAGCAAACGGCCCTGCAATAACTGCCCTAAGCCCGGAAAAAACAAACTGCATAATGCGGCTAAAACATTGCCGCCTGATCCCTGACCAGACATAAACTTCCCCTCTTCTTCAGTTTCAGGCAAGCTTAACAAAGCAAGCCTCAAAGCGGCAGACTTTTTTGTCACAAAACATAATCAGAGAAATCACGACAGCAAAACTTCCCTCTATCAAAACACAAAGGGCGGTTTATCGCCGCCCTTTCTCTGTACTCTGATCAACCGTCAGAAGCTATAACGCACACTGACCAGCCAGCTATTGATGTCATTCGGCTCCAGGTTTAACTGCTGATAACCCAGTCCCAGTGTCCAGTCAGGCGCCACCTGATAGTTCAGCTGAGCACCAAGATACCAGTCATTACCATCGTCTTCCGACCTGAGCACTGTATCATCCATCCGGCTCTCAATTTCTGAATCCCAAAAAAACAGACCCAGCGGTACCTCAACACTCAGCGTATCGTTTTGCCACAAGGTAAAACGAACTGCTGTGGTAAAACCATCAACCAAAACCGGAGTGACAGCTTTCACTACTTCATGGTATTGCTGCGGTGTCAGACTCTCGCCATTGATCTGGCTGCTGGCTTCACCTAAATCCTGATAGCCCAGTTCCAGCGCAATATGCGGATGGATCTGGTAAGCCACAGCAAAACCATAAGAACTGTCACTATCGTCAAAATCTGTGATAGTGCCATCTGGTAGCGCATCCACTAACCTGCTTTGTTGCTGGTCCGCCTTGCTCTGACCAACAGAGCCCTGAACGTACCAGTCAGCGCCCTGACTAAAAGGGCTGAAGGACAGCAGCGCAACGGCTGCTAATCCCACTACAGAGCGACGGCGCACTACTACAGCACCTGCTAACGCCAACATCATCCACAGCGTCATACTACCTCCACCTGACTTGTTCTCTACTACTACGTCTTTATATGCTGTTACTGTCACTTGCACCACAGCTGTTGCTTCACCACCAAAACCGTCTGTGATGCTGTAGCTGATGGTGTCGACTCCGTCAAAACCCGCTTTTGGTGTATAACGCAGGCGCTGGCCGGCTTCAATACTGACAGTACCCTGCACTGCACTTGCAGCCGTGACTGTCAGCGTATTGCCGTCTTCATCTGTGTCATTCACCAGCACAGCAATCAGTAAGGCAGTTCTGTCGTTGGTTGATGCCACGTCATTCACCGCAACAGGAGCACTGTTACTGAACACGTCAACCACCAGCTCTGCACTGGCTGTCCCCCCTTTACCATCGGTCACACTGTAAATCACAGTATCCACACCGGCAAAGTCGGCATCAGGCGTATAGCTCAGTTGTTGATCCGCCAGAATGGTCACAGTACCAAAACTGCCTACCGCCTGACTGACAGTTAAGATATCGCCATCTGCATCTGTGTCATTGGCCAGTACATTTACCACCACAGCTGTGTTTTCTTTGGTTGACGTCTGATCATCAACCGCAACAGGCAAGGTATTGCCGTTCAGTTCAACAGCGACACCACCCGGGTCGACAATAGCGCCGTTGGCTATACCATCGGCATCGTTCGGACCACCATCCTGCACCCGGACCTGCACACACCAGTGACCTTCAGTTAAGCCAGCAGTCCAGACCGCATCACCAGGTGGCGGACAGAAACCACGTTCGCCTGCTGTACTGGACACTGAATTGTTGGCATCGCTGACAAAGTCTACCCAACCTGTGACATCGTTGAACTTACGGTACACAGCATTGGCTGGTACAGGTAAACGTTGTGGTATCACCAGACTGTAGCTCTGGCCCTGCTCCGGTAAACCGTACGCAATAAAGTCAAAGATACCGCCAATATTCACCGCAACATCATCAGTCTCAATGGCATCTTTCGCAATTTGCAAACCACCCGCATCTGTTTCTGCCGCTACAGTACCTAAGCGTAAACACACACCTGGGTCACCCTCGGCCACAAAGTCAGTTTGTCCCAATAACTCGGTTGGCATCACGTTACATTCATTGATGGCGTCCAGATAATCCGGTATACCGTCACCGTCTGAGTCGGCAAAACCTTCCTGATCATCAGGTATTAAGTCACCATCCGAATCTCCCGAGCCCAGAGTCGGCAGGCTAGGTCTTATCACAATAAAGACTCTGGAGGTGGCCGATAAATTCGGCGTGCCGTTATCTGTCGCAGTGTAACTGACCTGATACAAACCTGGTCCTTGCTCTGCCGGGTCAAAACTTAATTCAGTCTGACCGGACGTCACATTATCCAGACGACCAAAGTCCCATGTGCCACTGATCTGATCCTGTGGATTCGCATCTGTCACAGTAGCTGTCACAGTCACTATGCCATCACCTTCGCCTATGGTGAGACGGTTCAGACCATTCTGCTGCACAGTTAAAGCGACCACAGGGGCAACATTGGCTTCGCTGACGACAATACGGCTGCTGCGTTTACTGCCGCGGTTCACGCTGCTGTCCAGTGTGATCACTATATCTTCCGGCGAATCGGCCACACCATCGTCCAGCACAGTAAAGCGGATGGTCGTGCTTAAACCAGAACTGATCTCAGCCACACCGGATACCAGGGTGTGATCGTTTGGTCCGGCACTGCCACTGACGCTATAAGGCACCAGCACAGGGTAAACCGGAGCCGGACCATTGAGCAGCACCTGAACTTCCACTTCATTGCCTTCTATCGCGACCTGGTCTTTGCTCAGCGACACCAACGGATTCACACTGACTTTTTGTGCTTTAGTCGCCGTATTACCATCGGCATCTGTGGCTTGCCAGTAGACAATATGCTCGCCCGGTGCGAAGAACAGACTACCGTTAATCAAAGACACCCGCAGGCGGCGACCATTGCGATCCACTGCTGTTGCTGTGCCTAACTGAACCCGGGTAAAGAGTGCCGTAGCATCCACTTCGATATCTGCAGGTACAGTAATCACTGGCAGATTTGAGGCATCGCCACCTTCGATAATCAGACTGACATTGGCTGTTGCACGTCCTTCTTTGCCATCCGTCACTGTATAACGCAGGCTGACCGGGCCAACATACAGATCCGGCACTGTCAGAGTTAAACCTTGCGCATTAAAGACCACAGTACCCACACTGGTCGAAGCTCCGTCTATCGTCAGAGTGTCACCGTCCACATCACTGTCGTTACTCAGCACCGCCAGTTGGTACTGGTTATTGCCGGTACGGGCGATACTGAAGCTGTCATCTGCCGCCACAGGGTTATCATTCACCGCAGTCACGGTAATGCTGATGGTTGCAGGGTCTGAACTTAACTCTGCATCTTTGGCAATAAAGCCAATACTGTCCGAACCATTAAAGTCTTTCTCCGGTGTGTAGACCAGCAAAGTACCTTGCAGACTGACAGTACCATGTTCAGGTTGGGCCGCAATTTCATAAGTCAGCTCGTCCTGATCCGGATCCTGCGCCGTTAAGGTCAGGCTCAGAGGAGTGTCTTCTGCCGTGCTTGCTGAGCGGTCTGTCACGACCGGAGCTTCATTGGCTTTCAGCACAGTCAGCGCAAAGGCTGGCAAGCTTGCACTTGCAGTGCCATCAGACACGCTGATCACAATACCTGAAGTAGTACCCACATCTGTAGTGGCCGGAGTACCGCTTAATTGACCGGTACTTTCACTGAAGCTGGCCCAGGTCGGTTTATTGCTGATGCTGAAGACTAAGCTGCTGCCTTCATCTGCATCAGTTGCAGTTGGTGTAAAGCTATACAGCTCTCCTGCATCCACAGTGGTGGACGGCGTGCCGCTGATCACCGGGATTTGGTTTGCTGCCTGCACAGTAATACTAAACGGAGCCAAAGACGCACTTAAAGTACCATCGCTGACGCTGATCACTATGCCGCTGGTGGTGCCGACATCTGCAGCAGCAGGAGTACCGGTTAAGGCACCTGTACTGGTGGAGAAACTAGCCCATGACGGTTTGTTACTGATACTAAATGTGAGCGTAGTGTCCGGATCTGCATCAGTTGCCGTTGGTGTAAAGCTATACA
>CBIMJC010000018.1:0-24059 GCA_966244125.1 uncultured Rheinheimera sp.
AGCCGCTACAACTTCCGGCTGTTTTCGTACAGGCTCAGGCAAAGGTTTAGCCGCTACAACTTCCGGCTGTTTTCGTACAGGCTCAGGCAAAGGTTTAGCCGCTGCAACCTCTGGCTGTTTTCGCACAGGCTCAGGCAAAGGTTTAGCTGCCACTACCTCTGGTTGTTTTGGCAGGGGCTTCACCATCGCAGGTTTAGGTACCGGCACAAAAGCTTTGGGTTGTGGTTTCACCATTGCGGGTTTTCGTACCGGCACAAAGGCTTTGCGTGGTGGCGGCACAGCTTTGGCTGTTGTCGTTTTTGCTTTCACAGCGGCAGGTTTCAGCTTTTGTGGTTTTGGCCTGGCTTGCTGCTTTTTGCTTTGTGGTTTTGCAGCGCTTTGTTTCACTGCTTTGGCCACAGGCTCTGGTGTTTTGACTGGCTCCACAACAGGAGGAGCAGGTTTGGCTTTCACCGGCTGATAGGCATAAGCCAGAATAGGAGGTTCAGATTTTGGTTTTATGGCCTCTGTAGGAGCAAAATGATGGTAGGTTAATAAACCCAGCAGCACTATATGCACACACAAAGACCACAAAAATGCTTTCAAGGCATCTCCCTATATGCTTGTCGCCACTATGATTCCCCACAATAATCAGAGTCTTTGCACAGAGCCGGTTTTAGCCCCGGAAGAATTGCACCTTGTTTCGTCCTTGCTGTTTAGCCTGATACATAGCGGTATCGGCATCTTCAATCAGTTTGGTTAAATGGTAACCTGAAAGTTCCGCTGAGGTGACTCCAAAACTGGCACTTAATTTAAACTCATAACCCGAAGCTGCCGTATCAATGTTACTGATCGCATCCCGGCAAATATCAGCCAGCAACTGAGCTTTATCGCTTTGGCAACCCGGCAACAAAATGGCAAATTCTTCGCCACCAATGCGGCCAAACACATCGTTATTACGCATAAAATTGCGGCAGGTATCTACAGTCTGACGCAGCGCCCAGTCACCGGCGGCATGGCCATACTGGTCGTTAATCTGCTTAAAGTGGTCCAGATCAAAAACGATCAGTGCAGCAGGCAACTGACCTTTTTCACATAAAGCCAACGCGCCTTTGGCAGAAGCCGAAAAATGGTATCTGTTGCTGATGGCGGTTAAATCATCGTATTCAGCTAAGGCTTTAAAACGCTGACGGGCGACAAAACTGCGATAAGCCAAAAATGCCAGCCCCAACACCAACAAGGCCAGAGCAAAAATCATCAACTTATTAAAAGCCGCCTGATGTTTCAGTGCCGTCTGCTCGTACTGTAACAGTTGGTTATCTTTATCCAGCAAGGCAATCTTTTGATTTTGCGCCAGAATTTCGGAATGGGCTGTGTGGTAAGCCATTTGTTGGGCTGACTTATCATCCATATAAGCGGTAAAAGCAGCCAGATATTGCTCATGGTATTCCAGCGCCTGCTGGTAATTTTTTTCGGTTTTGGCCACAGTGGACAGCAATTGTAATGACTTCAAGCGCGCAGTACTGGACGGGCTAAAATCCTCCTGCGCGGCGACAAATAAAGCATGTCGTTTGGCCTCAGTTTGATTGCCTAATGCCAGATAGGCCTGAGCCAAGGCTGCATTAAACTCGGCCATAAGGCCAGCGTATTTTGTTGATTCAACTTCACTGTAGTAGTCTTTTAACAAGGCCAATGCGCTATCCGGTTTATTTTCAATCAGCAAGAGTTGCGCTTGATACAACCTTATAAAATTAGCCCATAGCTTATCTTTGCTTTGCTCGCAGGCCTTAAGGCCATCGGCATAAGCTGATTTAAACTCATCGTATTTTTTGTCACGGAGCAACGCATCCAGTTTAAGCTGTTTCGCCGTACAAAGAGCAGTTGGGCGGGAGGCTTCAGACTCTAACTGCGCAGTATACTGAATAGTATGTTCAAATAAATCGACATACTTATACATCATAGCTATTACCAACAACCCCTGTTCTCTGGCTAACGGTTGTCTGACGCTTGGCAGTTGTGCAATTAGTTGTTCTACATAGTTAAATGCGTCCAGATAACGACGTGTCAGCAACAAGCTATTAATTAATAAGGCTTTTGCACGAAAAGAGAGTGTGTTATCTACCTCAGGGTTTATCAAGGCAGATAATAAAACTATCGACTCCTGAATCTGGCCTGTATATACAGACTGATATGCTTGTAGTAATTGAAGGTAAGATAATTCAAACTCTGACATCTCTTTTTTATGTTGCTCTATTTCCTTGAGCTGCTTCTGAAAAGATACAAAGTCACTTGTTTTAATTTGATCGGAAGAAAGCAATTTTTCAACATAAATGTCAGCAACAACGTGCTGGCTAAATAAACACAAACAAAAAACAAGCCAGTTCAAAAAACTTAGCTTGTTTATAGTTTGGGAAAACTGATAACGCATAATAAAATTAAATTAACTGGCTTTCAGCTGATTAATTTTCTCTTTGTTATCCTCATCATCAGCAGGTTGATCATCTTGTGGTTCATCTGCCGGATATACACCGCACACCACATTGGTTCTGGCTCCTAAAAGCGTTTCAATTGCCTGTTGATCACCCGCACTCACAGCAGCAATTAACGCCGGATCTGTGTCCGCCATAAGCTGTGCTAATTGTTCTGCATCGGCATAACGTAATGCTGAATTTTGACCCATTTTTTCTAATAATTGAATAACAACAGACATAGGTAATCCCCTGAATTTATGCAAAACGTCTGGCTGTTTATGCAGACAGACTCCACAAGCAAACCCACTGTAAAACGATAAAATTAAAAGCACAAGAGCGCCTGCTCATACCGCAGCAAAAAGCTGTATAGCCAAAATTAAATTAGTCAGGTTTAAACCAAAATCTGTTGGGTTGCAGAGGATCAGCAGTATAACCAGCAGCTAAGTTTGAACGCACTGCGGCTGTGTTATTTGGGTCCGTCAATGTATAGAGCTGTACCGCAGTAAACAGCTGTTGCAATCGTTGACTAAAAGCCAGCTTGGCTTCGCTGCCAAAGCCCTGCCCATGCCCACAAGGTAATAACATCAAACCTATTTCTGCAGTTGCCTGCTGTGCATTCCACTGATTCACCGCACATAAACCTATAGCTTTGCCCTGAACACAGATCGCCAGAAACAGCCGCTTAAAGGGGACTTTAGCATTTAGCCGCAGCGCAATCTGAAAGCTGTGTTTAGCCTGATTGGCGTCAAGAGGTGGAGCAATATAGGCCATAACCTGGGGCGAAGTATATAAATCCAAATAAAGCTGCTCGTCTCCCTGCGCTAAAGGCCGGATCAATAAACGGGGGGTTTGGATCACAAAAAGCTCTGCCACTGCAACTTTGGCCCAGCTGGCAGTCATTTTTGACCTTCTTGTGCCACTACGGCTTTTAATTTATCCAGAATCAGCTGGTTGGTTTTCGCTACTGTGGCTGGCGGTATTACTAAAGTGGTTTTTAAATCCATCTGTGCTTTGGGTAAATCGGATAAAGGAATGCGCTCAATTCGCGGCTGCTGAATAGGCAAAGTGACGGCTTCGTATAAAATCACCTGATGATCCAGCGGATACCATTGGTTCAGCAGTTCGACTAAGACATCACGATAAGCGCTGCCTGTGGTGAATTTAGCCAGCGATTTATCACCAGCCACGCCAATCTGCCATAAAATTAAATAAGCCGCAGTATCTATAGTGCGCTGATAAAACATCAGGTTGCTGGCTTCATAATGCTGACAACCATAAGTGCCGGGGTCCAAGCCCAAATCGGCATATAAACAATCTTCGGCTGAAATACCCGGTTCCATATGAGCCTTGTAACCTTCTGCGACCGCTTCTTTAATGGCCTGATGTGGCACCCAGGCAAACACGCCGGGATGGCCATAAAAAGCACCACATACTTTTTTACCCAAGCGCACTTCAGCCAACATGGCCGCCACCATTTGTTTATAGGTGATCATCCGCGACTGGCCTTCACAATAATAAGGCTGCAAACTACGTACATCAGTATTCATGCCCTGGATCCATAGTTCGGTAGTGCCATCGGCCACTAAAACAAACACCACATCGGCCTGTTCTATATAACTGCGGGATAAAGGGCTGATATGAGAACCCAATGTCATACCTGTGCCAACACAAACTAAACTGCCTTTTTGCATTTACTTCACCCAGAGCTAAATTGAAGCTCTTTATACCTCAATACCTTATGTTATGGGTAGGGACACGGCTTTATTCCCGCCCGCAAAGCTGCGGTAAGGCGACAAGCTTATGTGACAGGGGCCCGGGAGTGCAGTCAACAAAGCTGCAGCTTCAGGTACGAAGGCTAAAAATCAGGATTCGAGAATCACAGTAGCACAGGCATAAGCCTGCTCGTCGCTGATGGAGAGCCAGACGGAGCGCACTTGCATGGAATCAGCTAATGCTTTAGCCGGACCTGTGAGTTCAAGCTGAGGGCGACCTGAAGGGTCGTTACTGACAATAAAATGCTGGAAGGAAATACCACGGCCTATACCGGTGCCAAGGGCTTTGGCTGCAGCCTCTTTGGCGGCAAAACGTTTGGCAAAATAACGGGCTGGCTGGCCGTGGGCCGCTAAAATCTGCTGCTCAGAATCAGTCAGTACCCTTTGTACTAAACGGGGGGAGCGCGCCAGGCTTTGCTCTATACGCGCTATTTCGATGATGTCGGTGCCTAAACCAACAATGGCCATTAACGGCGTGCCTCCACCATCAGACGTTTCATTTCAGCCACAGCCGGACCTAAACCAGAGAAGATGGCGCGGGCTACGATCGCATGGCCAATATTCAGCTCGTACATTTGTGGAATAGCGGCTATAGGCTGCACATTGTGGTAATGCAGGCCATGACCAGCATTGACTGTTAAGCCCAATGAAGCGGCATAAGCAGCTGCTTCAGTGATACGCTCAAGCTCTGCTTTTTGCTTTTTCGGATCTGTCGCTTCAGCGTACTGGCCTGTATGAATTTCGATATAAGGCGCACCGGCTTTGGCCGCTGCAGCTATTTGTGTTTCATCGGCGTCGATAAACAACGAGACTAAAATATTGTCTTGCTGCAGGCGAAGCACAGCATCCTGGATTTTATCGAATTGGCCTGCCACTTCTAAGCCACCTTCTGTGGTTAATTCCTGGCGTTTTTCCGGCACTAAACAGCAGAATTCAGGTTTGAGCTGAGTGGCAATACCTAACATTTCTTCAGTCACTGCCATTTCAAAATTTAACCGGGTGGCTATGGTTTGGCGCAATACAAATAAATCACGGTCCTGAATATGGCGGCGGTCTTCCCGTAAATGCACAGTAATGCCATCAGCACCAAATTGCTCTGCCAATAAAGCCGCATGCACAGGTTCAGGGTAATAAGTGCCACGGGCCTGACGTAAAGTGGCGACGTGATCGATATTGATACCTAAATAAATGGGGCTCATAACTAATTCCTGATCGATTGAAATAATGCTCTGCTGCTCAAAGGTTTGCTGCCTAGCAAAGGCGCTAATAATAAACGGCTTAACTGCTTGGCGGTTTTTAGTACGTCGTCCTGTTGCCAGTGCTGCTGGCCTATGGCTTTAAGCACCTCACCTTTCCAGCCTTTACCAGCAATTTGCCAGCCCTGCTCTGGCCACCATTGGTACAAAGCGCCGTCCTGTAAAACTTCGCCTGCTGAATCGTAGTGCCAGTCCACCGGCTGACCTAACTCGGTCAGCAGGGAAAATTCAAACTGACGCAAACAAGGTTCAAGATCGTCAGTGAGCAGTTGCTGTAAGCTTTGCTGATACAACTCAAATAAAGCGTCGGAGCCGACGTTTTCCGGCCATAAACGGCAAATCAGCTCGTTTAAATACATGGCACCAAACAACTTTTCACCTTGCAGTAAAAAGGCAGGGCCTGCTTCTTCGACTTTACTGACGGTTTTTAATTCAGCACGACCCACCAGTTCCAGTTGTAGTAACTGGAAAGGCTGCAATGACAAACGTTGTTGTTTTTTACTGCTGGATTTACGCATCACAGCGCTGACCCGGCCCAGTTCAGGCAACAGCAATTGCACCAACAACTGCTGTTCCTTAAAAGCGCGGCTGTGCAGAATAAAAGCTGGCCAGCTGCGATGCTCCATTTTAGTCTTCGCCGTAACCTAAGCTGCGAAGTGCTCGCTCGTCATCAGCCCAACCGGATTTCACTTTCACCCAGACCTGTAAAAACACCGGCTGCTCAAATAAGGTTTCCATATCTTTACGGGCTTCAGTGGCAATAGTTTTAATACGTTCGCCTTTTTTCCCTATTACCATTTGCTTTTGGGTGTCGCGTTCAACCAGCACTAAAGCGGCGATATGGTAGTGTTTTTCTTCCCATTTAAAACGTTCAATTTCAACAGTGACAGCATAAGGCAATTCATCGCCTAAAAAACGCATCAGCTTTTCGCGGACTATTTCCGATGCCATAAAACGGCTGCTGCGATCCGTCACATATTCTTCAGGGAAAAAGAATTCACAAGGCGGTAACTGCTTTTGCACTAAGGCCCGCAGTTCCTGCACATTGGTGCCCTTTTCTGCCGACAAAGGCACAATTTGCATAAAATCAAGCTGGCTGCTCAGCCACTGTAAATGCGGTAACAGCTCTTCTTTGTCTTTGTACAAATCGACTTTGTTCACCACCAGCAGCACTGGTTTTTTTGCCGCGATCAAACGGTTTAACACCATCTGGTCGTCGTCTGTCCAGCGGGTACCTTCCACCACAAAAATAATCAGCTCTACATCCAGTATCGTACTGGCTGCGGCTTTGTTCATCAGGCGGTTGATGGCGCGTTTTTCTTCAATATGCAGACCCGGAGTGTCGACATAAACCGTCTGGTAATTGTCCTGGGTGTCTATGCCCACTATACGGTGACGGGTGGTCTGGGGTTTACGCGAGGTAATACTGACCTTCTGCCCCACCAGCTGGTTTAATAAAGTGGATTTCCCCACGTTTGGGCGGCCTACTATGGCAACCAGTCCGGCAAAAGTCTCAGCGGTCATTTTTTATCTGTTCCAACAAAATTCGTGCTGAATCCTGTTCAGCTTTACGTCTGGAATTGCCAGACGCGACAACAGGGGCTCTGCCCTGCACAGTACAACGTACAGTAAACACCTGATCATGGTCGTCGCCTTTGGTGTCAATCACTTCATACAAAGGCAAAGGCAGGCGGCGTCCCTGCAGGTATTCCTGCAACTGGGTTTTACTGTCTTTTTGTACGCCGGGCTGGATGCCGGTTAAACGACTGCCAAACCAGGTTAAAACGCGTTCTTTACAGGCATCAATGCCGGAATCTAAAAAGATAGCACCTAAAATAGCTTCCACTGCGTCAGCCTGAATAGATTCACGGCGTACACCACCGCTTTTCATCTCACCAGGACCCAAACGCAGGTATTCAGCCAGTTCCAGTTCTTTGGCTATTTCAGCCAACGTAATGCCCTTCACCAAAGAAGAACGCATGCGGGTTAAATCGCCTTCGCGGGCCTTAGGGAAATGATTGTACAGGGCTTCGGCAATCACCATGCTAAGCAGGGCGTCACCTAAAAATTCCAGCCGCTCATTGTGCTCACCTTTACAACTGCGGTGAGTCAGGGCTTGTTCGAGTAGCGCGACCTGCTGAAACTGGTAACCCAGCTTTTTCATCAGGCCGCTGACAGGTTTTTGCATTAATTAATTTTGCCTAAACGTTCAAAACGCACACCGACAGGTACCCAGGAAGGTAACCAGCTGTCCGGGTCGTCACTAAATTCAAAACTCATCCAGATAAAGACCGCTTTACCCACCAGATTCTCTTCAGGCACAAAACCCCAGAAACGGCTGTCACGGCTATTATCGCGGTTGTCACCCAAGGCAAAATAATGGCCTTCAGGCACAATAAACTCTTCAATAGCAGTGCCAGGCTGCTTGTAATACTGCATCAGATTTTCTGATTTAAAGGGGTGTTGCAGTATGTCGTGTTTGTGCTCGCCAAATTGCTCTGAATAACGTTTGGTTGGCAATTCACCATCCATAAATTCGCCTTCAGCCTGCAAAGTTAAAGGTACGGCTTCTAAACCAGGACAAGTGCTTTTATCTGCTGCTGTACAGGCAGGCTGAATAAACAACTGCTTGTTTTTGTAGACGATACGGTCACCCGGCAAACCCACAGTGCGCTTGATAAAGTCGACTGTTGGCTGCTCCGGATATTTAAATACGATCACATCACCACGTTCTGGCCGGCCCGTGGTGATCAGCGGCTTACGCCAGACCGGATCTTTGACATCGTATGAAAACTTCTCCACCAGAATAAAGTCACCGACCAATAAGGTTGGCATCATAGAACCTGATGGGATCTGAAACGGCTCGTACAAAAACGAACGGATAATGGTAATAGCCAGAATCAGCGGGAAAATTTCTTTGGCGGTTTCTGCCAGATAAGAAGGTTTTTCCAGTTCTTCTATAGCGTTTAATGGCAGGCTACCTGCTGCCGCAGCCTGAGCTGTTGCAACTTTAACTTTGCGTTTAGGTGCAAACACCAGTACGTCGATCAGCCAGATTAAACCACTGGCCAAGGTCAATACTACGAGGAAAATTGCAAAATAACCTGCCATAACTACCCTTGTTGTTATTTACCGACTTTAAGAATGGCAAGGAAGGCTTCTTGTGGAACTTCCACATTACCGACCTGCTTCATACGTTTTTTACCCTCTTTCTGTTTCTGCAACAGCTTTTTCTTCCGGCTGATATCGCCGCCATAACATTTCGCCAATACGTTTTTACGCAATTGCTTGACCGTGGTACGGGCAATCACATGTGCGCCTATGGCAGCCTGAATAGCGATATCAAACATCTGACGAGGGATCAGATCTTTCAGTTTTTCGGCCAGCTCACGGCCACGGCTTTGGGCAAAGTCTTTATGGCTGATAATAGCCAAAGCATCGACCCGCTCACCGTTGATCAGAATATCAACCCGTGACATCTCTGACGCCTGGAAACGTTTAAAAGAATAATCCAGCGAAGCATAACCACGGCTGGTTGACTTTAAGCGGTCAAAGAAATCCATCACCACTTCAGCCATAGGCAGTTCGTACACTACGGCGACCTGACGGCCGTGGTAAGTCATATTCATCTGCACACCACGTTTTTCAATACAGAGGTTAATCACGTTACCTAAGTATTCCTGTGGTACCAGAATATGAGCTTCCACTATAGGCTCACGAATTTCGTCTATGTTACCTACAGGAGGTAATGCACTTGGGTTATCTACCATCACGGTTTCACCATTTTTGGTGATCACTTCGTACACTACGGTCGGCGCTGTGGTGATTAAATCCAGATCGTATTCACGCTCTAAACGTTCCTGAATAATTTCCATGTGTAACATACCGAGGAAACCAATACGGAAACCAAAACCTAAAGCGCTGGAACTTTCTGGTTCATAAAACAAAGACGAGTCGTTTAAGCTGAGTTTTTCCAGCGCATCACGGAAATCTTCGTAATCGTCAGAAGAGACCGGGAATACACCGGCATAAACCTGAGGCTTAATCCGCTTAAAGCCTGGTAATGGCTCTGTCGCAGGGTTTTTCGCTAAAGTTAAGGTATCACCAACCGGAGCGCCTTTAATTTCTTTGATGCCACAAATGACAAAACCCACTTCACCTGTACTTAAAATACCTGTGTTGTTGGCTTTAGGGGTAAAGACACCTACTTTGTCAACTTCGTAGACCATACCAGTCGACATCACTTTGATTTTGTCTTTCAGCTGGATTTTGCCGTGTTTTACCCGCACCAGCGACACTACGCCCTGATAAGGGTCAAACCAGGAGTCGATGATCAGAGCCTGAGTAGGACCATCCACGTCACCTTCAGGGCACGGAATATTGGCGACTATAGTCTCCAGTACATCTTCAATACCTAAACCTGTTTTGGCAGAACATTGCACTGCGCCTACAGCTTCGATACCAATAATGTCTTCAATTTCTTCAGCAACACGGTCCGGATCGGCTTGTGGTAAGTCGATTTTATTCAGAATTGGTAAGACTTCGAGGTTCATTTCCAGCGCCGTGTAGCAGTTGGCTACCGTCTGAGCTTCGACCCCCTGACCCGCATCCACTACTAACAACGCACCTTCACAGGCGGCCAGAGAGCGGCTGACTTCATAGGTAAAGTCAACGTGGCCAGGCGTGTCGATAAAGTTCAGCTGGTAGGTTTCGCCATCTTTGGCTTTGTAATGCAAGGTCACGCTTTGCGCTTTAATAGTGATGCCACGTTCACGTTCCAGATCCATAGAATCTAAAACCTGCGCCTGCATTTCACGATCAGATAAACCACCACAGTGTTGGATCAGACGATCAGACAGTGTAGATTTGCCGTGGTCTATGTGGGCTATGACTGAAAAGTTACGAATATGAGTAATTTTTGGCATTTTTTCCGCTAAAGCTGCTATCAGGTGGCCCCACTTTGACCCTTATGGTCAAAAACCGGGCGAACACCAAAGTTGATTCAGATAAATTTGCCGCGAATTGTACTCGATCTCTGCATTGGTTGCTATGTGTTCAGATGTTACAGCGGATTTCAGTCTGTGATGCGGATATGTTGCACGGCGAGGTCCGGCAATACGGCAAGGATTTCGATTTGTTCTTGTTGAGCAGCAGAGCCTGTGAAAAAACGTGCAACAGCAAAACCAGCTATTAACGCGGTTAAAGACCCCAGCACTATGGCACTTTCTGCCAGTTGTAAACGACTCAGTAAAGCAGCCACAGCAATCAGACAAAACAACGGCAGCAAATACAATAAAGCCGCAGCAGACAACAGCTGCTGCTCACTGACGGCAATCTTTACTTTTTGTCCTTCCAACAACTGCAATGGGCTTTTGACAAAAAACAGATTTTCACGCGGAGTTAAGGCTTTAGCCACCACACCAGTGCCACAGTCGTTATTCGACTGACAGGCATTACAGCTGCTGACACTTTGAGTTTTGAGCCAGACCCCATCGGTCTGGCTTTTCATCACGGTAGCTATTTCTTCCAGCATTTAACGCACCGACTCGGCAATTTGCCGGGCATTTTCAATAGACACAGGACCTATCACTGTCACATCAAACTGGTTTTTTGGCATCACAAAAATGGTGGTTGCACCATCCCGGAAAGCCTGAGCGGGCAGATTTGCACCCGGCTGCACAAACACAGACACCTGATGCAAACCATCGGACAACAGCCATTGTTCCAGCACTTGCTGCGGTACCATAGCCGCTGTTACGGATACCTGCTGGTAACCTTCAGGTAACCAGGACAATTCCAGTGGGCTTTCAGGCAAAGTTGCAGTGGGCATGGTTTCGGCTGTGGCAGGTAATTCAGCTTTGGCCGCAACACTCAGAGTTTCAGGCAAAGCAGAATGCGGCAGAATATGAGTGACCACCCAACGTTCAAGCACTTCGTTTTGCGCTGTTAAAGTGTCTATTTTAAGCGGAAAACCTGTCTGGCTGTCTAACCACATCCAATACCCTGGTCTGCCATTTTGTAGCGGAGCCAGACGTAACAACTGGGCTGAACGGCCAGACAACTGAGCCGAACCACCAGGCACAGCGTCATACAAAGTTTTAATGGATTCGATGTCCCGATACAGCAAGGCCGGTAACTCTTTAATGGTGCCACTGCTGGTTGCTAACGGAGTTTTTTCAGGTGCAATGTAATACACCATCTGATTACGGCGGAGAATTTCGACACCACTTTGCTCAAGCGGCATCAGTTGTTCTATCTCTGAATCATTGTAGACACCATGGATCCAGCGGTAACTGTCCACCTGATTAGGTTTAATCACAACAAAGGAGACTTCGAAATTGTATTGACGAACTGAACTCTGACTACGCTCAAACCACTCCCAACCCGAGACTTCAGCGAAGCTCAGGCTGGAGTAACACAAGATGATCAAGGCACTGCTTAAGCCTTTCCAACCCATATTTATTGCTCTTGTATTGGTTTCTCAGCCGGGGTTTCAGGGGCTTTCTGCTGTGCAGTGTCCATCACCCGGATTTGCTGACGGTGGGCCTGCAGCAATTGCTGCAAACGTTTTTGTTGTTCCAGCATGGCCTGACGTTGTTCCTGTTCAAAACGGGAATCGACAGAGGTCTGGCTCAGGCTGACAGGAGTAGCAAAACCTGCCACTGGCTGAGTTTGTAACACAGGTAAAGGCGAGTTCAGATCAGCATCCTGACCAGAGCCCTGGAATTGTTGCACACCTAACACAGCAACTAATGCCACGCTGGCGGCTACAGTGCCCTGAAAACCTGTTTTGAACCAACCTGTATTGGCGGCTTCACCCAGTTTCTGCCAGAACGACACTGGAGTTTCTTGTCTGTGCACCACAGGACTGCTTTCTAACTGGTAAGCAGGCTCCTGATCCAACAGGCTGGCAAAGTTATCTGCAAACTGCATATCCAGCTGAGCCGGCAACTCATTACGAATGGCTGCGCCAATCAAATGGTAACGCGCGAAGCTTTGCTGTAATTCAGCGTCCTGCAGTAAAGTGTCTAATTGTTCCGGGCTAATAGCTTGGTTATCACTAGCAGCCGAGAGCCAATCTGATTTTTCTGACAACATACCGATTCCTGTTTAGTAGAGGTTCAACTAACGAGCGGTTTTAACTGCGCATCAATAGCTTCACGTGCACGGAAAATCCGGCTTCTGACTGTCCCGATAGGACAACCCATCACTTCCGCAATCTCTTCGTAACTTAAACCATCCAACTCACGCAAAGTTATAGCTGTGCGTAATTCGTCTGGCAACTTTTCAATGGTATCGAACACTACATGCCGGATTTCTTCGGATAACAACAGTTTTTCCGGAGAGTCCTGCTCTTTTAACGCATCGCTGCCTTCATAAAACTCGGCATCGTCCGCATCTACGTCTGTAGATGGTGGTTTGCGTCCTGTCGCTACCAGGTAATTTTTAGCGCTGTTCACAGCTATCCGGTACAACCAGGTGTAAAATGCACTCTCACCACGAAAGCCAGGAATAGCACGGTAAGCTTTAATAAAGGCTTCCTGAGCTACATCTGCCACATCGCCATGATTAGAGACATAACGTGAGATTAAGTTCGCAATTCTGTGCTGGTATTTTTTAACCAACAGATTAAACGCTGCTTTATCCCCTTGTTGTACCCGCTGGACAATCTGCCAATCCAATTCTTGCTCGCTCATCCGAGCCTTTCCCCTAATGCTAAATACTACTTTCTTTTTGCAACTGGCGCTCGTCAAGCGTACCCTTATGACTGGAAGCTATATGAATAGTTCTGCAAATAAGTAAAAAAAGTTACAATTTGCCGCAAACAGCACGGCCGGTTGCCGGAAAGTAGCGTATAAAGACCCAAATTACAGACATTTATGTGTATTTTTGACTGATTAAGTGTATCCCATGCAACAACAAAAAAAACATCTTTGTGACGTATTAATTATCGGCAGCGGTGCTGCGGGTTTATCGCTGGCTTTGCATCTGGCAGACAGTGCCAAAGTGATAGTGCTGAGTAAAGGACCGTTACGGGAAGGATCCACTTTGTATGCTCAGGGTGGTATAGCCGCTGTTTTTGATGAAAACGACAGTATTGCTTCCCATGTTGACGATACCTTAATAGCCGGCGCGGGCTTGTGTGAAGCAGCTGCAGTACAATTTACCGCTGAACACGCCAAAGATGCGATGGAGTGGTTAATAGCTCAGGGTGTGCCTTTTGATCAGTACAAAGATGAAGATGGCGTACTGAAGTACCATCTGACCCGTGAAGGCGGCCACAGCCACAGACGTATTTTGCATGCTGCGGATGCCACAGGCCGCGCTGTACAAATCACCCTGGTTGAGCAAGTTAAAGGCCATCCGAATATTCAGTTGCTGGAAAATTACAACGCTATTGATTTGATCACGTCCAAAAAACTGGGATTAGCGGAACAAAAGTGCCACGGTGCTTATGTCTGGAATCGTGATCAGGAACATGTCGAAGTGATAGGTGCTAAATGTATAGCGCTGGCGACAGGCGGTGCCAGTAAAGTTTATCTGTACACCAGCAATCCGGATGTTGCCAGCGGTGACGGTATAGCCATGGCGTGGCGCGCCGGTTGCAGCGTGGCCAATATGGAATTTAATCAGTTCCACCCCACCAGTTTGTATCACCCTGACGCACAGAATTATCTGATCACAGAAGCCATGCGTGGTGAAGGTGCCTTTTTAAAACGGCCTGATGGCAGCCGTTTTATGCCGGATTTTGATGAACGAGCCGAATTGGCACCACGCGACATAGTGGCACGGGCTATCGACTATGAAATGAAAAAACTCGGCGCTCATTGTGTGTATCTGGATATCAGCCACAAACCAAAAGACTTTATCATTGAGCATTTCCCGACTATTTACGCCAAATGTTTAAGTGTTGGCATCGACATTACCAAACAACCTATACCTGTAGTACCTGCAGCGCATTACACCTGCGGTGGCGTGATCACTAACCTTAACGGCCAGACTGACATTGATAATCTGTATGCTGTAGGTGAAGTCGCCTATACGGGGCTGCATGGCGCCAACCGTATGGCCAGTAATTCCCTGCTTGAATGTGTGGTTTTTGCTCAGTCTGCAGCCCGGCATATCAAGCAGCAATTGGGCGCGACCCGCTTAGTCACTGAACTGCCTTGTTGGGACGAAAGCCGCGTCATAGACTCAGATGAAGAGGTAGTGATTACTCACAACTGGCACGAATTGCGGCTTTTTATGTGGGATTATGTTGGTATAGTCCGCACTGAAAAACGTTTAGAACGGGCTCTGCACAGAGTGGAATTATTACAGCGTGAAATTCAGGAGTATTACCGTAATTTCCGCGTCAGTAACAACCTGCTTGAACTGCGGAATTTGACGATGGTGGCGGAGCTGATTATCCGCAGCGCCATAGCCCGCAAAGAAAGCCGTGGTCTGCATTACAATCTGGATTATCCGGATCAGTTGCCAGAGCCTACCCCTACTATCTTAACGCCGGTTCGCTGAACCGGCCTGCTGCGGCCATTTCACAGTCTGGCATACCCGTGCCAGGCTGCGAAAATCCTCTTCAGATAAGTTATCTCTGTACAGCCATAACTGTT
Source organism: uncultured Rheinheimera sp. (assembly GCA_966244125.1). Taxonomy (GTDB): domain Bacteria; phylum Pseudomonadota; class Gammaproteobacteria; order Enterobacterales; family Alteromonadaceae; genus Pararheinheimera. The sequence continues at coordinate 15,090 of CBIMJC010000018.1, forward strand.
GTGGTCGTTGTTCTGTATCCTGCCAGCGCATCCAGATACCAAACTGTGATACTAAGGATGACGCCAGTAGCTGCCCTGCTGGCAATTCATCCTGCCACCATTTCAGTTCACCCTTTTCGCTTAAAAACAACAGCCGCGCTTTAACAGGTTGTTGCCATTGCTGTAGCAATTGATAAAAGCAGAAAAACAGCCAGGGCCATAACACCAGCCACCAGAGCGCATAAAAAGGTTGTAACAGGAAAATCAGCAGAATGAACAAACTTTGCGCCAGATAAACTATCCGGCGCATGCGGGATGGCACAAAGCTAAGGTTATACCCGTACTCTGTTGACAATCAAATCCACCATAGCTTGCAGCCTGGGATCAGCAGATTTGCCATGGCCCATAAACCAGGCGAACAAATCCGGGTCATCACAGGCTAACAGGGCTTCAAAAGTGTATTTTTGTGTTTCTGTTAAAGCGTCATAACCTTCTTCCACAAAAGGCGCTAACAATACGTCCAGCTCCAGCATGCCACGACGGCAGGCCCAACGCAGGCGGGGTTTCCCCATTAATTCTTTCATCTTTACCTCTCGTTCTTGCAGCTGCGCGCCGGATTCTAACAAAAAAACTACAGAGGGGTTGAGCTTTTGACCAAATTCCCCAATGATCGACTTAGTATTTTAAGAGACATACCTTTATGCAAGCATCCTGGATCAGTGCCGATCAACTCGCTTCGTTATCTACCTCAGTGCAAGGTGCCTTTATCAGTCCGTTGCCGGGCTTTGAAAGTCTGATTATTGCAGGACCGGACAACCGCAAATACCTGCAGGGTCAGGTGACTGCCGATTTGAATACCTTAACAGCCGACAATTTTCTGCGTGGCGCTCACTGTGATGCCAAAGGCAAAATGTGGGGGCAGTTTCATTTATGTGCAGATGGTGAAGCCTTATGGTACATCGGCTTTCGCGATGAGCTGCAGGCTTCAGCGACTCAACTGAAAAAGTTTGGCGTGTTTTCTAAAGTCAGTTTTGACGCCGGCCATGACAGCCTGGCTATTTTAGGGATCAGTGGTGCAGGTAGCGCGGCTTTATTAACGAAGCTGGGTTACAGCCAACCAGCAGCCGTCGGCCAGTTAAGCTCAGTGGCCGGTGGGAAATTACTGCGTTTAGCTGACGATCATTACCTGTTGGTACTGGATTTTGCTCATGCCAGGCAGTTATTGACTGAACAAGCTACCTATTTAGCAGCGCCGACCTTGTGGTTAGCCCAGCATATTCAGCAAGGCTTTTCCTATTTAGAGCAGGCGGTGATTGGCGAATACGTGCCGCAAATGCTGAATTTACAATCTATCAATGCCATTAGTTTTACCAAAGGTTGTTATATAGGCCAGGAAACTGTGGCCCGAATGAAATATCTGGGTAAAAATAAAAGGGCAGCATACATCCTCACCAGTCAGACTGAGGAAACCCCGGCCAGCGGTACAGATATTGAAGTACAATGGTCGGAAAACTGGCGCCGGGTTGGCCAGGTCATTAATGCGGTGAATATTCAGGGGCAACTTTGGGTGTTGGCGGTGTTACCAAACGATATAAACCCAGCTGATCCACTGCGATTAGCAACTCCGGATGCATCGGTTTTAGAGATATCACCTTTGCCCTATTCACTCGCGTAACTGAGGTTTGCATGAGCATACAAGCAGAAAAAGTAGTCGCCATTCATTACACTGTGGCTGACAAAGCAGGCAACGAATTAGACAGTTCAGCTGGCGGCGAACCGCTGGTCTTTATTTTTGGTACTGGTGCCTTAATTCACGGTTTAGAGCAGGCTTTATTGGGTAAAACTGTGGGCGACAAGTTCACAGCTGAAATACCAGCAGCAGATGCCTATGGTGATCGCCATGATGAATTAACTCAGGCGGTACCACGTAATTTATTCGAAGGCATGGATGTGCAGGTTGGCATGCGTTTTCGCGCTGCAGGCCCGGATGGCCGTGAGCAGTCTGTGATTGTATTAGACGTGACAGAAGACGAAGTGGTGGTCGACGGTAATCACCCCTTATCAGGCATTGATTTGACCTTTGATGTGGAAGTAGTTTTAGTCCGCGATGCCACAGACGAAGAGTTGGCCCATGGCCATGTGCATGGTTTAGACGGCCACGCCGGTCACTGATCAGAAGCAACGGAGTCGTAAGACTCCGTTTTTCATTACGGGTATAGCTCAATTAAAAGGAAGACTGGACTATGAAAAAATGGCTTTTGGTTATTACCGCTCTTGGTCTGGTGGCTTGTTCGGATAAAGAAGTAGCGGATGTCAGCTTAGGTTTATTCACCACCAAAGACATTAAAATTCAGACCTTTAACGACCCCAAAATTCCCGGTGTGACCTGCCATATCAGCCATGTGGAAGCCAATCTGGATTTTGCTGATCCATCGGATATGTCGATTGCCTGCCGCCAGACGGGTGAAATCACAGCCGCCATGCTGCAAGGTATAGATCTGTCCAAAAACGGCGAAGTGATTTTCAGCACCTCAAAAAGCGTTTTGTTTAAACACCTTAAAATCCGCCGTATTCTGGACAGCAGCAGCCAGACTTTGTTGTATTTGTCTTACTCGACCAAAGAAAGCACCGGCAGCTATAAACACTCGCTGACCAGCGTGCCACTTTGGGGCACAGCGGCCTGGCAAGACAAGGCGCCAGCCAAAGCACCTTAAGTTTTTACCGGAAACTCTTTATCCGTCAGCACCTTAACCTTGTCCCCCTGGGTTAAGGTGTCGCCACCCCGTATCACGATTTGTTCGCCTGCGGACAAGTCCGCATCCACAGCTATTAACTTACCCATGCCCTGACCTAAAACTACAGATTTTTGCTGGGCTTTTTGGTCTTTATCCACCACAAACACAAACTGGCCCTCACTTTTTACCACCACAGCATCACGTGGCACGACCAACTGCTGACGGGCTATGGCAGTAGGCACAGCAACAGATACCAATTGCCCGACCTGAAAGTTAGCCAATAATGGCTCCGGCACTTTAATCCGGGCTTCAAAGGTCTGAGAGCGCATATCGGACACAGGGATCAGATTACGCACCGGCAACTGACTTTCGCCGCCGCTATGAAACACCTGCAACAGCTGATTTTGCTGTAAAAAAGCGGCGTATTTCAGTGGCGCGAACACCACCACTTCCAAATCATTTAAGTTGACCAGCCGCACTAAAGCGTCTGTCCTGCTGATATCTTCACCGTATTGATGGAAACGCTGCGCCACTACGCCGGCAAAAGGCGCTTTGACTGAGCTACGGTCGATTTGATCCTGCAACTGCGCCAGCTGAGCTTTGAGTAACTTCAGTTCAGCTTCAGCACTGTCCCGCTCTGCACTGATTTGATCCAGTTGAGTCAGCGCCACACTGTTGTTTTTACTCAATTCCAGTAAACGGGCTGCGTCTTTTTGCAAACGTCGCCACTGAATATCAGCCCTGCTGATACGGGCATGCATTTCATCCACCCGCAGTTGTAAAGGTGTGGTATCTAAACGGGCTATCACTTCATTTTGTTTAATTTGCGTGCCGGGTTCAGCCAGCCACAACAACCGGCCTTCAACCCCGGCCGTCACATCAGCCTGATACCGGCTTTGCACCTGAGCTGTCACCATAGTGTGAGGTAACATCACCTGTTGCAGCACCTCTGCCACACTAACCACCTTTTCCGGAGGGGTCTGCGCTACAAGGGCAGAGGAACAGAATAAAGCCGTTGTCAAAACCCAATTACGAATTTGCATCAGAGATCTCCAAAGGAAAAGCAGCCCTGTCCGCTTGGTGGGCAACTGAAGTCAGGCGCAATAAAGCCGGAATAAGTACCAGACTAAACAGCATGCTAAAGGTCATACCGCCTACTATCACAGCAGCTAAACCCCGGTATATTTCCGAACCCACGCCAGGCACCAGCACCAGCGGCAACATGCCAAAAATACTGGTTAAGGTACTCATAAAAATTGGTCTGGCCCGGGTCAGAATGGCCTGATACAAAGCTTGATCCAGAGTCAAACCCTGACGCTGACTTTGCCGGCATTGATCCACCAGCAAAATAGCGTTATTGACCACCAGCCCCAGCAAGATAACAAAACCTATCATGGTCAATAAATCCAGCGACTGAAAAGTCACCAGATTGAGTAAACGCAGCGCCAGCACTCCACCTAAAACAGCCATAGGCATGGTCAGCACCACCAGCACACTGTCTTTAGCACAACGGAATAAAGCGGCCATCAACAGAAACAGGATAAATACGGCCACCAGAAAATTTTTGCCCATCTCTGTCATCGCATGCGATAAACGATCGGCATTACCACGGAACTGTACTGAAATTTGTTCTGGCATGGCGTCACGTAAAGGAGTCATCAGTTCACGTTGCAAAATTTGCATGGCTTCATCCAGCGGCATAGTGGCAGGAGGTGTCACTTGTAAACTGATAGTACGCAGACCATTGACCCTTTGTAATGAAGTCGGGCCTGTGGTGTAGTTCAGCTCACTCAACTGACCTAAGGTCTGACCGCCCGAGCCAGGGGTATACAAAGGTGTGGCTGTTAATTGTTCAGGGGTTTGCCAGCCTTGTCCTTTGAGAATAATGTCCATCCGCTCGTTACCATCAAAGTACTCACCAATGTAAATGCCGTCTGTCACAGCACGTACCATAGTGGCCACTGTAAAACGGTCGACACCACTTTGCGCTATGCGGGTTTCGTCCGGTGTTAAACGTAATTCAGGTTGAGCCAATGCCAGATCTGGCACGGGACGCACTGTAGCTCCGGGCAATAACTTTTCAATTTTTGGCATGGCCGCAGCGGCTTGTGCCATGAGTTGCGGTACATCCGGGCCCTGAAAATCTAAATTTAATTCGCGGCCACTGCCAAAACCAAAGTTAAATAACGAACCTTGTACACTAAAAGCGTTGGTATCAGGCAAGCCAACCAGAATTTCTTCCCGCAGTAACTTGATCATATCTTCTATGCTGTCCGGGTCTTCGGCATAGACAAAAAGTACGTTAAAGCCCCTGTTGATCGACAGGTTGTAGCCTTTAATAGCAGGGTACTTTTTCTCCTGATAATAAGGTCGTAAGCGGCTGACCAGCAGATCGCCAATCTCCTGCTCCAGTACCTGCATATTGGCACCAGGTGGCAATGAAAAACCGGAAAACACCGTATCAATAGAGGCCTGAGGTAAAAAATCCGCCTTAGGTAACAATAAAGTAATGCATAACAAAGAACCCGGTACAAACAAGGCGGTCCAGGCCCATGCCTGCATGCGGCTTTGAGTGAAACGGCTCAGGCTGCTGGCCAGTTTTTGCCAAAATAATAATACAGACTGCTGATCTGATTGAGGTTTTAACCAATACAAAGAGGCCACAGGCAATACAGTTAAAGCCACCAGTAAAGAAGCTGTCACAGCCACAGCTAAAGTCAGAGCCAAATCATAAAACAGCTGCCCTTCAACCCCTTGCATAAACAATACGGGCACAAAAATAGCGACTGTAGTGGCTGTGGATGCCCAGAGCGCACTGCTGACCTGTGCTGTGCCTTTTTTCACCGCCTGCTCCAGCGCTAACCCCTGTTGCAATAAGCGCACTATATTTTCCTGCACTATGATGGCGGCATCCAGCACCATACCGACCGCAAAAGCCAGCCCGGCCAAAGACACCACATTCAAAGAGCGGCCAGATAAATCCAGCACCATAATAGACATCATCAAAGACACAGGAATGGTGAGACCAATAAGTAAAGTCGCCTGCCAGCCACGTAAAAACAGATACAAAATACCAAGGGCCAAGGCTATGCCCAGAATCAGATTGCCATTCACCAGCTCTATGGCTCTTTTGATATGCACTGAAGCATCAAAACTCAGCACTATCTCTATGCCTTTATTTTTCAGCTCATTTTGATTGAGGTCGGCTATTTCTTTGTTCAGGGCATCCAGAATTTCGACAGTGTTGGAGCCTGCAGCGCGCTGCAACGTAAGGTAAAAGGCAGGAAAACCATTACGTTTGGTAAAACCAGCCTGTTCCGCATAATCAATTTTTACTTCGGCCACTTCATGCAAATACACAGGTCTGTCGTTCTGATAAGCCACCACCATTTGCTCGTACTGCGCCGGATCGTACTGGCCAACAAAACGTACTGTGTAATCCCGGCGCCCCACTTCGGCAAAACCACCAGACACATTGCTGGCACGGCCTATCCGTGAACTTAATTGATCCACAGACAAACCCAGAGCGGCCAGACGGTAAGGGTCAAATACGATATGCAGTTCTTTAGCACGGCGACTGGCTAAATCCACCTGGGATACCCCGGCAATGGCTTTTAATCTGGGGTAGACCACATCATCAATCACGGGCTGCAAGGCGGTAAAATCAGCGTCGGCATTTTCGTCCAGCTTACGGATCAGCAGACTGGCCACAGGACCGGCACCACTATTCAGCGACACCACAGGTTCAGCCGCTTCACGTGGCCGGGGAGGAGCCTGATTCAATGCATTGATCACATTCAGCATGGCTTGCTGCATATCCTGACCTACGTCAAAAGTCAGGGTGATAAAACCAAAACCAGCGCCAATAAAACTGCTGCTTTCCGTCACACCAGGCACAGTGCGCAGTGCGGCCTCCTGTGGCTCAATAATGGTGGATTCCATTTCTTCAGGGGCGGCCGAACGCCAGCCATTCTGGATAAAGATTTGCGGTTGTTCGATCGAAGGCAATAACTGCACAGGTAACTTAGCCACAGCCAGCAAACCAAACAACACCATAATCAGACTGACCACCACCACAGCGGCCGGATTTTTTATACTGCTTCGGGTTAAGTTCATGACTCTGTTCTACTCTATTCAGGCACAGGATAGCGGTTAGAACAGAGTGTATCCGGCAGGCAAGCAGGCTCCAGTTGACTGTGACCAGCGGTGGTGAATACAGGTTGGCGCAGAGTTTTTTCTGTAATTCAGTTTTGGTAAAGCCCGGAGTTATTAAACTGCAGCCTTACAACAGGCTCAGGATGAGCAGAAACAAGGAGATAATTATGTCTAAACCACTGATTTTATGCCTGAGCGCCTGGCTGGTGTTAACCGCCTGTGGGCCAGCACCAACAGAGCCTTCAGCGCCGATACAGCCTTCAGAACCAACAGAAGGCAAAGCTCCGGCAGCAACAGCTGTAACAGCTGTAACAGCAGAAAATAGCCATACCAGCGCTAACTCTTTAGATTGGGCTGGCGAGTATAAAGGTGTAGTGCCTTGCGCCGACTGTGAAGGCATTGACACCTCATTAACGCTGAATATGGATAAAAGTTATCAGCTCAGCACTGTTTATCTGGGCAAAAACGCCACGCCTTTTAAACAACAAGGCCAGTTTGAGTGGGATGCCACAGGTTCTGTCATTCGATTGCTGAACCAGAAAGACGGACCAGCTTTGTATAAAGTTGGCGAGAATCAACTGATCCAACTGGATATGCAGGGCCAGCAGATCACAGGTAATTTAGCCGGGCACTACAAGTTGCAAAAACAACCTGCAGCACAGCTCAAACTCACAGCTGTACGCTGGAAACTGACAGAACTGATGGGGCAAGCTGTAGCGGCGACTGAACCTGATATGACTCCCTATCTGCAGTTTGGTGAAGACGGCAGGGTCAGTGGTTTTGCCGGCTGTAACCAGTTTACCGGCGCTTATGAGACTGAAGGTTTGCGTCTGACCTTTAAACCTATGGCCACGACACAAAAGGCCTGTCTGAATGGCTCGGCAGAAAATGTGTTTCTGGAGACCCTGCAGGGAACAGACAATTACAGCCTGAACGACTCGGGTTTAGCTTTATACAAAGCCCGCACCGCAGCTTTGCTGCGTTTTACTGCGGTGCAGCCTTAGTTTTTGCCTAACCATTTTTATAATGCAATCTGTTGTCACAACAACTCTCTGCGGAGCTTTTTATAGATCCCAACAATAACCAAAGTCATGACGGCTATTGTTGGGTTTTTGGGTCTTTTTAACCTACAGCAGTTTTACAACCTTTTTATCTGCAACTCTGGTTAAAACATAAAAAGGTTCCGTCATCGCCGCTGAGTAAAAAACTATATCTTCGTCCGACACCTGAAGTTCTCGTACTAACTCCTGCTCCAGATTGTAAAGCCTGATGGTTTTGCGATCCGTATCTCTGAGCGCGAATCCATCATTAAATACAGCTTCTACAGTATAAGATTGAGCAAGTGCAGGGAAAAATTTAAGGTGTTACAATTGCTCATAGGCAGCATTTACAACGTCTTTCCCTTTCGAATCGATAATTGCAAACTCAGCTCTGGTATCGTTGGTCAATAAGAGTAATTTACCATCCGCAGATTTTTCCATACGACGGATATCTAAATCGCCATTACTATAACTCCACAGGTTGGTTTGTCCGTTATAGGCTTGAATTGTCCCCTCAAAATTAATAACCCAATTATTTTTTAAAGCCAAAACCTGCAGTGCTGGTTTTGGCTGGTCTGCAAATGAGGCTTGTATGCCAAACGATCTTGTGTCGTAAGAAAATACCGTACCAGCACCATCCATATATGAAATGGCAACACTTTGTCCATTCTCTGAAAAGTGCAAACCAGCATGTCGTAGCAACTCCTTTTGTACCTGATGTTCAGCTTTCGTTTTACCCGTTTTAATATTGACCAGAGTCAGCAACAAATTATCTTGATCACCCTTAATTTGACGATAGAAGCTCAACATATTGGCATTCGAATCAATCTGCGCAGAAAACGCCCCGTCCAATACAAAAGCAGAATCTAATCCTTTAAAAACGTGCAGCTCCTCACTTTTCCCAGTGAGTAACGCCAAAGGTTCTGAAGCATCTAAAACACAATAACTCACATCAAATGGCAAAACTTTGACTGCTTCACCTTTAGCCAATGAATGAAAGGTTATGCGGGAAACACCTGCAGCTTTCGTCACAAGGTAGACACCTTCTTTGCCATAGCTTT
>CBIMJC010000019.1:0-23981 GCA_966244125.1 uncultured Rheinheimera sp.
ATCATCGATGCTTTTACCGATCCTATGATGGGCGCTATAGCGGACAGAACCAAAACCCGGATGGGCAAATTCCGGCCTTATTTGCTGTGGCTGGCTTTGCCTTTAGCTGGTGCTGGTGTCTTAACCTACAGCACGCCGGATTTAGGCCCGGATGGCAAGCTGATTTGGGCCTATTGCACCTATAGCCTGCTGATGCTGATTTACACCGCCATCAATATTCCTTACTCCGCTTTGTCTGGTGTGATGACCCGTAATAGTCAGGACAGAACCACTTTAGTCAGCTTCCGTTTTATTGGTGGTTTTACCGGCGGTATTCTGGTGACTTATTTAACCCCTAAACTGGTGGTGTTATTAGGTCAGGGCGATGAAGTTTTAGGTTGGCAGCTGACTATGGGCGTCTTTGGTATAGCGGCAGCTTTGCTGTTTTTATTTACTTTTGTCACGACCAAAGAGCGTATTCAACCTGTCAGCGAAACCAACAGTGCTGTGCTGCAGGATTTACTCGATTTAAAAAATAACAAACCCTGGCTGGTGCTGTTTAGCCTGGCGCTGATCATTATGATCACCATCACCATGCGCGCCAGCAGTGGCGTGTATTACTTTAAGTATTATGTCATGCGCCCAGAACTGGTCGGCGAGTTTTTATCTTCTTACATGTTTGCTTTGGCATTGGGTGCGGCCTCTACCCCTTTAATGACCAGGTTTATGGATAAAAAGCCGTTGATGATGCTGCTGATGAGTCTGGCTGGGTTGTTTTCTATCAGCCTGTTTTTTGTGCCAGCCGACCAGATAGGTTTAATTTTTGCCATCAATCTGGCGATAGGTTTTGTGTTGGGGCCTAAATCACCTTTGGCTTTTTCTATGTACGCCGACACTGCAGATTACAACGAATGGCGCACAGGTCGCCGTGCTACAGCCATGACCTTTTCCGCCGCGACCTTTTCGCAAAAACTCGGTGGCGCTATTGCCTCTGCTGTGATTGGCTGGTTACTGGCTCTGATAGGTTATGTGGCTAATGCGGAACAAAGTGCGGGCTCGCAAATGGGCATTTTACTGATGGTGTCGGTGATCCCTGGCTTAGTGGCTTTATTGGCTGCTTTTGTGATGCGCTTTTACCATTTAGATGAAAAACAATTGCTGACCATTCAACAGGAACTGGATCAGCGCAAAACAGCACCCTCAAATAAAGCAGTTGTAGTCGGAGTGTCGGAGTAACTATGAAGAAGTTGATGCAAGCCACAGAAAACGGCCAGCGTTATGAATTGTACAGCGCCACTGCGATGCCACAGGCTGCGGGCTTTTTATGGAACAAGGTGATGATGATCCAGCAAAACTGCCGTGGTTATGCCACAGCGCAGTTTATGCAGCCAGAACCTGCTAAATATGCCCATGCGCCGAACTTAGAAGCCAAAACTTTTATGCAGCCGGAGCAGCCGTATTACGCTCATCATCCGGGCCGTTTTGTCTATATCAAAGATGAAAACAGCGGTGAAATCTGGTCTGTGCCTTACGAGCCGGTGCGCAAAGAAGCCCAAAACTTTGTGTTTTCAGCAGGCCAGTCGGATATCCGCTGGCAACTGACGCTGGACTGCGGCTTAACAGTGGAATGGTTGCTGACCTTAACGCCAGAGCAACCACTGGAGTTATGGCAACTGACGGTACGTAACGATTCAAAACAACAGCGTTCTTTGAGTTTGTATCCGTATTTCCCGGTTGGTTATATGTCCTGGATGAACCAGTCTGGCCGTTATGACGCGGATTTAAACGCCATTATCTGCTCATCAGTAACCCCTTATCAAAAGTACCCTGATTACTTTAAAAACAAGTTCTTAAAAGACAAAACCTTCTTATTGGCCGAACGCACTCCGGATTTCTGGGAAGTGAACCAGCAACAGTTCGAAGGCCAGGGCGGTTTACATGCACCTTCTGCAGTGCAACAGCCGTTTTTAGCTTGTAGTGACTCGGATTACGAAACGCCAGCTTGTGTGATGCAATACAGACTGTCTTTAGCCACAGGCCAAACCGAGCAATACCGTTTTGTGTTTGGTCCGGCTTATGACAAAGCTGAAGTAGCACAAATCCGTCAGCAAGTTTTTGGCACGCCAGAGAGTTTCGGCCAAATTCAGCAGGCTTATGCCGCTTATGTTGCGCAAGCTGTGCCGTGCTTAGAAATCGACACGCCGGATCAGGAGCTGAACAACTATGTCAACCACTGGCTGGCGCGTCAGGTGTATTACCATGGCGACGTCAATCGCTTAACTACAGATCCACAAACCCGTAATTATCTGCAGGATAATATGGGTATGAGCTATCTGGCCCCTGCGATAGCCCGCAAAGCTTTTTTAACAGCCTTGTCGCAGCAGCATCTGTCAGGCGAAATGCCGGACGGTATCCTGCTGCACAAAGATGCTGAACTGAAATACATCAACCAGGTGCCTCATACCGACCAATGTGTCTGGTTACCTGTCTGTATCAGTGCTTATCTGGCTGAAACCAATGACTACGCGCTGTTAAGCGAAAAAGTAGCCTATAAAGACTCGAGAGAACAACACACTGTGGCTGAACATATCCACCGTGCTATGGGCTGGTTATGGCTGAAAAAAGACGAACGCTGCTTAAGTTATATTGAGCAGGGCGACTGGTGTGACCCAATGAATATGGTGGGTTATAAAGGCAAAGGTGTGTCGGGTTGGTTGAGCTTAGCAGCAGCTTATGCGCTGAATGTTTGGGCGCAAATTTGCCGTGAAGCCGGTCAGACAGAGCATGTGGCTGTATACGAACAGCAGGCAGCCGCCTTTAACGCCGCGGTGAATCAGTATTTATGGGACGGCAACTGGTATGGCCGTGGTATCACAGACGATAACGTGGTGTTTGGCATCAGCAAAGACACTGAAGGCCGTATTTATCTGAACCCACAAAGCTGGGCTTTATTAAGTGGTGCCGCCAACAGTGAACAACAGCAGCAGCTGTTAAAAGCCGTAGAGCAACAATTGCATACGCCTTATGGCCCACAAATGCTGGCACCTGCTTATACCGCCATGCGCGAAGACGTGGGCCGTGTGACCCAGAAATATCCGGGCTCGGCAGAAAACGGCTCTGTGTATAACCACGCCGCCGCCTTCTACCTGTTTGCTTTGTATCAGGTCAATCAAGCCGACAAAGCTTATCAGGTACTGAAACAAATGCTGCCGTCGGACGATCCACAGGATCAGTTACAACGGGGCCAGTTGCCGGTATTTATTCCAAATTATTACCGTGGTGCTTACCAGACTTTACCGCGCACCGCAGGCCGTTCCAGCCAGTTATTTAATACAGGCACAGTGCACTGGGTGTACCGCTGTCTGGTCGAAGGTTTGTTTGGTGTGAAGGGTGACCAACAAGGTTTAACTTTGGCACCACAACTGCCAGCCAGCTGGAACAAGGCCTCAGTGCTACGCCGTTTCCGTGGCGCAGACTTCCATATCCGGTTTGAACGGGTTGCTGGTGTCAAAGCTGCAACTTTTTGGCTGGACGGTGTGCAGCAAACTGAATTGGCGGTACGCACTATCACAGCAGGCCAAAGTTATCAGTTGCTGCTGCAATTACCGCTTTCTGGCAGCGAGGGAACCGCATGATCCGTATAGGTTTATTAGGTGCAGCACGCATTGCCGATCGGGCTATTATTCAGCCCGCCGCCAGGCGCTCTGATGTGGTGATAGCAGCAGTAGCAGCGTCCACTCTGGAAAAAGCCCAGGCTTTTGCCCGGCAGTTTGATATAGAGCTGGCTTTAGGCAGTTATGACGAGCTATTGGCCCGCACTGATATCGACCTGATTTACAACGCTTTACCACCTTCTATGCATGCAGAGTGGTCCATTAAAGCTCTGCAACAAGGCAAGCATGTATTGTGCGAAAAGCCTTTTGCCATGGATGTGGAAGAAGCCAAAGCTATGGTGGCGGCCGCAGAAAGTAGTGGCCGTTTGTTGATTGAAGGTTATCACTACCGTTTTCATCCGGTGTTTGCGGAAGTTCAGCGGTTAGTCGCCAGTGGTGAGCTTGGCACTATTCACACAGTACGCAGCAATTTTTCAGTGCGTATTGCCGAAACACCAGGTTCTTTACGCCACAACGTGCCTTTGGGTGGTGGTGCTTTAATGGATTTAGGCTGTTACCCACTGCACTGGTTGCGCACTTTATTTGGTGGTTCACCGCAGATTTTATGGGCCGGTGCCATTTGCCCTAAACCTCAACTCGACAGCAGCTTCGAGCTGCGCCTGCAGTTCCCGAACGGCCCGCTTTGTTATGTCGGCTGCGCTATGAGCGAACATTTAAGCCGCCATCACGACGCCTCTTTGTATCTCGAAGGTGACAAAGCCCAACTGGAAGTGCTGAATCTGGTTGCCCCTCATCAGGGCCACAAGTTATGTCTGACCAAAGACGGCCAAAGCCAGGACTATCAGCTACAGGGTGATACCACCTACGACCACCAACTGGCGCACGTCGTCGCCTGCATCAAAGGCGAAACCCAACCCCTGACAGGTGGCCGCGACGCCATAGATCAGATGCAACTGATTGACGATGCGTATAAGGCGGCAGGCTTGTTGCCGAGGGGGACTTTGTAGGTAGCCCAGTTTTTTGTTGAAAAATTTTGACTGCAAGTAGCCGCTTTGAGCACACTATCGAATTGTTAGTACAACAATGTAGAAAAAGAGCCAAAGTGAAAAACCATGAGTGAGTACCAGTATTTTCAGTTTGAACTATTAGAAGGCAGTTTGGACAAGGCACAGCAGGCGGAACTGCGCGATATATCCAGCCGGGCTACTATCAACAGAAGCCATTTTTCCGTCAGTTATCACTATGGTGATTTAAAAGCTGAGCCTTCCGGACTGGTCGCTGAGTTTTTTGATGTAGGGTTTTATTACGCAAACTGGGGCTCGTTGAATTTTTACCTGAAAGTACCGCAAGCCGCTGTACCTGAAGACGTATTGGCTCATGCAGGCATTGTGTTTGGCTTTGAGTGCGACCTGTATGGGTCGCAACTGGTATTCACCTTTTCAGTGGAAGAGGATGATCGTTATTTTGACGATGAGCAAGCTGCAGACTTACTCCGGCGGTTGTCAGGGATCCGGGATGAGCTGCTTGCAGGTGATTTTAGAGCTTTGTATCTGCCCTGGCTGAACCATGCACTTGACCGTGAAGACGATGACGATTTCCCTGTTCTTCCTCTGATCAACTATGATTTTTCGCGGTTAACCGACGCCCAACAAGCACTGGCTGAGCTTTTGTGTGTTTCTGAATCACAGATCCGGGCTTTGCATTTGTTGCTGCAGCAGGTTCAGGGGCATCAACCAGCAGATCAAAACTTAACGCCACAGCAGCAACTGGAGCAATTCACTGCGGAGCAAAAAGATCAGCTGTTGTTGATGTTGTTTCAGCAAGGCAGTCTGACGACCCATCAGGCGTTGCAGCAAATCCCCCAACCAACCCAAAGCAAAAATGACTTCAGTATCTGGTTAGGCGCGCAGCAGTACGGTGAGTTTTTTGATCAAGCACAACAGCAAGTAAAGCTGGAACAAGAACAGGCAAAACAACAAGCACAGCAGCAGGCTTTGCTGGAGAGGCGCGCATATCTTGCCGCTGTTTATGCGCAAAAGGCTTCGTATTGGCAAAGTATCCATACAGACATAGAGCGGGCGAGTGGCCACAGCTATACCAAGGCCGCTGCCGATCTTTACGAATTGTGTGAAGCCTATGAAACTAGTGGTCAATTAGCTGAGTTTGTGCTGCTGTATATGCCATTTTGGCAGCAGATACAAAGTAAAAAAGCTTTAGTGAAAAGGCTTGAGCGGCTGAATAATTACATGTCGACCTTGCAATAAGGATACAACTTCGAAGCCGCAAAAATGCCAGCTAAATACTGACGTTAAGATATACAGAGAAATAGTACAGAGCAGATCAGGATGAAAACAGGCCGTAACGATCCTTGCCCTTGTGGCGGTGGTAAAAAATACAAACACTGCTGCATCAATGCTGTATCAAAGCAACATGCGGAAGTGTTTGACGACATAGCGCAAGTTGTGGCGATGAATCCAAACCTGAGTTTCGAAGAATTGAATCTGGTGGCTCAGCACAAAATGGCGGAGCGTAACAGCAAGCCTGTTGCTGATTTTTGTGGCCTGTCACCCACGCAAATGGAAAACTGGTTGTATGCGCCTTTAAGCGAATTAGCGCTGGTCAAAATCACCACACCAGCTGATTTATCCGCCAGCCCAGTAATGCGTTATTTGGCGTTGATGCTGGATGAATCCATAGAACAAGGTGGTTCATTTAAAGCCACCACCAAAGGCAATCTTCCTGCCAAATTAGTAAAACAAGCCAGCGAGCTGTTGCCAGAATTCGCTATATCCAGGTTTGAAATAGACTCCTGTGTTAGTGAGTTCTTCGGCAGCAATGAAGATAAATTTAATGCTCTGCATTACAGCCGATTGCTGGCCGAACTTGCCGGTATTTTTTATAAAAAAAAACGGTAGTTTTTATCTGAAAAAAGCGGCGATAAAACAGTATCAGCAGCAGGGCATTAGCGCTTTTTTCCTGCCCATGCTGGAAGCAGCTATCAAGCACTACAACTGGGCTCATCTGGATGGTTGGAGTGAGCAGGTTAAACTGCAACCCTTTTGGCTTTTTATGTTGTGGCGCCTGCAAAGCCATGCCTCTGTCGAAAAGCTGATAGAGGAAGTGTGTGTCGCATTTCCAGCTCTGCTACAGCAACTGCCTGACGAGCAGTATTTCTCACCAGAAGAGCAACTCGGAAAAATGATTGAATCACGTTTTGTGGTGCGCTTTTTACAATTCTGGGGTTTTGTCACTTTAGACCCACGACTCTATGTGAATGGTGTGAAAGTGCAGAGAAAGGCCAGCATAGAGCCGCTGTTGAGGCAGAGTTTCAGCTTTTCTATTTAACTTATAGTGCAGCCTTATTGCCGGGGCACTGTGTTGCTGATGGGGAGGTATATACCCAAAGTAATTGGAGTTGCAGCGAGGCGACAAGCCAGTGAGACCCGAGGAGCATAGTAAACCTATGTGACTGGGGCGAAATGGCGCAGGCAACAAAGCTGCAGTTTCAAGTACGACGGGTATAGTTAGCCTGGCTGTTAAACAAGAGTTGATTGCGTATGCAAAAAATCTGATACTCCAGACTCCTGGCCAGTCCTGACATCATCAGACGGGCACAATCATGATGAAGGTACAGAGCCTGCCGTGCAGAGCTCTGTAGCGAGCGGGTTATGAAGTGCAGCTGAAGTATCTGATTACTATTGTTATATTAAGTAAAGCCTTGCTGTGCTCTGCGCCGCTAGAGGCCTCAGAGCATTACAGCGATCATGAGTTATTCTGTTTTAGCCTGCCGAAAAACACCGACTGTTTCACAGAGTTACAGCGCCAGTTGCAACAGCAGCCAGTGGGCAGTAAAGGCTGGTACAAGCTTGAGTCTTACCTGCTGGATTATTATTACGACAAAATCGACTTCACCAGTTTAAAGCTGCAGGCTGAGATGTTGTTGCAACGTCAGGATGTGCCTTCAGTCGTGCTGGCGCAGCTGTATTTTTACTACGCCAAAACCATGTCGCATTTTAACCAGCCAGAACAGGCAGAAACTTATGGCCTAAAAGCAGCACATCTGGTCACAGAATTGTACAAATCTTTTGGAAATCCACTGAGGTTGGTGGAACTTGCTAATTTACAAAAAGCGCTGGGGCAAAATGAACGTGCAGTTCAAACCTTGTCTGAAGCTGAACACAGGGCAGGTAATAGCCAGGATCCTATTTTCTGGTTCGAGCTCAATAGTAATAAGGCTTTGATCTCGGACAGTACTCAGTCTTTTGAAGAATCCTTGCTGTATCGGCAGCGCGCAGTAACAGCCATTTTGCCTACGGCTCACCATCTAAAAATATTGGTAGCCCTTGGCAATCTCGCCCGTACCGAGCAATTGTTAGGGCGCTATAAAGCCGCGTTAGACCATTACCAGCAGTCACTGGCCTATATGTCTAAAAAAACAGACCCGCACAACTGGAGCATTTACCATGTCCGGTTAGCAGAGATTGCACTTCAGCTCGACAATCCCGAACTCTCCAGAGAATACATGCAGCAAATTGATACCGCACTCCTGGGGCAAACTCATAGGGTTGTTTACCAACAACTGCAGCAGAAATTGGCGCAGTACAACAAGAAAAAACCAGCCGGGGTTTAGCCGCAGCTGGTTGTTTAGCTCTCTGAAATTAGACTTAGAAGCTAGCTCATAAATCAGAATTACTTGTTTGGAGTTAACCACTTATCAAAACCAGTGGTTTATTTTTTAATGAGATTTTAGAGGTTTTATCCGCTGTTGGTTTTATCGCTCTAAGAGACCGAGACCAGACTTTTAATATTCAACAGGTTTATTAAGACTTCTGAACCTGGGTAGCAGTAGCGATCGTGTTCTACACCATACTTATCGCGCATACTGGCGTTTTAGGTCTGCAATAGATTTATGTTCGCTGCTTTTTTTCAAAGACAGTCCTTCGTAACTCAAGCTAACCTTATAATTTTCCATATTAGGGGAAAATTTGGCCTTGCGCTCATCTGTGGTTTTGGTCGTTGTTTTTGACATAATTGAGTTCTCTGTTCAGCAAAACGCATGGGCGGGCACTCAACTCTCGTTTCACACTTTTAAGCGCATAAAAGTGTTGTGACCTTCTAATCGAGTATAAAGCAGCCCCTCAATCGCTCTCTTTCTTCTTTGCGGATACCAGCTTGTTGGGCAAGGCTTTCCCACTTTGAGACGGCCTTGAACAATCTTTGGTGGATAGCCTTCGCTTTACTAGCGTTAACGTGAAAATACTCCGTGAATCGCCACCAATAAACTAGACACTTCCCAGCAGTTCTTGGTATCGGTTTTCATACTCTACCGGTGACAGTAGATTATTGGAACCATGTTTCCGTTTACTGTTGTAAAACATTTCAATGTAATCAAACACATCACTTCGGGCTTCATCTCGTGTTGAGTAGACTTTCCGTTTGATCCGCTCACGTTTCAATAGCTGGAAGAAGCTTTCTGCTACAGCATTGTCATGGCAGTTTCCGCGTGCCTTGTAGCCCATGATTTTTCAGAAATGCCTGCCAGTCATGGCTGGTGTATTGGCTCCCTTGGTCGGAATGAACCATCACCTGTTTTTTAGGCTGACGTCGCCACACGGCCATCAGCAATTCGTTCAGCACAATATCTTTGCTGATTTGAGAATGCATCGACCAGCCAACGACTTTGCGCGAGAACAAATCCACAGCCACAGCCAAATACAGTCAGCCCTCATGTGTCCTGATGTACGTGATATCAGTAACCCATACCTCGTCAGGCACTAACGGATTAAACTGTCGCTGCAAGCGGTTCGGCGTAATAATATGGCTGTCACCTTTACGTGATCTGGGTTTGCGATATCCAACCTGTGCTTTAAGCCCTTCAGACTGCATCAGTCGGTAAACCCGGTTAATGCCACAAGACTCGCCGAAATCTCGCAAGTCGGAATGAATTTTACGGTATCCATACACACAACCCGATTCCAGCCAGAACTGCTTAATTAACCCGGTCAGCCGTCGATTTGCCTTATCGCGTTTCGAAAGTGATGTCTTACTCCATGCATAGTACCCACTGGGGTGCACATCCAGCATGTTGCAAAGCCAGCGCACCGGCCAGCTGTCGCAGTGTTCTTTAATGAAGGCGTATCTTAGTCGGACAGCTTTGCGAAGTACGCCGCGGCTTTTTTTAGAATGTCGCGCTCTTCGGTGGCTCGCTTCAGCTCTTTTTGCAGTCGCTTAATCTCGGCCTGAGCATCTGCCAAATCATTATGCTGTTGCTTGTCAGGACCGTACTTTTTAATCCAGGCATACAGGCTGTGCGTGGTGATATCGAGCCGTTTGGCAACATCCGCAACTGAATGGCCGCGATCAACGACCTGTTTAACTGCTTCGATTCTGAATTCTTCTGGGTAACGTTTACTGCTCATAGGCACCTCTCTTTGAGTTAGTTTATCTAACTGAAAGGTGTCTAGGAAATTAGTGGCGATTCATAATTGTTTCTAAACCTAAGTGCTATAAGGACATAAATCAAGCTAATAAGGACATTTTTAGTGGTTTGTCGCTATGTCCTTTTGAATAAGGACACTTGAGCTTGTAGGGCGGGGGATGAAGTAAAACATTTTGTGATGGGCTGCCAGAAAGGGTCTTTGCTTGAGCTAAGAGCAAGCAAAGACCTAAATGAGCATTTACTATAAGTATGAGCTTTTTTAATATATTGATTTTATTCAATATTTTGAATTTGTTCCCGCATCTGTTCAATTAAAACTTTCAGCTCCACCGCTGTATTGGTGATCTCGGTTGAGATGGCTTTCGAGGACAAGGTGTTCGCTTCGCGGTTGAATTCCTGCATCATAAAATCGAGGCGGCGGCCTATGGCTCCGCCTTGTTTCAGGCTGTGGCGGGTTTCTTTGATATGAGCCTCTAACCGGTCCAGCTCTTCTGCTACATCAGATTTCTGGGCTAAAAAGGCCATTTCCTGCTCGAGGCGGTTTTGGTCCAGTTCGGCTTTTACTTCCTGCAGGCGGTTGAGCATTTTGTCGCGTTGCCATTGCAGGGCTTGTGGTAAATGGGTGCGTAAAGTGCTGACATGAGTGGCGATTTGATCCAGACGGTCGCGGATCATTTGCTCTATAGCGACGCCTTCACGGCCACGGCCTGCCACGAAGTCGACTAAGGCGGCGTCAAAGGCTGCCATCAGTTCGGCTTGTAAGCTGTCGATGTCTTCTTCCTGAGTTTCCATCACACCAGGCCAGCGCAGAATATCCACTACGTTTAACTGAGCTTTGCCGCTTTGCTCGGCTAATAGGCTCGCGCTTTGCATCAGTTGTTTAGCCAAAGCTTCGTTAATTTTTAACTCACCGGCAGAGCTTGCCGCACTGTATTTCAGGTTGATTTCCAGTTTGCCGCGGTGCAGTTTCTGCCGCAGTTTGTCGCGTAATAAACCTTCTAAGCAACGAAACTGTTCTGGCAGGCGGAAATAGCTTTCCAGATAACGCTGGTTAACTGAACGGATTTCCCAAACGGCATTGCCCCAGCTGGCACGAATTTCGTGGCGGGCATACGCGGTCATACTGTGGATCATAACTGTGTCCTGAAATACAAAATAATTCCGAGTATACCCAGTTCAACCATCATTCGTCTAATCTGCCCGTCGCACTTGAAGCCACAACTGCGTTACCTGCGCTCTCTCACCCCAATCACATAGCATAACTATGCTCATGGGGACTCGATAACTTGTCGCCTTGCTGCAGCACCAATTGCTTAGGGCAGATCTTTCTTATTTTATTTACTTTGGGTATAGATGGCACAGCAAGGGTGAAATCCCTATAATGAAGCACTTTTAATCTCAGGTTGAGGCTTCACCATGCGTCCTAGCGGCAGAACAGCGAGTCAAATTCGTCCTATTACTTTCACCCGTCAATTTACGGCTCATGCTGAAGGTTCAGTATTGGTTGAGTTTGGTAACACCAAAGTTATTTGTACTGCCAGCGTGATTGAAGGTGTGCCACGTTTTATGAAAGGCCAGGGCAAAGGCTGGATCACAGCTGAATATGGCATGTTGCCACGCGCTACTCATACCCGTAACGAGCGTGAAGCGGCTAAGGGGAAACAAGGTGGCCGGACTATGGAAATTCAGCGTCTGATTGGCCGCGCTTTACGTACTGCTGTGGATTTAAAACTGCTGGGTGAAAACACTATTACTATCGACTGTGACGTGATCCAGGCCGATGGTGGCACCCGCACGGCCTCTATCAGCGGTGCCTGTGTGGCTTTAGTGGATGCGCTGAATTTTATGCGCGCTAAAGGGTTGATCAAAACCAACCCGTTGAATTTTATGGTCGCTGCGGTATCTGTGGGTGTGTATAAAGGCACTGCTGTGGCCGATTTAGACTACGCCGAAGATTCAAACGCTGAAACCGATATGAACATAGTGATGACTGAAACCGGCAAAATCATTGAAATTCAGGGCACGGCTGAAGAAGCGCCATTTAGCTTTGAAGAAATGCAGCAGATGATGGAATTAGGCAAACACGCCATCCGTGAAATTATCGACGAACAAAAACGCGTTTTAGCTTAAGTTTTACTTAAGGTTGTGAGGTCACACTAAGTTATGAAACAGTTTCAAATAGACTTTATTGAATTTGCATTATCGCGTCAGGTACTGAAGTTTGGCAGTTTTACGCTGAAATCCGGCCGTACCAGCCCGTACTTTTTTAACGCAGGTTTATTTAATACGGGTGGCGACTTAGCCCGTTTAGGCCGCTTTTATGCCGCAGCGTTAGAAGACGCTGGTGTAGAGTTTGATCTGCTGTTTGGCCCTGCCTACAAAGGTATTCCTATAGCGACGACTACAGCTGTGGCTTTGTTTGATCAGTACGGTAAAGATGTGCCTTATTGCTTCAACCGCAAAGAAGCCAAAACCCATGGCGAAGGCGGCAACTTAGTGGGCTCGCCTTTGCAGGGCAAAGTGATGCTGGTGGATGATGTGATCACGGCCGGTACTGCGATTCGTGAATCGATGCAGCTGATCCAGGCTCAGGGTGCCAGTTTAAGTGGTGTGCTGATTGCGCTGGATCGTCAGGAAAAAGGCCGGGGCGAACTTTCAGCTATTCAGGAAGTCGAACGCGACTTTGGCACTCAAGTGGTGTCTATCATTTGTTTAAACGACTTAATCAACTACCTGCAAGGTAAACCAGAGCTGGCCCAGTATTTAGACGCTGTGTCTGCCTACCGTGCCCAATATGGTGTGAGCTAAGGTTTAAGTTAGATCCAGTAAGGACAAGCGATGAGCAAGCCAAACGGCACAGGTTTTGGACGTATTATTAAAGCTGCGGATTGTAGCCGTAAGGGGTTTACTGCAGCCTGGGTGAACGAAGCCGCCTTTCGTCAGGAAGCCGGGCTTACTTTAGCTGCTATTCCTTTTGCCTGGTATTTAGCTGCTGATTTTGGTCACTTTGCTATTTTGATGGGCGTTTGGTTGCTGGTGATTATTGTGGAGTTACTGAACTCTGCCATTGAAGCCTTAACAGACCGTGTCAGTTTAGAGCGGCACGAATTATCAGGCCGGGCTAAAGATATGGGGTCAGCTGCTGTGACTTCGGCGTTAGTCTTTGTTGCTTTAGTTTGGGCTGCCGCTATCTGGCAGAAATTTAGTTAAGCCTTCGTATTTGAAGCTGTGGCTTTGTTGACTGCGCTCGTCGCCTCGCCACAACTCCAACTACTTTGGCTTAATGGCTTTGTTTGATTCAGCTATGTTCAAACAGTAAAGCTTAAACCGCAAACAGTGTTTTCTGTAGCAAAGTCCATTGGTTAGGCCACTGCGCTGTTGGCAAACGGGCAAAACCTGAACGGACAAACTGCTGCATTTTGCCTTCACAAATGCCCAGCAACAGGTTGGCTAAATCCCCTTCATCCACAGGAAAACTTTTACCCTCCCGTAACTTACGTTCGCGCAGGCATTGTTTTAACTGGGTTTCCAGCTTTTCATACAAGGCGCTGATGCGCTCCTGCAAACGTTCCTGTTCACCCTGTAAGGCATCACCGGTAAGAATACGGCAGATACCAGGGTTACGCTCGGCGAAGATCAGCAACAGCTGCATAATGAGTTCGATACGCTGCTCGGTTTGTTTGTGCTCTTGCACTATCGCATTTATACGCGACAACAAGGTGTCTTCAATAAAGTCGATTAAACCTTCAAACATCCGGGCTTTGCTGGGGAAATGCCGGTACAAAGCCGCTTCAGATACACCCACCTGAGCCGCTAAAGCTGCTGTGGTGATACGCTGGCCCGCATGGCTTTGCAGCATAGCGGCCAGAGCCTGCAAAATATCTTCTTTGCGGTTGGGACGTTTTGTTGTTGCCATGGAAATCCTTGTCACTAATTACTGACGGCCAGAGTGACCAAATCCACCTTCGCCCCGGTCTGAAGCGTCAAAATCTGAAACTATGTTAAATTCTGCCTGTACCACAGGCATAAACACCAGCTGAGCAATACGATCACCCGGCTGAATAGTGAAATGTTCCTGCGAGCGGTTCCACATAGACACCATTAACTGACCCTGATAGTCCGAGTCGATTAAACCCACTAAGTTACCCAACACTATGCCGTGTTTATGACCTAAACCAGAGCGTGGCAGTATAGTGGCGCATAAATTTGCGTCACCAATATGAATAGCCAAACCTGTTGGGAGCAGTGTGGTTTGGCCAGGAGCCAGTTGTATTTCCGCATCCAGACAAGCCCGTAAATCTAAACCAGCACTGCCCGGTGTGGCGTAAGCCGGTAATGGGAATTCAGTGCCGATACGTGGGTCGAGAATTTTTAAATCAATGGCTTTTTTCATGCAGATAACGCTCGTTAATCAATAAAAGAAGTTGGTGTGCCAGCTCTGTTTTGGCTTGTAAACCAAACTGCTGTTCGCCGTCGGCCCAAAATACAGTGAGAGCATTTTGTTCGCTGTTAAAGCCCTGGTTCGATAGGGATACGTCGTTGGCGCAAATCAAGTCCAGTTTTTTCTTCGCCAGTTTCTGGCGGGCATAATTAGCCACATCCTGAGTTTCAGCGGCAAAACCTACAGTAAAAGGACGTTGTGAGGTTAATGCAGCCACAGCGGCAATAATGTCCGGGTTTTTTATTAAGGTCAGGCTGGTGCTGTCGTCGCTGGTTTTTTTCAGCTTCTGTGTCGCTACCTGCGCCACTTTATAATCTGCTACCGCGGCGCAGCCAATAAAGATGCTTGCGTTGACTGCCTGCTCTAATGCGACCTGATACATCTCGTCTGCTGTGACCACGTCAATACGTTTTACCTGATCAGGAGTTTTGAGCAGCACTGGTCCTGCGATTAAAGTCACGTCAGCCCCTAAGCGTGCTGCGGCATCAGCCAAAGCAAAACCCATTTTGCCTGAGCTGTGATTAGAGATATAACGCACCGGGTCTATCGGCTCGCGGGTCGGGCCAGCGGTAATTACCAACGATACGCCAGTTAAAGGCTGAACTCGCGGCGCAAAATGCTCAAGTACTAAATCCACCAGCTGCAAAGGTTCTAACATCCGGCCCATGCCGACATCACCACAAGCTTGTTCACCTGCGGCTGGCCCCCAAATGTAAAAATTACGTGACTTTAATGTGTCTATGTTGTGTTTGGTGGCTATATTTTTATACATCTGCTGATTCATCGCCGGAGCCACAGCCACTGGGGCATCTGTTGCCAGTACACAGGTGCTGAGTAAATCGTTGGCCAGACCATGGGCTAAGCGGGCAATTAAATCAGCCGAAGCTGGAGCTATCAGTAATAAATCGGCCCATTTGGCTAACTCTATATGGCCCATAGCGGCTTCGGCAGCAGGGTCGAGCAGACTGTTGGCCACCGGATGACCGGATAAAGCCTGCAAGGTTAAAGGCGTAATAAATTCGCGCGCTGCGTCGGTTTGAATGACCCGTACTTCAGCGCCTCGTTCTTTCAGACGGCGAATTAAGTCGGCACTTTTGTAAGCGGCAATACCGCCGCTAATGCCTAATAAAATGCGTTTTCCTGCCAGTAATAGTGCCATGTCTGTCGCAGCAAAAAGGGGTTAAGTGGGCGTTAAGATAACACGGAAAGATGAAGGAAAACAAAAACTCAAGGAGGCGAAGATGAGTATCAAAAGCTGGCCTGAAGGTGAAAGGCCAAGAGAAAAACTGCTGGCGCATGGCGCAGAACATTTATCGGACGGCGAATTGCTGGCTATTTTTTTACGTACTGGTGTGGCTGGTATGGATGCGGTGGAATTGTCCCGTTCTTTATTGCATCAGTTTGGTGGACTTCGACCTTTATTAGCAGCCAGTCAGAAGGAGTTTTGCAAAGGCCATGGTTTAGGTCAGGCAAAATATGTGCAGTTACAGGCAGTTATGGAACTTAGCCGACGCTATCTGGTGCAAAGCATGCAGCGTGATACCGTCTTTACTGAACCTGCTTTGGTGAAGCGGTATTTACAACAAAGTTTAGCGGCGCAAAAACGTGAAGTGTTTATGTTGTTGTATTTAGACAGCCAACACCGGCTTATTTGCGCCGAACCGTTATTTTTCGGCACTATTGATGCATCTCCAGTGTATCCGCGTATTGTAGTTCAGAGTGCTTTAGCGCATAATGCCGCCGCCGTTATTTTGGCTCACAATCATCCATCCGGAGTTGCAGAGCCGAGCCGTGCCGATCGGGTGATAACGGAACGCCTGACTCAAGCCATGTCTCTGGTTGACATCAAGTTGCTGGATCATTTTGTGGTAGGTGATGCAGAGGTTATTTCCTTTGCCGAACGCGGCTGGCTATAAAGGTCTGAAGTTTGGATGTGCAAACGATCGCCTGAACCGTACAGATTTGCTTGAATTTGATCAGGCTTTCGTGTATAAATTGCGCCCTTTCAGAAATCCGGGGCATTCTTCTTGGCCAGAAGGATGAACGAAGCTCGAGCTGAAGTAATTTTGGAGAAACATTGACATGTCTAGAGTGTGCCAAATCACTGGTAAGGGTCCGATGGTAGGTAACCGTCGTTCACACGCCAACAACGCAACTAAGCGCCGTTTCCTGCCTAACCTGCAAACTCACCGTTTCTGGGTTGAAAGCGAAAACCGTTTTGTGACTTTACGTATTTCTACTCGTGGTATGCGTATCATCGACAAAAATGGCATCGATACTGTTTTAGCCGATCTGCGTGCTAAAGGTCAGAAGGTTTAAGGAATTAAATTATGCGCGATAAAATTCGTTTAGTTTCTTCTGCTGGTACTGGCTTCTTCTATACAACAACGAAGAACAAACGCACCATGCCAGAAAAAATGGAAATCAAAAAGTTCGATCCTAAAGTGCGTAAGCACGTGATTTTCAAAGAAGCGAAAATCAAGTAATTGAACTGAAAAAACCCGGCGCAAGTCGGGTTTTTTTATTCGCCGCCATCCGTGGCGCTCACCCTGCCGGGCCATTTTGTCTTTCCGTTTTAGCACTCTGCGTTTGTATTTCTTCTGGTTGTTCCGCCTGTCTCTGGTTTACACTGCTGTTTTTCTTTTGTTCTGGTTTTTATCTCTATGATCCGTTTAAGCCAAAAAGGCTGGAATAACGTCATGATTTACACAGTGGTGATTTTAATCACCCTGTTTGTCGGCGTGCCTGAATATTTAAAACAACAGCGCAATGAGCCAGCGACTAGTTTGGTCTCTTTCAGCCAGACTTTACTGGCTTTGCACTTTCCAAAATACAAGATTGAACGGGCAGGGCCTGAATGGCGCTCTGTGCCCCAGGTTTTGACCGACGAACAATTAAGTAGTTTATTGCTACAGTGGCAGCAGGCGACTTTACCGGAGAAATCGCCGCTGAACCCCATCAATCCTGTGCTGGTGACTGAAGTGTCAGTCTGGTTAACAGGTAAACCTGCACAGCAGCAATGGCAGTTGTATCAGGCTGGTGATTATCAGTGGTTAAAAGCTGTAGAAGCCGATTTGTGGTACCGTTTGCCACCAGGTCAGGCCGACTTATTGTTCCCATCCGTTTTACGTTGAGGCTGTTATGCCAGAATTACCAGAAGTAGAAGTGTCCCGTTTAGGTATCAGCCCCCATGTACAACAGCAACGCATCGAAAAAGTAGTAGTGCGGCAGCGCCAGCTGCGCTGGCTCATACCAGATGAAGTGCTTCAGATTAAGCAACAGCCCGTGCTTGATGTGACCAGGCGGGCGAAATACCTGCTTATTCATTTGCCGGAAGGCGAATTGATTATCCACCTTGGCATGTCTGGTCATCTGAAAGTGGTACCTGCAGTGACACCTGCCGGGAAACATGATCATGTCGATATTTATTTAAGTAATGGCTTAGTGCTGCGTTTAAACGACACCAGACGCTTTGGCGCTGTATTGTGGCAGCCGAAAGATACGGTACATACCCTGATGGCGAATTTAGGGCCTGAGCCTTTGCTCAGCGATTTTCATGCCGCTATGTTGTTAGCAGCCTGTCAAAAACGCAGTAGCGCCATCAAACTGGTGCTGATGGATAATCACGTGGTGGTGGGAGTGGGTAATATCTATGCCAATGAAGCTTTGTTTCAGGCTGGTATTCACCCCAAAATGCCGGCGAATCAGCTGACGTCAGAAAAAGCAGAGTTGCTGGTGCAGGTGGTCAAACAAATTCTGGCCAAAGCTATTACTCAAGGTGGTACTACCTTAAAAGACTTTAGTCAGGCTGATGGCAAGCCCGGTTATTTTGCCCAGCAATTATTGGTATATGGCCGGGGGGGCGAGGAGTGTTTTAGTTGTAACACTGAACTGAAAGAAATACGTTTAGGTCAGCGCAGTACTGTCTATTGCCCACAATGTCAGGGCGAACATTAGAAACTTTGTTTGGCCAAAATCCGCCATTCCACACCGGATAAATCATCGTCACCACCAAAGGCTTTGGTGAGATCAATATGGATCATGGTGCCTCGGCTGCTGTGGCTGGACAGCAAACGTATGCCGGCACCTATACCATACAAAGTTTGATCGCCTGAGCTACCTGGTAAATCCGGGTTGTCGCCCCAGGTGCGGCCCATATCGGCGAAGCTGGCGTAGCCCACATCAAAAATCTGCGCTATGGATACATTGCTGTAATAGCGGTATTCCATAGTAGCCAATGCCAGACGTTCACCGGTTTGATAATACAAAGGGAAAGCCCGCAGCCCAGTGTCGCCACCTAAACTCAAGCGCTCATCACGGAATAAATCATGGCCGTACTGGTACGTCAGCTGGCCGACCAGACTATGCTGCGGGTCAAATTTATGAATTAACATCAGATGGGTTTTAATCAGGCTCTGGCTGAGGCCGGCCTGTTCCAGCTGACTGGCGGAGGCTGAAGTCAGCAGATAGTTATCTGCTGTGAGTTCTGTGGCCTTGTAAGCCGAGGCTGTGATTTGCCAGCCGTTGTCGTCAGCGCCCAGCATAGGAGCTAGATACGCCAGTTTTATGTCAGCCTGCCAGCCTAAGTTGATGTCTTCTACCCTGTTAAACTGGTAGATATTAAACATTTGCCTGTAATCGGATTCCAAATACTGCCAGGCCAACCAAAACTGGGATAAATCACGTTTTGCTGGTGTGCCAAACAAGGTATCCGGTGTTTGTTCAAATTGTACTTCGTTGTGGGTAGCGCCAACAAAAACACGTTGCACCCAGTTGTTTGCGGCAGATACTTTCAAGCCCCCCTGAAGATCAAAAAAGCGTTTTTGCTTCTGAAATTCGTTGGCTTCATCCCCCCGTAGGTACTCATTAATATCCTCACTGTCCTGCTCTAACGTCAGGGCAAAAGACCAGGGGGCGTTGAGGCGGTAAAAAGGTTTTTCGACGGCAATTAAGTAAGATTCACCATCAGATTTATCAGCGTAACGGGTGTTTAAACCCCAGTGACTACCAAACATATTGGGCGAATGGAAATTCAGTAAATAGCTGGTGCGTTCGCTGTCATGTTCATAATCGAGGTTGATTTGGTTGCCTGTTCCAAACAGGTTATCTTCAGCCAGACCAAAAGTAGAGCGGCTTTCTCCGCCTTCACGGCTGGCTGAGATTTTGGGTAACAAGGACCAGTTATCCCAACTGGTGATGGTTACTATCACCTGTTGATCCGAACACTGATGTGAGACCCGTACTTCGACTTTACGCAGATAACGCCTGGTTCTTAACAAACGTTCGGTTTCTGCCAGACTATCCGCATCCAGCGCATCACCGGTTTTAAACAACACATCTTCCTGCAGTGTGGCTTCTTTGGTGATCATATGAGTACGGTTCGCAAAGCGATGAAACCAGTAGGTGTTGTCTTGTTCCAAATCAAACACATCGTTGCGGATGAAGCGGACATCTTTGATCTGTTGTCCCTGATAGGCACTAAAATCAGCAGGATCTGCCACAGGGGAGCATGACTCTGATGCGAGTGTTGGGAAGCTTAGACTCAGCAAGGCACAGGCTAGAGCCGCAGTCAGCGGCTTCCATAAACTAAGGCTATACATCTTCGGCATCTTCAAGACTACAACATCCATTCCTGTTGATTGAGTTTTATCATGACACAATTTTCCGCAGATGGCAGGAAAAAGGCTGAGCTCTTTGATCGACCTCTGGTTAAGTCTTGTTATGCCCCTGCGGGCGTAATGCTGCCAAAGCACTTTGGCTCAGGCTGAGCTCCCGCTGCGGAAAAGGTAAATCAATGCCGTGCTGATCAAAGGCCAGTTTTATCTCCTCCAGTAATGAAGTGCGTAGTTCTCTGTAGTTTTCTTTTCTGGTCCAGACTGAAAACTGTAAATCCAGCGAGGATTCAGCAAAATTCAAAAACTGAAATACTGGAACAGGTTCATCCAGACTCAAAGGATTTTGCTCCGCCACTTTAAGTAACACTTGCCGCACCTGGCTGACATTTTCTTTGTAGGCTACACCAATTTTCAGATCCAGCCGGCGGATAGGAAAGCGGGTTAAGTTAGTCACTTCGGTTTTAATCAGACTTTCGTTGGGAATACGGACAAAAAGGTTATCGAAGGTGCGTAATTTAATAGACAACAAATCGATGGATAAAATTTCCCCCGTGGTATTGCCTACCTGAATGGTGTCGCCTATCTGAAAAGGCCGCTCGCCTATTAAAAACAAACCACTAATCAGGTTCGACACTGAGGTTTGAGACGCAAAACCTATGGCAACAGACAAGACACCTGCAGCCCCTAGTAACACCCCTAAATTAAACCCCAGTTGTTTTAAACCGCTGGCGATAAACAGGGCTAATACCAGCCAGTACACCAGACGGCGGCTTAAACTGGCATGATGGGGGCTAAAACGTTTTAAGCAGACTTTGTAGACAGCGCGGGATAATAAACTGGCGGCTAAAAAGCCGATAATAAACAGCAGCCCAGCCTGCATTAAAGACAGAAATTTGTCTGAATCCAGATAGTTAATGATCAGATCAATCATAAAGAACCCCTGCTTGTTGCATGAGCAAATAAATCACTGAAAGCGCGGAACAGACCATGTTTTTCCATATGCAAACGGGGTTTTGCTAATCGTTCAGCGCCATCTGAACCAGCCGGCATTTTTTTACTGATGCGCAACTGACTGAGTTCAGCATCATCCTGATGATCCAGCAGCACCTGATCTGTCCACAAACTGCCATCAGCCAGGCCATACAAGGATAAATAAGGTACAGGCAAACTGAGTTTTTCTATGCTCATCATCTGGCTGGAGTTATTTTTCACTGTGACAGGAGTCACAGCTTTATGCACCCGTCTTGGCAACTCTTCTTTGCTATGTCTGGCCTGAGTTTTATCGGCATAACAGAGTTCGCCTACTTGTGTATTAGGACCAAACCAGGTGTCAGATAAGCGCTGGCTTTGTACTTCCTGCAGCATTAAATCCGGTTGCTGCAGTTCAATCCGGATACTGACAGGACTACTGATATAGAAGGTCACTTGTTCACCGGGCGGCACGTAAACAGGCTGATGAGTTTTCACCACTACAGGCCGATCGGCCAGCAGAGGTTTCAGGCAAAATTGCAAGGGTTCGTTTTCAAAGACAAAACGGCTGGCCAGACGATGCTGTGGCCATTGTGGCAGCAATTCAGATGCCAGATCCTGGTGTTCTGCATGACTCAGCAATTCAGTAGCAAGACGCCATTCGCCGGCTTTACGTTGTAAAAAGATCAGCAACGGCCCCAGCTGAATTTTACAGCTTTGTTCATTTAACAAAGTTTGAGGTTGCCACCACAGCGCTTTATTGTCGCCAAACATCTGATGTCCTTTTAGCGTTCGGTACAGCCTGCACTAAAATGCATACTTCTGGCCGCTATTAAGTTGAGGTTAAGTGGTTACAGGAGTAAAATGATGCTCGTTTTTTGCTGTATCAGCAATAAGTTAAGCTGATATTCCTGCCCATTTGCATAGGAGAGTTCCGTTTTTATGGACGTACCCAGTCACAGGCTTAGCCTGACATACAACTTAACCCTGTAGTTTTGCTGTAGACCGCTGGTTTGTCTGAACCTTGCGACTACGGCCCGTAGTTCGAGGTGAAAACATGGAACCCTTAGTTCTGATCCATACCTTACGTGCTGCTCTGGAGAGTGGTGATTTCTCTGTATTATCTGTGCGTTTGGCTGATACCCACGCAGCTGATTTAGCCGGTGCTTTGGCCGAGTTTTCCACAGCACATCAGTGGCAACTCTTGAGTTGTTTTCCGTTAAGTACACAAGCGGAAGTTTTCAGTTATTTACCTGAAGAGCAGCAGGTAGAACTGGCTCATACAGTGCGTCGGCAGGACTTCACCCCTGTGATTCGTCAGATGTCGTCTGATGAACGGGCAGATTTGTTTAATAAGCTGTCTGATGCACAAAAACAAGCCTTGTTGCCTGCTTTGGCGCAAGCAGAACGCGATGATGTGCTGAGCTTGTCGTCATACTCTGAAGGCACAGCCGGTGCCATTATGAGTTCAGACTACGCCATGTTGTCGCCGGATTTAACTGTGACTCAAGCCATAGAGGTGCTACGCAACGAAGCACCGGACAAAGAAACCATTTACCTGTCTTATGTGGTGAGCCAGGACCGCACTTTGATTGGTGCTTTGTCTTTGCGTGAGCTTATTCTGGCACCGACCTATGCGCTGGTTGATGACGTAATGAAACACGATCCTATTCATGTCAAAGTGGATACGGAGCAGGAAGAAGTAGCGTCCCTGATCGCGAAGTACGATTTAATAGCTATTCCTGTGGTCAATGCGCAAGGGCAGTTAGTAGGCATAGTCACCCACGATGACGCGATGGACGTAGCAGCTGCCGAAGCGACCGAAGACTTTCACAAAACCGCTACTATCGGCAAGCTGGAAGGCAGTGTCAAAGATGCCAAAATCAGCCTGTTATACCGCAAACGTGTGGTCTGGCTGGTGGTGCTGGTGTTTGGCAATATTTTTTCAGGTGCAGGTTTAGCCGCTTTTGAACAAATTATTTCTGAACATATAGCTTTGTTGTTTTTCCTGCCGTTATTGATTGCCAGTAGTGGTAATGCCGGCGCTCAGTCCGGTACTTTGATGGTGCGGGCTTTAGCTACGGGTGATATTAAATTACGCCACTGGGGCAAGATGTTGGGGAAAGAAGTGCTGGTGGCGGGTTTATTAGGTTTGACTATGGCGCTTGCTGTTTATGCGCTGGGCTACTGGCGTGGTGGCCTGGATATAGCGCTGGTGGTCGCCGCTACTATGCTGATTGTGGTGCTGGTGGGAAGCTTAGTGGGTTTATCTTTACCCTTTTTGCTCAGCCGTTTTGGCATGGACCCGGCCACCGCCAGCGGACCTTTGATTACGTCCATCGCCGACGTGGCTGGTGTAGTGATTTATTTCTCTATTGCCAGCTGGTATTTACCTGCTTTGATTTAATTCGTAAGCCAGATCTGCATCAGGGTGTCGATCTGGCAATTGCCTGTCTGAAAAAAAGCCGATACACTGCGCCGCGAACCAAGGGGTGCTTTTAGCTGAGACGCCGTCAAACGCGAACCCTTCGAACCTGATCCGGATCATACCGGCGGAGGGATGGTACTTCTGTATTCCTTTTGCTTTGGTGATCCTACATCTATCTGTTTTTTGATATGGAGTAGAATCATATGTCTTTGCCCTTCGTACTTAAAGCCACAACTTTGTTGCCTGCGCTCTCTCGCCCCAATCACATAGGACGACTATGTTCATGGGGACTCGTTTACTTGTCGCCTCGTTGTGACTTCAATTACTTTGGGAAAAAAGTTTCTTATTTATCCTTAGCTATTCTGGCCGCCTTATCCACAACAGTTTTTGCTGCAGAGCAAGCTTCAACAGAACAAGCGGTAGAACGTATTCTGGTGCAAGGGGATTTTCGTAAGCTTGAGTTGCAAAAGCTGCCTGGCAGTATTCAGGTGCTGAG